>JAKSLZ010000005.1 GCA_024400935.1 Muribaculaceae bacterium | reverse complement strand
AAAAAAGGTTCTCCTTTACCGGAACAGGAAAGATCAAAAGAGGTCACGCTTACAAAAGTCACATCTTGACTAAGAAGACTAAGAAGCAAAAGAGAAGACTCACTCACGTTAGTATCGTGGACAAAGCTAACATCAACTCTGTTCGCCTGATGCTCGTGAAGAAGTAATTTCAACACGTTTCTCACTTTTATCTTTCAAAAAGAGATTTTTATCATTTTTATTAACCGAATGCCCAGCACTAAGAGTTTGCCAGTCAAACCGCTGACATTCAAAACGATTTTAAAAAATGCCAAGATCAGTAAATCACGTAGCTTCTAGAGCTAAACGCAAGAAAATCTTAAAACTTACAAGAGGTTATTTCGGCGCTCGTAAGAACGTCTGGACCGTTGCCAAGAACACTTGGGAGAAGGGTCTTACTTATGCTTATGCTGACCGTAAGAAGAAAAAACGCAACTTCCGCGCCCTTTGGATCCAGCGTATCAACGCTGCAGCTCGCCTGGAGGATCTTTCTTACAGCAAGCTGATGGGTCTCATCCACAAGGCTGGTATCCAGATCAACCGCAAAGTTCTTGCCGACCTGGCAATGAATAACCCCGAGGCTTTCAAGGCTATCGTTGAAAAGGCTAAGAACGCCTAATCAGTAGTCTCTGAAAACTGAAAATTAAAAACGAGCACAGCGCTGCCACGACACGGAACGCTGTAGCTCGTTTTTTTTGTGTGTGTATCTCTTGTGTACCCAAAACTGCGAACTTCTTTGGGATTAGCGGATAATTCAGGTTGGTGTCACGTCGTGACCATCGCATCGGGATGGAATACGGTAGCCAGTCATGAAGGCTTGCAAATGCAGGACGATATGCCTGGAATAAAGATGCCATAAGCAGACCATGCCTAATATAGATAATTAAAAGGAAAATGTCATAGTAGATAACGCTCAGTTAGATCCTGAGTATGCGCCATGGCATGGATGCCTTCTCGAAGCGAGCTTCGGCCTGCACCCATGTCATGTCTCACATTGTGGCTTAGCCACAACTGTCATCCACTATGACGAAAATGTGGCTACACCTAATAAAATACAAAAAATCATGGATCCCGATTTTTCCTGATAGCGCTTTGTGGTGGGCTATCTGGTGGGCTAACACTGGGATGTCCGCCCAACATATAGGGCACTAAGGCGTCAGCCTGGATAATCTGCTAATCTATACTTCTTTTTCGTGTAGCAACTTATGCAGAACCAGTGGCAGGGGGTGCACTACCAAGTACAGTTCTAGAATATTTTTTTAAAAAGTTCGCCACTAAAAAATGGTTTAACTAACACGGAGATAGCGGATTACGACACTTTTTAGTAGCGAACTTTTTTTGCAATTACTACTGCAGTACCAGTAGCAGGGAATGATCTACCTGGTATAGTTGCTAGTATATATCAAATAGTTTCGCCACTAAAAAACGGCTTAACTAACACAGAGATAGTGGATTACGACACTTTTTAGTGGCGAACTGTTTTGCAACAATTTATGCGAAACCACTAGCAAGGGATGCTCTGCCGGGTACAGTTTTAGGGTGTTCCATCCTTAGCGGCTTGCACTGGCAATAAGGTGTCATGTTGTGTGTGCATTGCATCATCGCATCATGTATTTATCCAAAAATAGCTGGGGTATTATACTTCTTTGGGAAAATATTGCTAACTTTGTGATTGCAATGCCCCTATGTTGTATTGGGGTGAATATATAAATATATGGATAAATCATTAAAAGCGGGCACTCTGCTACAGGGTGGAAGATACAAGATACTGGGTGTGTTGGGACATGGAGGTTTCGGCATTACCTATCTGGCTGTGCAGACGGGGCTAGGGGCTAAGGTTGCTGTGAAGGAATTTTTCTTTAACGAGTATTGTGAGCGTGATGCTACAACCAGCCATGTGACTGTTCCCACGGCAGGCAACCGCAAGACGGTGGATCACTATAAGCGCAAGTTTGTGAAGGAAGCGAAAACCATCTTTAAGCTCAGGCACCCCAATATCGTGAGAATCCATGATACTTTCGAGGAAAATGACACCGCCTATTATGTGATGGAATATGTTGATGGAGGTTCGCTAGGCGATATGGTGAAACGACGCGGCTCAATTCCTGAGCATGAGGCTGTTGATTACATCAAGAAGGTTGCCAGTGCTCTGTCCTATATCCACAGCAAAGGTCTCAATCACCTGGATATCAAGCCCAACAACTTGATGAGGCGTAGTAAGGACGGTGAGATACTTGTCATAGACTTCGGGGTTGCGAAACAGTTTGATGAAGAAAACTGTAACAACACAACCACGGCGGCATGCTTTAGCCGCGGTTATTCTCCGCTCGAGCAATACAGTGTAAATGGCATTAGAGAGTTTTCGCCACAGAGCGATGTCTATTCTCTGGCTGCGACTCTGTTCAAACTCTTGACAGGCGAAACACCTCCTGAGGCCTCAAGTGTCATCGACGAAGGTCTTCCACTGGCTAAGTTGCTGGAAAAAGGTGTGTCATATCATGTGGTTAACGCTATTGTGGCGGCAATGCGTACCAAGAGCCAGCGCACACCGTCAATAGAAGCTTTTGCTGCAAACTTAGAATGTGCGACTAATAACGTGGTAATCAACGAGGATACCGTTATCAAACCTAATGTCCAGAAAGTACCTACACCTACAGGAGCTAAACCTTCGTCAAGATTGATAAAATTCTTGTGGGTACTAGTTGTCGCGGCCGCTGCTGTCTTGATTGTGGTAGTTATCGGAATAAATAAAAAAGAGTCCGGTCCAGATTCGAATACCAGTCCAGATTCTGATATCAATGCTGTGACTGATGACACCGATTCCGAGGGGGAGCCTCAGTCGACAGACTTTAACGGTGTAGTCACAGTTAATGGTGTGACATTTGACATGGTACATGTCCCTGGCGGCACGTTTGAGATGGGTGCCACAAGTGAGCAACAACACATAGGCAGCGACGAGAGACCTGTTCATACTGTAATCCTCAGTGATTACTACATAGGCAGAACCGAGGTGACGCAGGCGTTGTGGCAAGCTGTGATGGGAGATAATCCTTCATATCACAGAGGTGATGACCTCCCGGTTGAACAAGTCTCATGGTATGACTGTCAAGATTTTATTCAAAAACTTAATTCGCTCACAGGTCAGGATTTCCGTTTGCCCACCGAGGCAGAGTGGGAGTATGCTGCCCGTGGAGGCGCCAACAACGGCAACCAGTACAGTGGCAGCAACAACTTGTCTGAGGTGGCATGGTGTAAAGGTAAAACGCACCCTGTAGCCACAAAGGCTGCGAATGAACTGGGAATCTATGACATGAGCGGCAACGTGTGGGAGTGGTGTCAGGATTGGTATGGCAATTATAATAGTGGTGCTCAGACTGACCCCATAGGTCCTGGCAGCGGTTCGCGCCGTGTTTACCGTGGTGGCGGCTGGGATGGTGTCGTGAGTGGATGCCGTGTGGCTTTCCGTGGCGACCGCGGCATTCCCTCTGATAGCGACTGCTACATAGGTTTGCGCCTAGCACTCTCTAAATAAGGAAACATTGTTGTCCCTGACAACCCCTGACGTGGTAAAAATATAAAAGTCCTCCTTGATGCTAAATCGCAGGAGGACTTTGTGGTGTGGTGGAGAGTAATGTTAGCGACTTGCGTATTGCTCAGACTGTGCAATGGCGTTCTGCTCATAAGCCCATACACCCTGGTCGCTCAGTTCTACATCGTCAAAGCCGCCGTCTTTGTTGGCAACCTTGATGTGAGTGTCGTCTACATAGGTAAACAGCTTGTGCTCTTCACCATTAGACTCGATTGACCAAGAGTTGTCCTTTGCGTCAAAGTTGAATTGAACTGTGGTCTTGTCGTCAAGATTAGTGATAGTATAACCACCCTTGTCGCTCTTTACGAGATAACGTGCATCTTTGCCGTCAATAACCTTGGTCTGAGCAATAACGGGGTTTTCGCCTGACCAGAACTCGATAGAATTGATCACTGTAATATCAGCAAGCATTGAGAGCTCGTAAACGGGAAGTACCCACAGGGCAAAGAATACGATTTCATTTACAAACTTGTCGCCCACTTGGCGGTTCCATGTCAGCACCTTGTTGGTGAGGGCAAAGCTGCCAAGACATGAACTCAGTGTTAAAGTTGCTGCCAGCGACAGCACTACTGCTACGGTAAAATACTTTTTTCTCATAATAATATATATGTTTGAATTAGTTATATCAATAGTTGCGTTGTACTTTGATTACATAGTTAACAGTTTCTCGTCCACGGCAATATCCAAATCGACACACAGGGTCGTTATAATATTGCGGGCTTGATTTCCACAAGATTGCTTCCTCAACATTGCCTTCCCACACTTGTGGGTTCTTGCCATATTTTTGAGCAAGAGCCATTGCATCCATCACATGACCGGCACCTGCATTGTAAGATGCCAGCACAAACTTGATGCGTTGTTCCCGGTTGGGGATGCGTGTGAGGAATTTGTTGTTGAGAGAGCGCAGGCATTGTGCAGCCACCCTCACGCTCACTTCGGGGTCAAACAAGTCGTTAGGATCCACGCCGTGACCTCTGGCTGTGCTGGGCATGATTTGCATCAGTCCACGAGCCCCGGCCCATGACACCGCGTTGCTGTTAAAGTTTGACTCAACCTTGGCAATAGCTCTGAGCACATGCCAGTCAAATCCTGATTCTCCTGCATATCGCATGAACAGTTGCTCATAAGTGGTGGCGGTACCGCTGTAGTGAGCGTAAGATGTGCTCGATGAGCTCGATGAGCTTGAAGAGTTATGTCCAGAGGAACTGGGATAGTTTTGCGTGGGAATCTTGTGCACAAGAGGCCCGTCGCTTTTTGGAGTTCCCCATCCGCCACGAGTGCCAGTGCCGGGTCCGCCACCCAGATGCGGTATCTCGTTTACAAGTGATGTCTCTTCCTCGTTAACCTTGCTCTTCTTGAAATATCGCTCCATGGCTGTCTTGGAGTACTCGGTGGCATTGTTCGACGTGCTCCACTGGTCAATGCTATCGGCCAGCCATTTGTTCTTGAGACTCACTGCCCATGATGACGTTTGCGACGTTCCCAATGTGACTGTCACGTCCAGGTCATCATAGTATGAAGCATTGAGCATGACAATGTCGCTGTCTACAATGGTGTATTTGATCTCGTTGTTAGATACCATGTCGAGCAAATCGTCGGTCGAAACAGAGTCGGCGGGGATGGTGCGTATGTTAACCTTTCCGCCCAGCTCGCTGTTGATGTGGTTGGCCAGCGTCTCATACTTTGTTGTTGCAGCCACACACACCTCCTGTCCTGCCAGTTGCGTCACTTGTGTGATTTTGTCAGTGCCGGTGTGTTGCACCAGTACGGGGCGTGTCTCGTTGATTGCACCGCAGTTGATCACCTGCTTGCGATACTCGCTGGAGTTGGGCACTTCGGTTGCCAGAATGTCCACCTCGCCGTTGTTGAGCATGGATATGAGCTGGTTGAGTGATGATGCCACTTTGAATTCCAGAGGAATGCCCTTGGAACTGGCAAAGTTGCATATCCTGTCATAGTCATATCCCATGGTGTCGTTGCGCATGATGAAAAACCCCGACGGACTGTACAGGGTTCCCACCACAAGCTTGTCAGGCCATTTGCCATCGTTGCCGGCAATGTCGGCGCATCCGGTTGCGGTTACCCACAGCAGTGTGAGTAACAGGATAGTTAATATGCCTGTGGTGTGTTTCATCTAAATAACCGTAAGTAAGCTATAAGTTGCTTAATACTCAAATGTGCCTTCGGGAGAGATGATGGTGAGCTTGTTGCTGGGAGCATCTTCCACATGGCCTATGACTTGCGCGTCAATGTTGTAGCGTTTAGCAATGTCAATTACAGCCTGTGCATCGCTGGGGTCAACATAAATCTCCATGCGGTGTCCCATGTTGAACACCTGGTACATTTCCTTCCAGTCGGTTCCGCTTTGTTCCTTGATGGTCTTGAACAGTGGAGGAATGGGGAACATGTTGTCCTTGGTCACATGCTTGTTTTCGACAAAGTGCATCACCTTGGTCTGTGCTCCGCCGGTGCAATGAACCATGCCGTGTACCGCAGGACGCATCTCGTCAAGCAGGGTGCGTATCACTGGTGCATAAGTGCGGGTGGGGGAGAGCACCATCTGTCCGGCATTGATGTCTATGCCTTCGATGGCGTCAGTGAGCTTGATGTTTCCTGAGTACACCAGCTCGTCGGGTACTGCCTGGTCATAGCTCTCAGGGTACTTTTGTGCGATGTATTTGCTGAACACGTCGTGACGTGCCGAGGTGAGTCCGTTGCTGCCCATGCCGCCGTTATAGCAGTCCTCATAGGTGGCCTGTCCAAATGATGCAAGGCCCACAATCACGTCTCCGCCCTTGATGTTGGCGTTGTCGATGACCTGGTCGCGGCGCATGCGGCATGTGACGGTGCTGTCAACGATGACGGTGCGCACCAGGTCGCCCACGTCGGCTGTCTCGCCGCCGGTTGAGATGATGTTGACGCCCATTTCATTGAGACGGTCAAGGAATTCCTGTGTTCCGTTGATGAGTGCGCTCACTACCTCGCCGGGTATGAGATTCTTGTTGCGGCCTATGGTCGACGACAGGAGGATGCCCTCAGTCGCTCCCACGCACAGCAGGTCGTCAATGTTCATGACGATTGCGTCCTGTGCTATGCCTTTCCACACGCTCAGGTCTCCGGTCTCTTTCCAGTACACATAGGCCAGTGAAGACTTGGTACCGGCTCCGTCGGCATGCATTATGTTGCAATACTCAGGATCTCCACCCAGAATGTCGGGGATGATCTTGCAGAATGCTTTGGGGTACAAACCTTTGTCGATGTTTTTAATTGCGTGATGGACATCGTCCTTTGAGGCCGATACGCCTCTCATGTCATAACGGTGGTTGCTCATTGCAATGGAATAATATGGTTATAAATTACTAATGCAAGAAAGATGAAAGCGGCCGGAGCCACCAGCAACAGGCTGTCGATGCGGTCGAGGATGCCGCCGTGTCCAGGCAGGATGTTGCCTGAGTCCTTGACGTCAAGGGTGCGCTTGATGAGCGACTCGGTGAAGTCTCCAAATGTCGCGGCTAAAGCCACAATGACACTTAATCCCACCCAAACCTCAATGCGGGGAATCTGGAAGAAATCATTGAGTATCTGCACATAGTTGCATGCAAATGCCGCAGCGATGCAAAATGCTATGCCACCCACAAATCCTTCCCAGGACTTCTTGGGTGACACACGTTCAAATATCTTGTGGCGTCCCAGCGTGATGCCGGTGAGAAATGCACCGGTGTCATTAATCCAAATGAAACAGAAAATTGCCAGTAGTGCCCGGGGTGAGCTCATGGCGATGATGCTGTTGGTCATAGAGAGCGGCAATGCCACATAACACATAGCAAAGAACGAGCGCTCCAGGCTGTGGAGGGCATTTTGCTTGGGACGGTATAGCTGAATGATGCAGCGAGCAAGCAGATATGCGGCGATGGGAATCAGCCACAGGCCATGAGTGGAATCTTCCTCGATGCTCATGTAGTAGAATGACAGGAACATGCCTATGCCGCCCATGGCGTCGATGATGAAAATGAACCATGATTCGGCCTCCTCTTTGCTTGTCATCTTGTAGATTTCGTTAATGCCTAATGTGATGAAAACCGACATTAACAAGTTGTAAGCAATGGGGGAGTTGTCCAGCAATAATATGGATGAAATGATGAGCGCTACATAGACCGCGCCCGATATGGTGCGTAGGATGAAATTTTTCACTTTTATTGTACCTTTAAAAAACAATACAAAAGTACAAGAATAATTCCAAACTAGCAAGTTTTGAGCCACTCTAACGTGTGCTGGGCATAAACTTTAAGCGGTTTAAACGATAAACTACAATCGTTAACTTTTAAAACCGGCAGTGCTAACCATACAACAATTGGGTTCAACGGGCAGAAACGGGCTTAAGACTGACAGAAATTATAATTAAAATTTGTGTCTTTTATGTTCTTAAGAATACGAAGAAAAAAATACTTCTAATTTCTGTCAGTTAAGATTTGTGCGAGTTAGTCCTATTGCTGTATAGTTGTTGTATAGTTGCCCGGCGGTGTGGGCTTTTTGGGAGCTAGATGTGGAGGGTGAAATCGTCGGCGTCACGCCATGCGGGGAACTTGGTGCGGAATGTGTCCAGGGCTTCGGGCGACAGTGATGCGGCGGCGATGGGTGATTGCTCAGATGTTTGTGCCACCGTCTTGCCTTTGAAGTCTATGATGACCGACGAGCCGCTGCCATAAGCCACGCCCGCCTCGTCAGTGCCGCGCCTGTTTACGCCGCACACATAGCACTCGTTCTCCATGGCACGCGCTGTTAAGAGTGTGTTCCACACGCGCTGGCGCGAAGTGGGCCAGTTGGCCACTACTACCATTATGTCGTAGTCGTTTTTCCTGGTGCGGCAAAATACCGGGAACCTGAGGTCATAGCACACCACGAGCTTGATGTTCATGCCCCTGAATCTCACAATGGGAGCCTGGGTGTGCCCCTGGTGATACACCTTGTCCTCGCCGCCAAAGGCAAATAGGTGCCTCTTGTCATAAAAAGTGTCGTCACCGTTGGGCTCGATGAAGAAAGCACGGTTAAACACCTGTCCGGCGGTGGATGCAAGGAAGCTGCCGCATATTGCTGTCTGGCGCTCGCTGGCAATGTCGTGGAGCATGCGCATGGTGTCTCCCGAGTTGCGCTCGGCAAGTTCTAAAGCTTTGTCCTTGTCGTCAGTGATAAATCCTGTTGAGAACATTTCGGGCAAAACAATGAGGTCTACACTGCTGTCGAGATTGTTGATGTCGTTGCGCAGCTGCTTGAGGTTGGCTTCTTTGTCTCCCCAAGTGATGTTGCTCTCGATGAGCGCTATGTTGAAATTGCGGTTGAGCATAATTGTTGAGTTGTTAGTAACCGAACTTTTCGGGGAACTTGGCCGTGAAGTGGCTGAAGTATTCCTTGATTCCTGCCATGTCGTTGTCAATGTCGCCGGAAAGTTCATAGAAGCGGTCTATGCACACAGTGCGGGTTCCATAGTCGATGTAAGCAAGAGCCAGTGGCACGTTGGCCTCGCGTGCTATGTGCATGAAGCCTGTGCGCCATTTCTCGTTGCGTGACCTGGTGCCTTCAGGTGTGAGCCCTATCACGAGCTCGTCGTGGGTGTTGAACGCCTCAACCACGTCATCGGTGACACGGGTGTGCTTGCTTTGCTTGACAGGTATGCCGCCTATGGCACGCATAAAATAGCCCAGGGGGAAGAAAAACCATGTGTCCTTCATGAGGAATCCGGCTTTCATTCCCACTGAGCGAATGGCTAACTCGCCCAGGATGAAATCCCAGTTACTCGTGTGTGGAGCAATAGCGATTACACATTTGGGGGTGGGAGGGATGTTTATCGCAAATTTCCATCCCGCTTTTTTCAAAATCCATCCTGCTAGGTTCATAGTTAGCTTGTTTATTAAATAAAGATATTAAGCCTTCTTGGGCATGAGGGCGTTCATTTTAGCAGCGACGCCCTTGAGGGTTTCGGTCATCATGTCGTTGATGCCTTTCACTACTTGCTTAGCATGTGCGTTGCGAGCTTTCTTATATTCTTTTACTGTAGCGAAGTCTTTGGGGAGCTGCTTGAATGATTCAGAAACACGGTTCACTGCCTCGGCCTGAAGGAGGGCAACGTCAACGATGATCTTGTCCCAGTTTTCAATGTCAGCTTCGTTAACTAAGAGTTCAGAAGCAAAGATGCACTCACTAGCTATTTCACCGCATGCGCGGCAAATGGCTTTCTTTAATTGTCTTTTGTTTG
Source organism: Muribaculaceae bacterium (assembly GCA_024400935.1). Lineage (GTDB taxonomy): Bacteria > Bacteroidota > Bacteroidia > Bacteroidales > Muribaculaceae > Sodaliphilus. Next base: position 64,583 of record JAKSLZ010000005.1, on the reverse strand, counting down.
CCATGTTGTTTTGTTTTAATGTTTACCTGTGTTTGACCACAGTCAATATAATGTGCTAAATTACAAAAAATATGTGTAACGCATGCTATGTTTGGGCAAATAAAGTGAAAAAACGGGCTATTTTGCATTTTATTTGAAATTTTTTGCTCAAAAACTTGCACGGTAAAAATATTTGTACTAATTTTGCAACGCAATTGGTGATATCGTCTAGCGGTCTAGGACGCCGCCCTCTCACGGCGGAAACCAGGGTTCGAGTCCCTGTTTCACTACACATAACAACAATTGGTGATATCGTCTAGCGGTCTAGGACGCCGCCCTCTCACGGCGGAAACCAGGGTTCGAGTCCCTGTTTCACTACTAAAGAATCGTAAGCAGAAATGTTTACGATTTTTTTTATTTCCATTTGTGCTGTGTTGTGCTTGGACGAATGGACGATTTTTTGTAATTTCGCAATGTGATATGGAAAATCTTGTGAAACTCATAGACGAAGGCGCTTGCAGGGGCGTGGTGAGGTCGGTTGACGGCTCGCTTCATTATTTCAAAAATGGTGGAGTCATTGACCTGTACAGGCTCGTCACAGATCATTCTGATGCTGTGAAGGGCGGTGCTATAGCCGATCGTGTCATAGGGCGTGGTGCGGCTTTGCTCCTCGTCAAGGGTTGCATCTCCAGTGTCTATGCCATCACTATGAGCACGGGTGCCAGGAAGGTGCTTCAGGATGCAGGTGTCAATGTGGAATGCCGCAATGAGGTGGACCATATCGTGAATCGTGCTGGTACAGGAATGTGTCCGGTGGAAAGTGCCACTCGTGACACTGATGATCCCGAGGTGGCTATGCCGCTCATTCGTGATTTCCTTGTGTCGGTGGGACTACTTAAATGAATTAAACTGAAAGATTATGAATACAAACACTTCATCAACCGCTCTTTATCGCCTTGGATTGACCGAGGTGAAGTCTTATTTGTTTGCTGCGCTTTTTGTTGTAGGTAACATTGTTTTGCCACAGCTTTGTCATTTGTATCCGCAGGGTGGGCTCATCATGTTGCCCATTTACTTTTTTACTCTGATTGCGGCTTATAAATATGGCTGGAAGGTGGGTTTGCTCACTGCTGTGTTGTCGCCTGTGGTTAATCATCTTGCCTTTGGCATGCCAGGAAGTGCAGTGCTTCCCATTATTCTCGTCAAGTCAACATTGCTTGCGGTTGCGGCTTCGGCTGTTGCCGGCAAGCTCGGCAGAGTGTCTCTGCTTGGCGTGACTGCGGCAGTGGTAGCTTATCAGTTAGTGGGCGGTCTTGTAGAGTGGGGCATGACGGGTTCTCTTAATGCGGCCCTGCAAGACATCTGGCTGGGCTATCCTGGCATCGCATTACAAATTGTGGGCGGCTATGCTGTTTTGAAATATTTGTTGAAGAAATAATATCCTGCCATCATGGAATATAAGAAATTCAAGGATATAAGCATTTCGCGCCTGGGCATGGGCAACATGCGCCTTCCTGAGCGTGACGGACACATTGATGTGGACGCTGCCAGTGCTATAATTGACCGCGCCATTGAGGGTGGCGTCAATTATTTTGACACGGCATGGATGTATCATTCTTGTGAGAGCCAGAAGTTTCTGGGCGAGGCTTTGAAAAAATACCCGCGCGACAGCTATTATCTGGCTACAAAATTCCATAATGGTTTTCAGCTCGACCACAAGACGATGTTTGAGGAGCAGCTGAAGCAGCTGCAAACTGACTATGTAGACTTCTACCTGCTGCATGGTGTGGGCGGCAGCAATGGCCCGCGTTACATCGACGAGGGTGCTGTAGACTACTTCATTGAGCAGAAACGCCTGGGACGCATCCGCTACCTGGGGTTCTCGGCGCACGCTTCTACTGAATACCTGGCAAAGTTTGCCGATCATTATCAGTGGGATTTTGCACAGATACAGCTCAATTATTTCGATTGGTTGTTTAAAACCGCTGCCGAGGAATACAGGATACTGGAAGAACGTGGCATCCCCATTGTGGTGATGGAGCCAGTGCGCGGAGGACGTCTCGCCTCGCTCACTCCTGAGTCGGAGGCACCGCTGCGCGAGGCTCATCCCGAGTGGAGCATTGCCTCGTGGGCATTCCGCTTTGTGCGCAGCCTACCGCAGGTGCAGGTAGTGCTCAGTGGAATGACTACTTTGGACCAAATGAACGACAACCTCGCCACATTCAGCGACGAGGCGGCGTTTACACAACAAGACCGTGATGTGCTCTGTGATGCTGCCCGCAAGTTTGAGGGACAGGTGCTGGTACCGTGCACTTCGTGCCGTTATTGTTGCGACGGGTGCCCGTCAAGCATTAATATTCCAGAATGGCTTGCCTTATACAATCGCTACAAACTGGAGGGCGAGTGGATAATAAAAAGATTTGCTCCCGAGGTGAAGTCAGATGGAACACCAGAGCAATGCATACAGTGCGGTGCATGTAACGGCATCTGCCCGCAGTCGCTCGACATTCCATCTTATCTTGCACAATTGGCTGAGAAAATGAAATAATTTACAATAACTAATAGAACGGGGTAACCATTTTGGCTACCCCGTTTGTTTTTTAGTCCACTTCGTTTAGTTTTCCGGTTTCGCTGTCGATGATGAAGCCTCTCACAGCCACATCGGCTGGCATTAATGGATGGTTGCGAATTGTTTCGACGGTTTTTCTGACACTGTCGTGAGTGTCGTGAAAACCCTCGAGCCAGTGATCCAGGTCGATGCCGCATTCCTTGATTGTGTCAAGGGTGTGCTGTGTTATGCCTCGGTCCAGGATGTGCTTCTCAAAGTCCTTGAAACTCATGTGGCAAGCGCCACATGTTGTGTGTGCCACAACCATGATTTCCATCACCCCCAATTCATACACTGCCACGAGCAACGAACGCATTGCCGAGTCAAAGGCCGAGATCACGAGTCCTCCGGCATTTTTGATTATCTTCGCATCGCCGTTGCGCAACCCCAGTGCTGCAGGAAGCAGTTCGGTGAGTCGTGTGTCCATGCACGACAGCACTGCAAGTTTCTTGTCGGGGTATTTGTCTGTGATGTATTTCTTGTATTCTTGCTTTGCTACAAAGCTTTCGTTGAATTTTACAATATCTTCTATCATAGTCTTATATTTGTTTTGAAATGTAATTGCCTAAAATCACACATACGAATCCTACAACAACACTCAGTGCAGTGTAGAGTGCCATTGTGGTTATGTTGCCGTCTTTGACTAGTGTAGTGTTCTCGTTCATGAACGTGGAGAACGTGGTGAATCCTCCACAAAAACCTGTCACCAGAAGCAGCTTGGTGGTGTCGCTCAGTGCATGCTGTGTGCACTGCAACCCTGACAGCAATCCTATTAAGAGGCAACCTAGTATGTTAACAATAAAGGTCCCCGTGGGAAATGTTAACCAGTGCAGATAAAGGGCGCATAGACGGCTTGTGATATACCTGAGTCCACCGCCCATGAAACTGCCGGCCCCTACTATCAAGAATTCTTTAAACATCTTATTTTTGTATTTTAATTGCAAAGTTAATAAAAGATTTTTAAGTCAGGTTCTATAATTTGAGAAAAGTAAGTTATTTGTTGTTCTGCTTACATGATCAGTAAATACACAAGAATATTCGAAGCTCGCTCAGCTCTCTCTTCAAGCTCAAAATTTACTCAACTTCTATCTCGACATGATGCTGGAGAGTCAAATAAAACATAAATGTTTTAGTGTTGGTTGTTTTGGTATTGTTGTTGTTGGGAGATTTTGAAATGAAAAATTGATACTGTGAAAGTAAAAAGTGGCTCATAAAGGATTGGAAAGTGGGGATTTTTTAGTAAATTTGCATTTTATAGGGCCTAGTTAAAAGGCGTGTCAACGCTTGTAGCTGAATCGTGCTTTGTGACGTGGCTGAGTTACAAGCAGTTGGATGCGTCGGTAAAGATATTTATGAAATAAATATACTTGAGGCCTGAGTGTTTACTGAAATTGAAATAAAAATATAATGACTCAACAAGAATATATTGAACAGCACTTTCCGCTCCTCGCTAAAATTGATAGCCCGGCCGACTTGAAGAAGTTGCCGCTTGAGGCACTGCCGCAGGTGTGTGATGAATTGCGCCGTTTTATGATTCATGAATTATCGGTCAATCCCGGGCATTTTGCATCAAGCATGGGTGCTGTTGAGATTGTTGTAGCGCTCCACTATGTACTCGATACTCCTTATGACCGCATTGTGTGGGATGTGGGGCATCAGGCGTATGCCCATAAGATTTTGACTGGACGCCGCGATCTATTTTCTAAAAACCGCACAATGGATGGCTTGAGTGGATTTCCCAACCCTGCCGAGAGTGAGTATGACACGTTCATTGCGGGTCATGCCTCTAACTCTATTTCGGCGGCTCTGGGTATGTCTATCGCAAGCAAGCTCGATGGCAATGACAACCGCAAGGTTGTTGCTGTGATAGGCGATGCATCAATTAGCGGCGGACTAGCCTTTGAGGGACTGAACAATGCTGCTATGCAAGACAACAATCTGCTCATTGTGCTCAATGACAATGACATGTCAATCGACCGTCCTGTGGGTGCTCTCAGTCATTACATCACTAATATGTCTACCTCTAAGCGCTACAATAACATGCGCTATAAGACCTATCATTTTATGCGCAGGCATGGAGTGATAGGCGACAGTGGCAAGGGTATCGTGCTCAGGTTTAACAATGCCATGAAGTCGCTGCTCACTGGCCAACAGAATATCTTTGAGGGCTTGAACATCAGATACTTTGGACCATTTGACGGCCATGATGTGCTCAAGCTGGTCAAGACATTTAATGATGTCAAGGACATGACTGGTCCCAAGATTATCCACTTGCACACTGTCAAGGGCAAGGGATATGAGCCAGCCGAGAAGGATCCCACTACGTGGCATGCGCCCGGTAAGTTTGACGAGGAGACAGGCGAACGCGTTAAGAGCAATAACGAAGGCAAGCCGCTCAAATACCAGGATGTGTTTGGAAAAACTCTTGTTGAACTGGCGCAGAACAACGACAAGATTGTGGGTATCACTGCCGCAATGCCTGGCGGAACGTCAATGTGCATGTTGAACGAAGTGTTCCCTGATCGCACGTTTGATGTGGGTATCAGTGAAGGACATGCAGTCACTTTTGCCGGAGGTCTGGCCAAGGAAGGTATGCATCCCTTTGTGGCTATCTACAGTTCATTCTTGCAGCGCGGATATGACGAGATAATTCATGACGTAGCCATCGCGGGCCTGCCTGTGACATTCTGCATAGACCGTGGAGGCTTGGTAGGCGAGGATGGCGTGACCCATCATGGACTCTTTGATTTGGCATACTTGAGGTGTATCCCGGGTATGGTAGTGTCGGCTCCGTCTAACGAGCATGATCTGCGCAACTTGATGTACACGTCACAGTTAGAAGGCAAGGGCCCATTTGCCATCAGGTATCCTAGGGGCAGTGGCGTGCTGGTTGACTGGCACAATGAGGTGGAAGAAATACCCGTGGGACGCGGACGCGTGCTGAGACGTGGTGACAAGGTCGCTGTGTTGAGCCTGGGTCACATCACTAACAACGTGAAGGCGGCTGTCGAGCGCCTTGCTCTTGACGGCATCAATGTGACTTTGTGTGACATGATATACCTTAAGCCCATTGACGAGGATCTTGTCAAAGAAATGATGCAGACCCATGTGCACATCGTTACAGTAGAGGATGGCACCGTCAAGGGAGGTCTGGGAAGCGCTGTGGCTGAACTAGTTGTGCAAGAAGGTGCGGCATGTGCCGTCACATCACTGGGCGTCAATGACGAGTTTATTGACCAAGGAACCGTTGCTCAGCAACAACACAAGTGTGGCATTGACGTTGACTCAATTTACTCGACGTTAAAGTCGCTTTATTAATGACATGAAATAATTTACAATCAGGAAATGAAAATAGTTATTGCAGGTGCCGGTGAAGTTGGTACCCATTTGGCAAAAATGTTGAGCGATGAGGAACAGGACATCGTCATCATGGACAATGATGAGCGCAAGCTTGTTGCCCTCGAGAACTACAACTTGATGACCTACCACGGCAGTGCCACTTCGTTTGAGGCGCTCAAGGATGTGGGAATTTCGAGGACCGACCTCTTCATTGCCGTTACACCATATGAAGCCCGTAATATACTTGCATGCTCACTTGCTAAGAATGCTGGGGCCAAGAAGACTGTTGCCCGCATCGACAACTCTGACTACTTGCTCAAGGAGAATCGCTCGTTCTTTGTGTCACGAGGCATCGACCACTTGATTTATCCCGAGTTTCTTGCTGCTCAGGAGATGTGCAATGCATTGAAACGCACGTGGGTGCGCAACTGGTTTGAGTTATTTGACGGAGAACTGATTGTTGTGGGAGTGAAAGTGCGCAGCAACTCTTCATTAGCAGGTAAGCGTCTCAAGGAGCTGGGTGCTATTGCTAACAAGATGCACGTTTCAGCCATCAAGCGCAACCGTGAGACTATCATTCCTCAAGGTAACGACCACATCATGGCAAACGATATCCTGTATATAGCCACTACACACGACCACATACAGGAGGTGCTGGAGTTGTGTGGCAAGGTTGCCATTGACGTCAACAAGGTGCTTATAATGGGCGGAGGCGAAATCACTGAACAGCTGCTGCGTGTGGCTCCGTCAAAGTATAGGTTTAAGGTTATGGATACAGACATGAGGCGTTGCGAGGAACTTGCTTATCAGTTCCCTAACGTGTCGATTGTCAACGGTGATGCCAGTGATACTGATTTCCTTGAGGAAGAAGGTATCTCAGACTACGATGTTTTCATTGCTCTCTCTGACATATCTGAGGCCAATATCCTGGGATGTATGATGGCCAAGGAGCACGGAATACGCAAGACCATCGCGCAGGTTGAGAACCTGAGGTATTTTAATGAAGCCGAGGCTTTAAACATAGGCACGATCATTAACAAGAAACTGCTGGCCAGCAGCCGCATTTTCCAGATTATGCTTGACAGTGATGTTGACAATGCTAAGAGTTTAGCCCTTGCCGACTCAGAGGTTGCCGAACTGGTTATAAAAGAAGGCTCTAAGGTGACAAAAGCTGATGTGAAAGACCTGAATTTGAGCAGGAACATGACAATTGCGGGCCTTGTGCGCAACGGTGAGGGTTATCTAGTTACCGGTAATACACGCCTGCAGGCTGGAGACCATGTTGTGATATTCTGTTTGTCAGGTGATATACACCGTGTAGAAAAGATTTTTAGCAAATGAGCCGACTGTTTTCGACATATCACATCAACTATATGATGGTAATAAGAGTGCAGGGCTGGCTGCTCATGGTGGAGAGCCTGTTCTTGTTATTACCTGCTGCTGTGAGTACATACTATGGCGAGCAAAATGTAGCTTTTGCGTTCTTGGCAACTTTTCTCATTACGGCGGCATGTGGTTGTCTGATGGCCTTTGCGTTTCACAATCGTTTTCGCGACACGTCAATGCACAAGCGTGAAGGCATCTTGCTCACCTCGGTAGTGTGGGTGGTATTCTCTATTTTCGGCATGTTGCCGCTGTTGTTCACTTCCACGGTGTCGTCGATTACCGATGCATTCTTTGAGTCCATGTCGGGATTTACCACAACCGGAGCATCGGTTATCAGCGACGTTGAAGCGTTGCCCCGAGGTATCTTGTTCTGGCGCTCGCTGAGTCAGTGGATAGGAGGCATGGGTATTATCCTGTTTACCCTGGCGGTGTTGCCCATGCTGAACTACAAAGGCGGTGTAACATTGTTCAGTAGCGAGGTTACAGGTATCACGCACGAGCGTATTAGACCGCGTGTTAACCAAACGGCTAAGAGCCTGTGGATGATATATTTTGTGATGAGCGTTATTATGTTTGTGCTGTTGCTCTTTGGGCCTATGAACTGGTTTGACGCATTGTGTCACACTCTGAGCACCGTATCCACGGGCGGTTTCTCGACCATGAACGATGGCTTGCATTATTGGCACAACTATTACACTGATGCTGTGATTATCTTTTTCATGCTGTTGTGTGGTGTCAATTTTTCAATAATATATGCTGTATTTGTAGAGCATAAGATTAAACCATTGAAGAGTAACGTGACTCTAAAGTGGTATCTGGGTGTGATTCTGTTTGGTATTGTCGCGATCTTTTGTCGTGTAGAATACATGGATTTTTGTGATAATATCAGCGACAGTATTCTTTACTCGGTGTTTGACACTATTTCGGCAATCACGTCAACAGGATTCTCAACCATTGACTATGAGGAACATGGACAGTTTGTCTTCTTCTTGCTCCTTATCCTCATGTTCTTTGGCGGAATGGCGGGCTCAACCTCGGGCGGCGCTAAGATTGACCGCTTTGTCGTTATGGTTAAGAACCTGAAGAATGAAATGTACAAGACCATCAATCCCAATGCTGTGAGATCGGTTAGACTTGAAAGCAAGTCGGTGCCCCGCAGTGTTGTTGACAAGGTGCTTGCATTCTTGGCAATATATGTGTTGATTATTGTAGCGGGAGCATTGTTCCTGACATTGCTGGGAATACCTGCCTTTGATGCATTGTTCAATTCGCTGTCGGCCATCAGTAACATCGGTTTTGGCTATGGCGAGCTCACCGGTGGTATCGACAAATTTGCCAATCTGCCTGACGTTGCCAAGTGGATGTTGGCTTTTGAGATGCTGATAGGCCGTCTGGAATTGTTCACTATATTAGTAATCTTTACCCGCAATTTCTGGATAAAGGACTAATGCTGGTGCTAATAAAAAATTTGAGCTGAAAATTTTAAATCTATATTATAATATGACTAACGAATCTTACAATCCTAAAATTACCAACGCCAAAGGCGCTAAGAACACTTCTAAAAACACACAGGTGGAGGAAGAACAAAAAGCCCCCACATTGCTGCAGCGCCTTAGAACTTTCTTTAAAAGTTCACGCACTCGCATGGCCCTGGGCATTGTGTTTGCTCTAGTTGCAATCTTCCTGCTCATTTCGTTCATTTCGTTCTTTACTGGTGCCGGACTAGTAGACCAAAACAGGGTGAGTGGCTACGGAGTGGTTGAAAATGCCCGTGATCCGTCTCAAATCACTAATGCCGGTGCTGCAATCGGAGCAGCGGTGTCTAATAGGTTGATCTCTGAAGGTGTGGGACTTGCCGCACTGGTCATTGTCGTGTGGTGTGCAGTGCTTGCCATGAGATTTATTAGAGGCAAGAAAGCTCATTTCTTCTCTTATACAATGATATGCCTCTTCAGCATGTTCACTTTTTCAATGATTATAGGAGTGGCAACTATAAATGTAGAGGACTCGTTTTTCCATATGGGAGGAGCCTTTGGCTATTATTCTAATAAGTGGCTGTTGGGCCTTGTGGGTGTTTACGGCATGATTGCCGTTAATTTCTTCCTGTTTGTGTTGTGGGTAATGTTCTGTTACAACACATTGAAACTCATTTATAAGAAGACTATCAGCAAGCTGCCATCCCGCAATCAATTTAATGGAGAACTGATAGATGATAATGTTGAGGAAGACAACCATGAGTCGCTTGAAGACCTTGTTGAACGTCGCCCCACTAATGTGCAGGTAGCGCCTCAGGAAAAACCGCGACAGGAGGACGGTGAAAAGGAATCTCGCTTCCCTTTTCCGATGAAACCCAAGAAGAAGAAACCACAGCAGACTAAAAAGAAAGAAGCTGCTGAGGATGAAAAGCCTGCCGAGGCTGCCACTATGGCCGGTATCGAAACTGCTGCCGTGTCTAATCCCAACGACCCCACAGGTGAGTATATCCACTATCGTTTCCCTGCCCTTGAGCTTCTCGACAATCGCACAATGCGCAGCGACAGTGTCGACATCGAGGAACAGGAAATGAATAAGAAACGCATTACCGAGACTCTCAATAACTATGACATCAAGATCAGGAGCATTGAGGTGCATGTTGGCCCCACAGTTACTCTGTTTGAGATAGTGCCCGTTGACGGAACACGTGTCTCAAAGATTAAGAACCTAGAGGATGACATTGCATTAAGCCTTGCGGCACTGGGAATCCGCATCATTGCTCCTATGCCTGGTCGTGGAACTATCGGTATCGAGGTCCCCAACCGCGATCCTCAGGTGGTGCCCATGCGTCAGGTATTGGCATCCAAGAAGTTCCAGGAAACTAAGGCAAAGTTGCCCATGTGCCTTGGCTGTACAGTGACTAACGAAGTGTTTGTCGCAGACCTTGCCAAGATGCCTCACTTGCTCGTTGCCGGTGCTACAGGTAAAGGTAAGTCGGTAGGTCTCAACTCTATAATCACTTCGCTGTTATACAAGAAAGGTCCTTCAGAGCTTAAGTTTGTGCTTGTTGACCCCAAGCGTGTTGAGTTCAGTGTTTATGCTGACCTTGAGAAATATTTCTTTGCTAAGCCTGAGGATGAGGAACGTGCCATTATCACCCAAACAGACAAGGTGGTCAAGACCCTCAACTGTCTTGTGCAGGAAATGGAGAACCGCTATGAGGTGCTTGAAGAGGTGCGAGTGCGTTCTGTTGAGGATTACAACAGCAAATGGCGCAAAGAACTGCGTGATGTGCGTGACGAACATGGCAACAAGAAGTATGTGTATATGCCTTACATTGTTGCAATCATTGATGAGTTCAGTGATATGATGATGACTGCTGGTAAGGAGGTTGAGACTCCCATCATTCGCATTGCCCAGAAGGCTCGTGCAGTGGGCATTCACATGATTATTGCTACTCAGCGTCCGTCGGCTCAGGTGATTACAGGTCTCATTAAGTCAAACTTCCCTGGTCGCATAGCATTTGCAGTGGCAGGTGTTACCGATAGCCGCATCATCCTTGACTCGTCAGGTGCACAGCGACTGATAGGTCGTGGTGACATGCTGTTCCAGGTTAATGGAGAGACAACCCGACTGCAGTGTCCGTTTGTTGATACTCCCGAGATTGTGCGCATATGCGACTTTATCCATGAGCAGGAGGAGAATGACAAGAACATTGAGCATGAGCATCCTTTCTATCTGCCTGAGTACATAGGCGAGACTGAATCGTCGGGTGGCGGAAGTGCCGACGCTTCTAATATTAAGGACCGTGACCCATTGTTTGAGGAAGCTGCCCGTTACATCGTTCAGGGCGACACTGCATCAACATCGTCGCTGCAACGACGTTATGAGATAGGCTATAATCGTGCCGGCCGCATCATGGACCAGATGGAGGCTGCTGGTATCGTTGGCCCTGCATCAGGTGGTAAACCCCGCAAGGTGCTGCTGACTCCCATGGATATAGATAATTTGTTTTCTTAATCTTAAACACAAATGAACATGAGAAGATTTATTTCGATTATAATGGTTTTTGCTGCATTGGCGGTAAACGCACAGACTCCCCAGCAGGTTCTTGACAAGGCTATCTCGGCATTAAAGTCGGCTGGCACTATGTCGGCCAATTACTCAGTCAAGACATCACAAGGAACTATGAGTGGCTCAATAATTTTGAGTGGCAGCAAATTTCGCATGCTTTCAAAGGATGTGAAGACATGGTATGACGGTAAGACCCAGTGGACTTATTCAACAGCCACTCACGAGGTAAATGTTTCGACTCCCACGGCCGAAGAGCTTACCATGACTAACCCTATGGCAGCCGCTAATGCCTTCAAGACCAAGTTCAATATGTGGAAGGCTGCGGGTCAAGTGCCGGGACACTATGTAATCATGCTTCAGCCCAAGGGAAAGAGTGAGATCAAGAAATGTTATCTCTATATCAGCAATGGTACTAACTTGTTGCATTATGCGCATTTCAAGATGGGCGATGGCTCTACTTGCACTATAACGCTGACTAATTATAAAACTAAAATATCAGTTCCTGCCAGCACCTTCAAGTATGAAGCAAAGGAAGTCCCTGCCGGCACACAGGTTGTTGATCTAAGATAAGTTTACAATATGAAAGTTCAATGTTTGATTATAGGGTCAGGCCCTGCAGGATATACCGCAGCCATTTACACTTCCCGTGCCGGCATCTCTAATGTGCTGGTTGAGGGTCATCAGCCGGGTGGACAGTTGACCACCACCACTACTATTGAAAATTTCCCCGGTTTCCCTGAAGGCATTGACGGTTTCGGGCTGATGCAGAATATGCGCCAGCAGGCCATCAACGTGGGCGCGACAGTCCAGTCGGGGGTGGTCAAGTCCATCGATTTGTCTAAACGTCCTTTTGTTGCTGTTTTAGACGATGAAAGCACTGTTGAAGCCGATAGTGTTGTGATTGCAACTGGTGCTTCGGCTAAATATTTAGGGTTACCTGATGAGAAGAAATATGCTGGTCAAGGTGTTTCGGCTTGCGCCACTTGCGATGGTTTCTTTTACCGCAAGCGCAACGTTGCAGTCGTGGGTGGTGGTGATACCGCATGCGAAGAAGCCACTTATTTGAGTAACCTGTGCCGCAAGGTCTATATGATTGTGCGCAAGGACCATCTGCGTGCGCAGGCAGCCATGCAGCAGCGTGTTGCCGACCGCGACAACATCGAAGTCATCTATAATGCTAACACAGTTGGACTGTTTGGTGAGGATGGAGTAGAGGGAGCTCACCTTGTTATAAATAGGGGAGAGCCTAATGAGACTACTCGCGACATTGCGGTAGATGGATTTTTCCTTGCTATAGGTCACAGGCCCAATACCGCATTCCTTGACGGACAGCTCACGGTAGATGAGCAGGGTTATATTGTTACCGACAAGGAGTCAACCGCCACAAGTGTTGAGGGAGTCTTTGCTGCTGGTGATGTTGCTGATCCGCATTATCGCCAAGCCATTGCTGCTGCCGGTTCTGGATGCCGTGCTGCCCTTGACGTAGAGCATTTCCTCAATAATCAGTAGTCAATTTGTCGTGCTTGGAGAGGTTAGTAGTGTACTCACTACGTTCGTACTAATAGTACGCTACTTAACTGCCACTAAACAAAGTCTACAAGACAATAGGTATCGTGTATCTACATGGATTCTCGACTGAGTCTGTTTAGCGTACAGCAATATATGACTGAAAAGCCCCTTGAAAGTGCGGTTGAACGCTTTCGAGGGGCTTTTGTGTTAGATGGAGTCGTTGTTGACTTAGAATTGCTTTGCGGTTGCCATTACCACTTCGCTGAGGGTGGGGTGGCCGTGGATGGCGCTTGCGAGGGTATCAACAGTGGCGCCCACATTCATTGCGGTAACAACTTCTTGAATGAGATCGGCTGCATGTGCACCGCAGATGTGGCATCCCACAATCTTGCGAGTCTGGTTGCAAACGATCATCTTGATGAGACCGTCTGTTTCGCCCATAGACACAGCTTTGCCGTTGCTGCGGAAGAAAGATTTCTTGACAGTTACATCCATTTCTTTTTCGCTACACTGTTCCTCTGTGAGACCTACCATTGACAGTTCAGGGGTAGTGAACACTGCACTGGGAACGATGTCGAGATTTATAGAATCATCCTTGCCTAAGATATGATGAAGTGCTCTAGTGCCCTGAGCTGAAGCAGCATGTGCCAGCATCATGCGGCCGTTGACATCGCCTATGGCATAGATGCCAGCAACGTTAGTGAGCATGTTGTCGTCAACCTCAATGCCGCGGCGACCTATAGTGACGCCGGTATTGTCGAGTCCGGCGGGGATGACCGGCTGTCGGCCAACAGACATTAACACCTTCTCGGCAATGATTGACTTAGCTTTGCCTTTTTGGTCAAAAGTCACTTCAAGCATGCCGTCTTCAGTTTGCTTGATACCGTTAACTGCGGCTTGTGTGTTGATGTTGATGCCACGCTTGCTGAGTACGGTTTTAAGACGTTTGGCTATGTCTTTGTCAAATGGGGGCAGAATTTCCTTGCAGAACTCAACCACTGAAACCTCAACACCGAAACTGTTGAATATCGCGGCAAATTCCATACCGATTACGCCACCGCCCACAATGCACAGGCTCTTGGGCAACTGGTTCATACCGAGAATGTCGTCGCTTGTCATTGCCAAGTCGGCTCCCTCGATGGGCAGGCCTCGCGGAGCAGATCCTGTTGCGATGACGATATTGTTAGCTGTATAGGTCTCGCCGTTAACGTCCACTGTGTGCGTGTCTTTAAATGTTGCCTCACCGTTGACATAGGTAATGCCGGGTTGCTTCATGAGCATTTCCACACCGGCACGCAACTGTGCAACAACATCGTTCTTGCGTGCGTGGGCGACGCTGTAGTCGAGAGAGATGTTGTCCACATTTACTCCCCATTTAGCCGATTCCTTCAAGAGGTTTACAACTTCGGCATTGCGGCACAGGGCCTTGGTGGGTATACAGCCGCGGTTAAGGCATGTTCCGCCTGCTTCGCTTTTCTCGATGATTACAACCTGGAGTCCGTTTTGAGCAGCCTCGGCAGCCATTTCATATCCGCCAGGTCCCGCACCAATTATAATGATGTCGCTATTCATTGATAAATAATATAATGGGGCGAAATAAAAGAGATTTCGCCCCATGAATTAGATTGTTCTTATATTACTGAATTCCTGCAGCAAGTTCGGCGTAGGTAACTACGGGCTTGAGTGCAGCCAGGGTGTCGTCGAGACGGCGCACGGGGGTGTTGTGCGGAGCAGTCTTGACGAGCTCGGGAGTCTCGCTTGCTTCCTTGGCGATGGTGCGCATCACCTCGATAAATCCATCCAGAGTCTCCTTGCTCTCGTTCTCGGTGGGCTCAATCATGAGGGCCTGGTGGAACAGGAGAGGGAAGTAGATGGTGGGAGCGTGGAAACCATAGTCGAGCAGGCGTTTAGCCACGTCGAGTGTAGTAACCTCGGTAGACTTGTCCTTGAGACCGTCAAATACAAACTCGTGCTTGCACACACCCTCGATGGGGAGTTCGTAGCAGTCTTTGAGGCACTCCTTGATGTAGTTGGCATTGAGTGTTGCGAGCGGTCCTACCATGCGCAAGTTCTCCTTGCCAAGGGTGAGGATGTAGCTGTAAGCACGCATGATAACTCCAAAGTTGCCAAGGAATCCTGACACTGCACCCAGTGCGGTATCCTTGCACTCAACTGTATAGCGCATGTTCTCTTCATCAGCAACTACACGGGGATTAGGCAGGAACTGTTCCAGTCCGGCACGCACGCCCACTGGGCCTGAGCCGGGACCGCCACCTCCGTGAGGTGTAGAGAATGTCTTGTGAAGGTTGATGTGCATGATGTCAAATCCCAGGTCACCGGGACGGCACATGCCCAGCATGGGGTTGAGGTTTGCACCGTCGTAGTACATCAAGCCTCCGGCTTCGTGCACGAGCTTGGCAATTTCAGCGATGTTGTGTTCAAAGATACCCAGTGTGTTGGGGTTAGTCATCATCATTCCGGCGATGGTGTCGTCGAGCAGAGGACGCAGGTCTTCAACGTCAACAGTACCGTCGGGACGGCTCTTAACCACTACCACGTCAAATCCGCACACTGCAGCGCTGGCGGGGTTAGTGCCGTGTGCACTGTCGGGGATGATCACCTTAGTGCGTTTAGCGTCGTTGCGGCTCAGGTGATAACTCTTCATGACCATGAGTCCTGTGAGCTCACCGTGTGCTCCGGCAAAGGGGTTAAGAGTAAACTCGCTTAAGCCCGAAATCTCGGCAAGTGAATTCTGGAGGTTGTAATAAACCTCAAGAGCTCCCTGTACGGTGCTTTCGTTCTGCAGTGGGTGCAGGCGGGTAAAAGCATGGTGGTTGCACATTTCCTCATTGATCTTGGGATTGTACTTCATTGTGCAAGATCCCAGAGGATAGAAACCGGTGTCAACACCAAAGTTGTTGTTGCTCATGTTAGTGTAGTGACGCACCACTGTGAGCTCGTCAACCTGGGGCAGTGCAGGGGCTTCCTGTCTCATGAGGTTCTGGGGCATATCCTCAAGCTTGTATTGAGCTAATTCATTCTTAGGAAGAGAATAACCACATCGTCCTTCCTTTGACAACTCAAAAATGAGTTTTCCGTAATATACGCTGTTCATAGTTGTTCCTCCTTTGTTTTAGTCAATAATATCATCGCTTTTAAGATTCTGTACGCCTTCGCATATTGTGATGGCATCGTCGATCTCATCCTTGGTCAATGTCTCAGTGGCGCACAGCAGCAGAGTCTCGTTGTCGAGCTTAAGGCCAAACTGAATGCCGGCTTCGAGCATAGCTTCCTGGAGATAATCGATGTCGTCACCTTTGTACTTAACGGCAAACTCGTGCAGGAAAGGTTTGTCGGGATAAGCAAGCTCAAACTTGTCAAGCTTAGACAGCTTGTCGGCAAGGTAATGCGCGTTGCTGTAGCTCAGTGCGTTAACGTCTTTGAGTCCCTGCTTGCCCATGAGTGACATGTAGATGGTCACGTAAAGTGCCATGAGGCTCTGGTTAGAGCATATGTTGCTGGTTGCCTTCTCGCGGCGTATGTGCTGTTCGCGTGCTTGCAGTGTGAGCACAAATGTGCGTTTGCCGTCCAGATCTTTAGTTGCACCAACGATGCGTCCCGGCATCTTGCGTATGAGCTTCTTGCTAGTGCACAGATAACCCACATAAGGACCACCGAAACACATGGGAATGCCAAGGCTCTGGCCATCGCCCACAGCTACGTCGGCACCCCATTCGCCCGGAGTCTTGATCACTCCCAGAGCGCTGGCATTGCAGTTCATGATGAAAAGAGCCTTGTTAGCGTGGCACAGGTCGGCCCATCCGGTATAGTCCTCTACGATACCGTAAAAGTTAGGTGCGGCAACAATAACGCCGGCAACGTCACCTTGCGATACTTTTTGCTCAAAGTCCTGGCGAGATGTTACGCCGTCAACTGCAGCGATGTGCTCGACAACGATGCCGTGGAATTTGGCATAGGTTTCAACCACACGGGTGACAATAGGGCTCATGGTGTCAGAGATGAGCACCTTGTTGCGCTTCTTGGCATTGGCAACAGCCATCATCATTGCCTCGGCAGTGGCTGTGCATCCGTCATACATCGACGCATTGCTTACTTCCATGCCTGTGAGTGTTGCCATCATGCTCTGATATTCAAAGATGTACTGGAGAGTACCTTGTGAAATCTCGGCCTGATAGGGGGTGTAAGATGTAAGGAACTCGCTGCGGCTCAATATCGCATTGATTACTGATGGGCAGTAATGGTCATAAACACCGGCTCCAATGAAGCATTTGAGCTGGGCGTTGTATTGTCCAAGTTCGTCAAACATCTTGCGCACCTCGACTTCGCTCATTGCCTCAGGCAGATCATAGTCACGGTTGAGCACGAGTTCCTGCGGAATGTCCTGATACAGGTCCTCAAGGCTCTTGAGACCACATTTGCCCAGCATCGAGCTGATGTCTTCGCTGGTGTGCGGAAAATATTTATAAGTCATTTATTTGCTGTGTGGAAGTTTATATTCTTAAGAATTACTCACCGATGAAAGCCTTGTAAGCCTCAGCTGTCATGAGGTTGTCGAGCTCGCTTGCGTCGCTAATCTCAACCTTGATGATCCAGTTCTCAAAAGCATCCTTGTTGATGAGGCCGGGCTCGTCTTCGAGAGCTTCGTTAACCTCAACTACAGTACCGCTTACGGGTGACATCAGGTCGCTGGCAGCCTTTACGCTCTCTACTGCGCCAAATTCCTCGCCTTGAGAAACCTCATCGTCAACCTCGGGCATGTCAACGTAAACAACGTTGCCAAGCTCATGCTGAGCATAGTCAGTAATGCCAATGAAACCTACGTTACCTTCTACTTTTACATACTCGTGTGACTCGCTGTAGTAGAGTCCTTCAACAATCTTACTCATAATTATGTTTTATTGTTTAAAATGATTATTTCGTTTTGTATATTATTTCTTATAACTCTTCTTGTAGAAGCGTTTCTTAACCACCTCGGCGGGGAAGATTTTCTTGCGTATCTTCACCATGAGTTCGTTGCCCAGGGTACCGGCTTCGCGGTCAACAAGAGCAAATGCGAGGCTCTTTTCTACTGAGATGCCACGGTAACCTGTAGTGACATATCCCACTACCTTGTCGCCTTGCAACACCTCGTAGCCATGACGTGCAATGGCTTTGTCCTTGAGTTCAAGACCCACCAGTTTCTTAGCGCTGCCTTCAGCCTTCTGCTTAGCACATGCTTCCTTGCCGATGAAGTCTTCCTTGTCGAGTTTGACAAAGATGCTCAGAGTGGCCATGATGGGTGAAATCTCGGCTGTGAGTTCGTCGCCATAAAGGGGCAAGCCCACTTCGAAGCGCAGTGTGTCACGGCAACCCAGTCCGCAGGGCTGTACACCGGCCTCGATGAGGAGGTCCCACATCTTGTTGATGGCTGCGTGGCTTGCATAGATTTCAAAACCGTCCTCACCGGTGTAGCCTGTGCGGCTCACGATGATTGTCTCGCCGTCATATTCCATCTTTTTGAAAGTGTAGAACACGAGGTCAGTGGCATCAATCTTGAGAGTGTCGAGCAGTGTCTTCTCGCTGTCAGGACCTTGCACTGCAAGCTGGCCGTAGATGTCGCTCTGGTGGTCCACCTTCACGTCAAAGTTCTGTGCTTGCTCGTTAATCCAAGCCACGTCCTTGTCGATGTTGGCTGCGTTGATGACGAGGAACAGGTCGTTCTCAGCCACCTTGTAGACCAGCAGATCGTCAACTGTGCCACCGTCGGGATACAGCATCATGCCGTAGTAGATTTTGCCCAGGGGCGCGTCAGTGATATCGTTAGTGAAGATATAGTTTACAAACTTCTCGGCTTGGGGGCCGGTAATCTCAACTTCTCCCATGTGGGAAACGTCAAATACACCCACTTGATTGCGCACTGCGTTGTGTTCTTCAACGATGCCTTTGTACTGGATGGGCATGTCAAAGCCTCCAAAGGGGCTCATGAGTGCGCCTAGTTGCACATGTTTGTCATAGAGACAAGTTCTTTTGTTGTCTGCCATAAATGTTTTTAATTTATTAAAAGGTCAATGAATTGTTTGTTTGTTAAGTTCATTATTATGTCGGCTACCTCTATGTGCTTTAGCGCGTTCTCGACCGAGGCTCTTGTGTAAGGAGACTCGTTGAGGACGCTGATGATAGATTTATCTATGTCGCCAAGCAGAAAGAAATCGCCTGAGATGTTCATGTTGTGGATAATGTTGTGGACGAGCTCGCACTCCACGGTGATTTGCCCCACACCGTCGATGTGGCGGGTGTGCGACATGTTGCAGCGCGGATTCTTGCCCATGATGAATTCGGGTTTGAGATATTGCTGCTCGATAGCGTGAATGTTGTCGATGTCACTGTCGTTGAGCATGACCTCACCGTCGCACATGGTGTCGCGAACAAATGCTTTGAACTGCGTGATGTCCATTGACAGATGTTGTGACAGCGTGGTGATGCGGCTGGGTACACTCTTGACACCCTTTGACTGCAGCTTGTGCTGTGACGGTGTGATGGCATTGGACATGTGGTGCATGTCAGTGTCAAACAGCATGGTACCGTGCACGATACTGAACCCCGGGATGTGATAGAAGGCGTTGCCGCTCACTTTGAGCCCGTCAATCATGATGTCGTTGCGGCTGTTGTCGCTGGCATTAAGGCCCAGCTTCTTGAGCATGTCGACCACGGTGCCGGTGTATCGCTCAAAGGTGGTGGTGACGTTGTCGCTGCGTGTGATGTAGCTGAACATGATGTTGTTCATGTCGGCAAATACACAGCCGCCACCGCTCTTGCGACGATAATACTCTATGCCGTTGGCATTGCAGTAGTCAAGGTTGACCTCGTTCTGTATTACCTGGTTGCGGCCGAAGATGACTGTGGGATTGACCTGCCACATGAAGAAGATGTCATCTGGGCATAAAATACGAGTCGCATATTCCTCCATTGCTAAGTAGAATGGAAGAATATGCGTCTCGTTATCAGGTAATCTCAAATATTTCATCTTGATATTATCAGTCAATTATTAAGGCGGTGCCGATGCTCCATCAGAGCATGTCGCCATTACCATGCAAATTTACTGAAAATATCTTGAATGATAAAATTTAATTGCCTTAAAATTACATGTTGTCCAGTGAAGTTGTATTATTTCTTGACAACCTTCTGAGTTGCTCCGTCAACATTGAGGATGTAGATGCCGTTGCTCAGGCCTGTAACGTCGATGGTGATGTCGTTCTCGCCGTTGCCGTTTACCTTAGCCACTTGCTTGCCGCTGAGGTCATAAAGCACAGCTGAACCGATAGCCTTGCCAGCCTTTACATTCACAGCGTCGCTTGTGGGGTTGGGGTAAATGTTCACTGTTGCTACTGTTGAGTTGAGGTCTTTCACTGCGGTGAAATTGTCAGTGTGGATGCGGTAGCATGCATAGCCGTTGCCCATGGTGTAGTCATAAACCAGAACTGAGCTGTTGCCTTCGGGAACCACGCGGAAGAATGAACCGCATGAGGGGTTAGCTGTATATCCGCCTGTGCCCAGGGGAGCTACGTTAGCAACGGCAGCGTTGTTGGCACTCATGTCGCGCACTGAGAAACCTCCGTTGTAGTTAGTTCCGCTGGTGTAGAGGAACATCTCGTGTCCTTCGAGAACGAAGTAAGCACCGCCCACTGATGAGTTGCTGTTGGGCTGGGTTGTGTTGAGCGATCCGGTTACATACTTGCCCTTGTCACCGTTGTTATACAGGTTGTAGCCCTGGTTGCGCACCTGATAGATGAACTTGTTGGGTGTGCCGTCGATGGGGAATACCATACCGGCAGTAGAGCTAGCAAATGAGGTGGGCTCGCTGGTGATGATATTCTGGACTTCGCCATTGGCGATGTATAGGGTAGTTACATAAGAGAGTGCGTTCTGGAAGAGGAACACATATCCGCCCTCGGCCGAGAGGACGTCACCGCAAGCGGTGATAAAGTTGGTCTGGCCTGCCTCTCTGAGTTCAAACGAGATGCTAACGGGTTGTGAAGTGATATCAGCATTGGGATAAACAAGCAGCTTGGTAGGAGTCTTGGTGATACCGTCGTTGCGCAGAATCAGGTTCTCGGCGTCGTCAAGGCATGTGCCGTGGCTGGTGGTACCGGGAACAGCGCTTACTGTGCCCTCGGGAGTGATCATAACGAGCTCGCTTGTTGTGTAGTTGTTAGCGAAGCACAATCCGTCGCTGGTGATTGCACCCTGCTGAGCGCTGGCATATTTGCCTGATGCACCGGTGGGGAAGTTCTCGGGCATGGTGTTCAGAGCCATTGTGTGTTCAAACATGGGCTCAACTTCTACTTCAAGAGCATCCATGGGAGGAACGATTGATTCCCAGTCGATGTCTTTGAGGTCAGGCATGTCGGCAGGAACCAGCGAGTTGCATGTCATCATGTAGACGCCCATGTCGCCATAGTTCTGGTAGTTAGCCTTAGAATCCACAGTCCATACAGCTACAGGGAGGCCTGCGTCGTGGAATCTCTTGACTGTGTATTTGTCGAAGCAACCGGCCTCGATGCTGGGGATGAGTTTCCATTTTACAATCCAGTCGAAGTTAGAAGCCCAGTTGGCATTGCACAGGAACTGGCACTGCAGTGCGGGGTAGTTAGTGCGCACATATTCCAACGAGTTCTTCATAGAGGTGAGGATAACAGCCTTGTCGGTCAGTCCTTTTTCTTCGATGAGGGCGGCAAGTCCGGGGAACTTGCTCATGTCGCTATTGTTGATACCTGTTGTCCACTTCAGCTCGATAACGGGGAATGCGCCTTTTTCATTGCACACGTCCAGATACTCGGCCATCGTGCACATTGTGCCGGTGTAAGTGACACCGCTACGTGTTTGCGAGTAGTTCTCGGCCTTGAGCTGGTCGAGTGTAGCATTGGCAACAGTGAGGCTGCCGCCCACGCGGTCGGTAGTCTCGTCGTGACTGATCACATACTGTCCGTCGCTAGTGACACGCACGTCGCATTCAAGACCAGTGTAGTGATAGAAGTCTACACCATTCTGGTAGGCTTCAACTGTGTTCTCAACACCCTTGTTACAACCACGGTGTCCCACAAAAATGGGCTTCCAAGCGCTTGCCTGTAAAGCGATGGCTGCGCTCAGCAAAAGTAAAGATACTTTTTTCATAATGATTTGGTTTTAGTTAATGAAAGGTTGATTCACTATGTAAAAGAGAGGGCAAACCGCACACGGTCTGCCCTCGCATAATTTATTTTATTTGTCGGTTTTTTCTGTTTCGGCTTTACCTGCCTTGTTGGGCATGAGCCACTTGTCCATCCACTTGAAGAACTCATTTTGCCATACGATAGAGTTCTGGGGCTTAGTTACCCAGTGACACTCGTCGGGGTAGAGAACCATGTGGGTGGGTATGCCTCTCAGCTTAGCAGCGTTGAACGCCTGCATGGTCTGAGTATAAGAGATGCGGAAGTCGTTCTCGCCTGTTGTGACCATGATGGGGGTATCCCAGTTCTGGACGAAGTTCTTGGGGTCGGCCTGTGTGAATGACTTCTGAGCTACTGCGTTATCCTTGTCCCAAGGTGCTCCGCTCTTGTCAGGACCTACACCACCGAGGTCCCAGTTGACGAACCACATCTCCTCAGTCTCGAGATACTGTGCTCTCAGGTCAAAGATACCTGCGTGCGACAGGAAGCAAGCGTAACGCTTGTTGTGATTACCGGCAAGCCAATAAACTGAATAACCGCCGAAGCTTGCACCCACGCAACCCATGTGGTCGCCGTCGATGTAGGGCTGCTCCTTCATGTAGTCAGTAACGCTGAGGTAGTCCTTCATGCACTGGCCGGCATAGTCGCCTGAGATCTGTGCATTCCACTCGGTGCCAAATCCGGGAAGACCGCGGCGGTTAGGAGCAATGACCACATAGCCGTGGTTTGCCATGATGCGCAGGTTCCAGCGATAACTCCAGAACTGGCTCACAGGTGACTGGGGACCGCCCTCGCAGAAGAAGATAGACGGGTATTTCTTGTTCTTGTCAAAGTTGGGAGGCAGGAGCACCCATGTGGTGATGTCCTTGCCGTCAGTAGCCTTGACCAAGACTTTCTCGCATGTTACCTCGTCGAGCGATGCCAGCAGGTTGTCGTTGATAGTACTTATCTGCTTGGGTTCTTCACCCACCTTGACTGTGAACACCTCGTTGGGCGACAGGAATGAGTGGCGCATTGTGATGAGGGTGTTGTCGTCGAGGAATCCCAGACCGTCATAGTCATACTGACCAGCAGCAACGGTGTCGACCTTTTGTGTTGCAACATCCATGCGGAAGATGGGGCATGTGCCCTGGAAGGGGCAGATGAAGTAAAGGAACTTCTCGTCGGGTGACCATGCTATTGCGTCTACGCTGTAGTCCCAATCGGCAGTGAGGTCTTTCTTCTCACCGCCCAGCTTGTCCATCATGAAGATGCGGTTCTTGTCGGCCTCATATCCGTCGTGTTCCATTGACAGCCAAGCGATCTTGCCGCTCTTAGAGACAACGGGGTTGTTGTCATATCCCATGTTGTCTTCAGTGAGGTTGCCGGTAGTCTTGCCTGACTCGGTGTCATATACAAAGAGGTCGCTGTTGGTTGACAGGGCATACTCTTTACCCACCTTCTTGCGGCACACATAGATGAGTTTCTTGCTGTCGGGGGTCCATGCAAGCTGCTCTACGCCGCCCCAGGGACGCATGGGTGATTCAAACTGTGTGCCCTCGAGCACGTCCTTCACGTCAGTGACTTTCTCGCCGTCAAAGTTGCCCACAAAGGGGTGGGGAATCTCGGCAGTCCACTCGTTCCAGTGACGATACATCAAGTCGTCGATGATGCGTGCGTTGCTCTTGTCCATCTCGGGATAGTAGTCCTGCACGTTCTTGCCATATTTTACAGTTGAAACGATGACAATCTTCTTTTCGTCGGGAGAGATAGTGAAGCCTTCTACGTCCTTCTCCATCTCTGATACGCACTTGCGGCCGCTGCCGTCGGCGTTCATGACCCATACCTGTGTCACTGACTCGTTCTTCTCGTCACAGAATGTGAATGCAATCTTGTTGCCGCCGTCGATCCACACTGCGTTGCCCTCGCTGCGGGGTGTGTGGGTGAGCTGCTTGGCGTTTTTGCCGTCAATGTCCATTACCCACAGGTCAGTGTTGCCCTTGTTCTCTTTGATGTCGATTTGGTTTACGCCGAAGAGGACATTCTTGCCGTCGGGCGACACCTGGGGGTTAGACACGCGTCCGAACTGGTTGAGCACTTCGGGCGTAAATTCTTGCTTTTCGATTTTGCCTCCTGACAGGACATTTGCAACGTCGCCTTCGGTCTCGGCCTGGTTGTTACATCCTGCTGATGACAGTAATGCTACTGCTGATGCCATAACAGTTGCTTTGATAAATGAATTCATACTATATGATTTTTTTGTTATTCTTTTAATTATGCGTTTACAAAGTTAGGTTTTTTCTATGAGAAAAAAAAGGGTTGAACCCAAAAAAATGTTCAACCCTATGGTTTGTGTGCCTAAAGATGCTAAAAACTATCCTTTGGGATAAATTTTCTTGATGAGGTCAGGACGGTGCAGCCTGCGCAGTGCCTGCGTGATTTCACGCTTGTATTTCTTGTCATACCAGAAGAAGTAGCGGCGCTGTGCCAGCTTCTCTTCCTTGGTGTGTGGCGTGAAGACGGGTTGCAGGGTATAGGGGTGCAGCCCTGTGTAGAACACCTCGGTCGATACCGTCATGGGGGTGGGGGTGAAGTCCTGCACCTGCTCAAGGTGGAAGTCGAGCTCGCGTGTGATGACGGCCAGCTCGGCCATGTCCATCTCGTGGCATCCGGGATGTGATGAGATGAAGTAGGGGATGAGCTGTTGCTTGAGGTTGTACTTGGCATTGACGCGGTCAAATATTGTCTTGAATTTGCGGAAGAGGTCAAACGACGGCTTGCGCATCATGTTGAGCACCTCGTCGCTGGTGTGCTCGGGTGCCACTTTAAGGCGCCCCGAGACGTGGAAGCGTATCAGCTCCTCGTTGTACTGGGCATTGACTTTGTCGATTGCCGGGTCTCCGCTTTTGTGCATCGACAGGTCATATCGGACACCGCTGCCTATGAAGGATTTTTTTACCTGAGGCAAGGCGTCTACTGTGTGGTAGATGTCGAGCAGTTTGGAGTGGTCGTTGTTTAGATTACTGCATGGCTTGGGGTGCAGGCACGATGGTCGGGTGCACTTTGAGCATCGCTCAAGGTCGTGGCCGTGCATGCCGTACATGTTAGCGCTGGGTCCTCCCAGGTCGCTGATGTATCCCTTGAAATCGGTCATATTTACCACTTGCTTTACCTCGCGCATTATCGACTGCTTGCTGCGTGATGCTATGAATTTGCCCTGATGGGCGCTGATGGTGCAGAACGCACAGCCGCCAAAACAGCCGCGGTGCATGTTGACCGAGTGGCGTATCATCTCATAGGCGGGTATGCGCTTGTTCTTGTATTTGGGATGGGGCAGGCGGGTGTAGGGCAGGTCAAACGAAGCGTCAATCTGCTCGCTTGTCATGGGCGGGTTCATGGGGTTGACCTTCACCACATAGTTGCCGGTGGGCTGCCACATGGTGCGGCCGTGCCACTTGTTGCTTTCTATCTCGATGTTGCGGAAGTTCTCGGCATGGCTGCGCTTTGAGGCGATACATTCCTCGTAAGAGTGCATCACGACGTCGGTGTCGCCGGTGGCAGTCGGCATGTCGTCAATGGAGCATCTCACTACCGTCTGGGGGATGTCCTTGAGGTCTGAAATCTTGGCTCCGTTGCTCAGCGCATCGGCAATGGTGATTGTTGCCAGTTCGCCCATGCCGTAGGTGATGATGTCGACCGGAGCGTCGTCCATGATAGATGGCCTGAGCTTGTCCTGCCAGTAGTCATAGTGTGCCAGACGCCTGAGTGACGCCTCGATGCCTCCTGCCACAATGGGCACGTCGGGCCACAGTTCCTTGAGGATTTTGCTGTACACGATGGTGGGGTAGTCGGGGCGCGCACCGGCTCGGCCGTCGGGGGTGTAGGCATCATCGCTGCGACGGCGGCGGTTGGCGGTGTAATGGTTTACCATTGAGTCCATTGCACCGGCACTCACGCCGAAGAACAGGCGTGGCTTGCCCAGCTTCTTGAAGTCGCGCAGGTCGTCGCGCCAGTTGGGCTGCGGCACTATCGCAACGTTATAGCCATGAGCCTCGAGCACACGGCCTATGACGGCACTGCCCATCGACGGGTGGTCGATATAGGCGTCGCCGCTAAACAGGATTACGTCTATATGGTCCCATCCCAAGTGCTCTATCTCTTTCTTGGTGACGGGTAGCCATTGTCCATCTATATGGTTGCTTCTGCTAGTGTTCTGGTCGTGCTTAGCCATTGAGTTTCTCTGTTAGCTTGATGATTTCATCTCTATATTGTGCGGCCTCAAGGAAGTCCATGCGCTTGGCGGCATCCACCATCTGCTTCTTGAGGTTCTCTATTGTCTTCTCGATGTCACCCTTGCCCATATAGGCGATGACGGGATCGGCCACAACACCGGCGCTGGGCTTGAACTCGGCAGCCATGTGTTGCTGCAGCATTGAGGTGTCCACGACGTTGCTTTCATACTTGCGTGCATGCTGCTTGCCGTCTTTCTCAGTTGCAACCATGTCAGTGTCTACGCCTATGATGGCATTGCGTGCCTTGATGATGGCCTGTGGGGTTATGCCGTTTTCTTCGTTATACTTGAGCTGGATAGACCTGCGTCGCTCGGTCTCGTCGATGGTCTGTTGCATTGACTGTGTGATGGTGTCGGCATACATGATGACCAGTCCGTTGAGGTTGCGGGCTGCACGTCCTGCCGTCTGTGTGAGCGAGCGTCGGTTGCGCAGGAATCCCTCCTTGTCGGCGTCGAGGATAGCCACGAGCGACACCTCGGGCAGGTCAAGGCCCTCGCGCAGCAGGTTCACGCCCACGAGCACGTCGATGGCGCCGGCGCGCAGGTCATCAAGAATCTGGATGCGGTCCATTGTCTCCACGTCGCTGTGCATGTAGGCGCAGCGTATGTCAAACGACGCCAGGTAGTCGTTTAGCTCTTCGGCCATGCGCTTGGTCAGGGTGGTGACCAGGGTGCGCTCGCCGTGTTCTACTCTCAACTGTATTTCCTCGAGCAAGTCGTCGATTTGGCCTCGTGAGGGGCGCACGATGATTTTGGGGTCTAACAAGCCTGTGGGACGTATGATTTGTTCAGTGACTACACCCTCGCACTGCATCAGTTCGTAGTCGGCAGGCGTTGCGCTCACATAGATGGTCTGCTTAGTCATCGCCTCAAATTCCTCAAACCTGAGCGGGCGGTTGTCGAGCGCCGCTTCAAGGCGGAAGCCGTAGTGTACAAGGTTGGTCTTGCGCGACTGGTCGCCGCCATACATGGCCCTGATTTGGGGTATGGTGACGTGGCTCTCGTCGATAATGGTGATGAAGTCGTCGGGGAAGCAGTCGAGCAGGCAGAAGGGACGCATGCCGGGCTTGCGGCCGTCGAAGTAGCGCGAGTAGTTCTCGATGCCTGAGCAGTAGCCCACCTCGCGTATCATCTCCAGGTCATAGGTCACACGTTCATAGAGGCGCTTGGCCTCGACGTGGCGGTCCTCGCGATGGAAGGCCTCGACCTGTGTGCCCAGGTCCACGTCAATCATTCCCAGCGCTCCGGCAAGTCTTTCCTTGGTGGTGGCAAAGAGAGTGGCGGGGAACACTTTGAAGGAGTCGACAGTCTCCTTGGTGAACATCGTGATGGGATCCAGAATCTCCATGCTCTCGATCTCGTTGCCCCAGAAGATCACTCGCAGCATGAAGTCCTCGTTGCTCAGGTAGATGTCAACCGTGTCGCCTTTTACCCTGAAGTTGCCCATCTTCATGTCCACGTCGTTGCGTGAATAGAGGGCATCGACAAGGTGGCGCAGCAGTTCGTCGCGTCCCATGTTGTCGCCCACGCTCAGTGTCAGGGCGTTGGCATTCAGGTCCTCGGGGTTGCCCATGCCATACAGGCACGACACGCTCGATATCACCACGATGTCGCGGCGGCCCGAGAGCAGCGATGTCACCGTGGCTAGTCGCAGGCGCTCAATCTCCTCGTTGATGGCAAGGTCTTTCTCTATGTACTTGTCGGTCGAGGGGATGTAGGCCTCGGGCTGGTAGTAGTCATAGTATGACACAA
Organism: Muribaculaceae bacterium; assembly: GCA_024400935.1. Lineage (GTDB taxonomy): Bacteria > Bacteroidota > Bacteroidia > Bacteroidales > Muribaculaceae > Sodaliphilus. Next base: position 36,487 of record JAKSLZ010000005.1, on the reverse strand, counting down.
AGTAGTGGACCGAGTTCTCAGGGAAGAACGACTTGAACTCGGCATAGAGCTGTGCCGCCAGTGTCTTGTTGTGCGACAAGATGAGGGTGGGGCGGCCGGTGCGTTGTATGACATTTGCCATGGTGAAAGTTTTGCCCGACCCGGTCACGCCCAGTAGAGTCTGGAACGGAGTGCCGTCGTTGATGCCATCGCTCAGTTGTGCTATGGCTTGTGGCTGGTCTCCCGTGGGAGCATATGGTGAATGCAGTTTAAATTCCATGCGTCGTTTTCTATTAAGTTACAAAGGTACAAAATTATCATGAATATTTGCTCAGAGGATAATAATTATTATAGTAGTATATGTTATTTTCGGTAGAAAACACTAACTTTGTGGTCAAAATAGCAATTTAGGAAAAAACTTTCTTTTTATTAACATGAGCAATGCATTGAAGATCGGTTCTCTGCTGCAGGGAGGACGCTACAAAATACTGAGTGTGCTGGGCCAGGGAGGCTTCGGCATCACCTACATGGCCGAGCAAGCCGGCCTGGAGCGCAAAGTCGCCATCAAGGAGTTCTTCATGAAAGACCTGTGTGATCGCGCAGGAGAAGCTACTCTGGTAGAAAACACCTCGAGTGGATCTAGCGCTATGGTTAATCGGTTTCGCGATAAATTCCTCAAGGAGGCCCGCAATATTGCCAAGCTGGATCATCCCAACATCGTCAACGTCATGGACGTGTTTGAGGAAAACGGCACGGCTTACTATGTGATGAAGTACTATGGAAACGGCTCGCTTGCTAGCAAAGTGGAGAGTGAAGGATGCCTCACCGAGGAATCGGCAATACGTTATATCAAGCATGTTGCATCGGCACTCGACTATATCCACCGGAAGCACATCAACCATCTGGACATTAAGCCCGCCAATATCATGCTCAACGATAAGGACGAGGCCGTGCTCATCGACTTTGGACTCGCCAAGCAGTATGACTCTAAAACTGGGTTGCAGACTAGCACCACCCTCGTAGGAATCAGCGAGGGCTATGCCCCCATGGAGCAATACATGCAAGGTGGAGTCGCCGAGTTCTCACCCGAGACCGACGTCTACGCCCTAGGTGCAACACTTTTCAAACTGCTAACCGGCAAAACCCCACCCAATGCCTCTTTAGTAAATAACGAAGGCTTGCCCATTGATGAAATGATGGCAAAAGGAGTAAGACGAAAGACCATAGGCGTAATTTGCAAGGCAATGGAAGGTCGCAAGGTGGATAGGACGAAAGACGTTCAATTTTTTATAGATGGTTTAGACGAAGGACATGGTAGCATAATATCAACAATTTCAAAAGCATTCACTCGCTTTATATCTCACTATGCCAATGCGATAATGATTTTTGCGGGAGTATTTTTTTTGTGTGAGTTTATTGTTTTTAAATTTAATATAACTCTACCACATGGAGTAGTACTGTTAAAAAGAATTTTGTTACCCATAGTTGAATGTGCTATGATTTACGTTGTTGGCGTAAAGTTTTTTTCTGACTTTAAATGGTATTTTGTTTTTGCAAATTTGTTTGTCGTTGTTTCGATTATTTTCCATGTTCTTACTTTAATATACCCTCAGTATTATGAATATTATTATTATAGAATATTATGTATAGTTCCTTTATGTTTTATGCCTCAAACGGTAATTCCATATGCTTTTATGGCAACGTATTTTTCATTCCGCATGCTTTTGATGAAAAACTATGATGAAAAAATGTTTATAATTTTATTTTGTGTGGAATGTGCAATCATAATGTTCTATTTTTATATTCGAAAAACAATACAAAACAATGACACATAATTGAAAGGTACTTTGCAAAGTGACGCAACGCTTACAGTGATGATACCGAGGTGGAATGCAAGGAGGCTGTAGCAAAATGTGTTTTGTACGATGACAATGCTTTTGTCCTTACAGAATTCATTGATGTTTATCTCTTGTTACCCAGTGGTTTGCCCTGGACTAGTTATGATATTGCGCTTACAACGCGCCGCTGGTTAGTGCATTCTGTGACAATCTCTAGAGGCTCGTTTCGTATAGTGAGGTTCGGATAAACCTCTTGACCTCTGTGAGGTCTTTCCTCGCTTGACGGTGGTGCTGGTGCTGCCGTTAGTGGTTACGTGGCAGTCTCTCCGGGGGGCATTGGAGTAACTGCTATGCAATATTTTCTTTTTAGACTAAATACATATATTTTTTTACATAAGGACATAAGATTTTTAGACTATAAGAACATGAATAGAATATGAAATATTGAACTTTTTGTTCTTTTAGTAAAAAAATATAATCTTGTGTCCCTGAACATTAATTTAATTTTTTTTTAATTTCTGTAAGTAGGTTAACAATAATGTATTAACTAACAGAAATTAAAAGAAATTATTCGAAATGAAAGTAATGTTCTTCTATGTGCAAAAAAATGATTTCTGAAAATTTTAGTCCTCGAGTTCTGCGAGATCTGCGCGAGAAAATCCTCATTGGTTTATTGCTTGCGTTAACGTTGCCGTTTCTTAATAAATATTAATAGGGCAAGTAATTGATATAGAATGGGGTCAAAATGTTATTAATTCGTGGAAAATGCGATGTTTTTGATTGATTTACTACTTATTATTACACTTGTTTGAAATTTATTTATTAATTTTGTAGCCTATATGGACATGTGGCATTGATTATGGGTGCCCGGTCATTGAAGACTGAATAAAACGTACTACAAAATAACATGAAACTATTACAAGAAAAGTTATCTAAGTATTTAGAGCCGCAGAAGGCGAAGGAAGCCGGTATCTATCCTTATTTCCGTGCTATCGCCAGCGAGCAGGACACCGAGGTTATCATCAACGGCAAGCGTGTGTTGATGTTCGGTTCTAACTGCTATACCGGCCTGGTAAATCATCCCAAAATCAAACAGGCTGCCATTGAGGCTGTACAGAAGTATGGTACTGGCTGCGCCGGTTCTCCCTTCCTCAACGGTACTCTGGACATTCACAAGAATCTGGAGCGTCGCCTCGCCAACTATGTGGGCAAGGAAGATGCTATGGTATATTCAACCGGTTTCGGCGTAAACCTGGGTGTTGTGTCTACTCTCACCGGCCGTGAGGACTACATCCTGTGGGACGAGCAGGACCACGCTTCGATTATCGAAGGCCGTCGCCTGTCGTTCTCTAACTCGTTGAAGTATAAGCACAACGATATGGCTTCGCTTGAGACTCAGCTCAAGAAGTGTGACCCCAACCGCGTTAAGCTCATCGTCACTGACGGTGTGTTCTCGATGGAGGGCGACGTGTGCAAGCTTCCTGACATCGTAGACCTGGCTCACAAGTACAATGCAAGCATCATGGTGGACGAGGCTCACAGCATCGGCGTGTTCGGTAAGGGCGGCCGCGGTGTGTGCGACCACTTCGGTCTGGCAAGCGAGGTAGACCTTATCATGGGTACCTTCAGCAAGTCGTTTGCTTCGCTGGGCGGTTTCATCGCTACTGATGAGGTTATCACTAACTTCTTGCGTCACCACTCACGCTCATACATCTTCACCGCTAGCATCACTCCCGCGTCGACAGCTGCCGTTAACGCTGCCCTCGACATCATGGAGAGCGAGCCCGAGCGCCAGGAGCACCTGTGGGACATCACAAACTATGCGCTTGACGGCTTCAAGAGCATGGGTTGCGAGGTGGGTAACACTGAGACTCCCATCATCCCGCTTTACATCCGTGACAACAACCTCACATTCCTCATCACCACTGAGCTGTTTAACGACGGTATCTTTGTGAACCCCGTTGTTTCGCCCGCTGTTGCACCCAATGACACATTGATTCGCTTCAGCTTGATGGCAACCCACACTAAGGAGCAGGTGACCGAGGCTTTGGAGAAGATAGGCAAGGTATTCCGTAGCCATGGCCTGATTCCATAAAGAAGAATTTCATTAAAAATGATTTTTGAGGGCAAACCGCGACATTTCACGGTTTGCCCTTTATATATATTAAGGTGTGGAAAATGCATTTTGTGGATAAATTTATAAGCAAAAAATTTGCGTATGATTTTTATTTTGCTTTGCTCAAAAAAAAATCGCAAAAATGTTTTTGGTACATTTTTTTTTATTAATTTCGCACTGTAAAACAGAACAACAATATTTATAACAGAAATATGATTTATAAGTTTATCATTGGTTCGGAAGAGTCCAGTAATTTTAAACTCGAAATTGCTATTGATTCAGAGGACACATTCGTGAGGTTAAGAAACGCTATTCTTGACGCTGCTGGATATGACAAAGAACAGGTTGACTCATTCTACATTTGTGACGAGGATTGGAAAAAGGAAAAGGAAGTCACTTATGTGGACATGGATACTGACACTGACGAAGATATATGGCTGATGGATGAGACCCGTCTGGATGAACTCTTGGAGGATGAAGGTCAAAAACTTAAGTTTGTGTTTGACTATGTCACTGAGCGTTATTTCTTCATGAAGCTTAAGGAGATTGTCCCCGGTAAAACTCTGCATGATCCTTTGTGCCAACGCAAGGAGGGACGTGCTCCCAAGGAGTTTGTTGATGAAGACCTGCCCGTAGCTCCCGTGCGTGTCGATACTCCTTCGATCGAGGAAATAGGCGAAGAGTTCTATGGCGATGCTGAATTTAACGAGGAAGAGCTTGGAGAATTTGGCGAAATGTCTAACGAGGACTTGTAATCTAGAAAATAGAATACTGACAATAAATCTTGAACCTGTGCATGTGTAGTGTACAGGTTTTTTTTGTGTGAAACTCTGCCAATGTGAGCGACTCAATCGCCAGCAAATGAATTTTGATGGTGTTTTAAACCCTCTATCGAGGAGAGCGGTAGGGCTTCGCCCCATTGTTCTACCCCCGCACGTTCTCCAGTCGCTGCGCTCCTTGCGCACGTACGGGGTTATTAGCCAAACGAAAGTTTGGCGTAGCGTACCTTGCGGCACGCTTTTAAATTACCATTGTTTTTTACTCCCAGTGCATGCGCTAGTACTAGAAATGCGCCATTTACTTTAATCTGTGGTGATCTGTGATAAAAAACTGAGTAGTGGAAATGGTTTTACAGATTACACAAACTCCAGAAAATCTTGAGCTAAGTTTTAACATTTGTTTGCATGGGTGTGCCAAATGAGGGACAGGGTGTGTGTGTACCTTTGCAGTGTAAATAAAAAACAACTACTCTAAAATATTGAAGATATGGAAAATGTTATAGTAATCTCTCCCCGTGTTATCAGCCGCATGAAGAATATGTCAGTAGAAGAGCGTCGTGTAATTCTGGATACTTTCATTAATGACGAAATCCTGGGAGTGGAGCGCAGCACTAAGCTGTCACCTGTCCAGGAACTGGTTTACATGATGTTTCGCAAGAATGTGCTGAGCGAGTCAAGACATTATGAAAAACGCGATATACAAACCCTAGTATCATGAAAAAACACACTGATGTCCATAGGACAAAATTTTGATGTTTTGGTGATTTGTGTTGCCACCCATGAAAAAATGGGTGGCTTTTTTTGTGTTTTAATCTTTTATTATTAAATTTGTAGATTATTGTAGCATTATTGATAATGTCATTAGTTAAAATGAAGATTATAAAGCAAATAGTTTATTTGGTGCTGGGCGTTTTTCTTGCCTCATGCAGTAACAACGGTAAGTTGCAGAATATGATTCCTGCCGATGCGGCAGGCGTTATATGTGTCAACGTGGACAAAATTGTCGAGAAGGCCGACCTGAAGCAAGACGGAAAGATAAAATATCCCAAGAGCCTGAGAGAAATAATAGACAACAATGACGGTTCGGCGATATGTGATTTCATGACCGACCTGCCCGTTATGGGACTTGATACCGAGTGTAACATCTACACTTATTTCACAACCAAGACCTTTGGCCGTGTGTTCTTGCTTGCCATTGATGACGAGAAGGCTGCACGCAAGGTTGTAGAAAACAGGACTAAGGGCGACTTTGAAAAAGTCAATGGACTTGACTGTATCTATCATGAAGATGAGTTTTATGCCTTGGATGACGATGTCCTCTTTGTTGGCCGTGTTAATCATCCCGTTAACATCGACAAGGCTGCTGCCGCTGCCCGCAAATTGATGAGCGGTGATGCGGCAAGCATCAAGGATGATGATGAGGTGATGAAGTGCATTGACGGCGACGATGACATCAGTGCCTACATGAGTATGGAGGGCCTTAAGATTATGGCCGGAAGCAGCAAGGTGTATAATGAGTTTGCTTCAAAGATGCCTCTGATAGAAATTTTTACTGAGAGCGACGTGAAGGCATATACTTGCTCAGTGAACTTCAATGACAAGCAGGCCGATGTGGAGGTTAAGGTAAAGGCCGATGACGACAGCGAATATGTGCAGCTGTTGTCGAACACGCTGAGCAACCCCTCGGCCGATTTCCTCAAGGTGATACCGGTGTCGATGGACTATATTATCTCAATGAGCATCAACGGCAATAACTTTGTGAAACTGCCGCAGGTAACCCAGATGGTGTCGTTGCTCAAGAAACTGCCCGGTGTTTCAAACTTTGACATCATGCCTGCACTGGCAACCCTTAACGGCCCTGTGGCTATAGGCTTTGCACACGACAAGGACCTGGACGACTGGAACGCTGTGGTGGCTGCTAAGTCCTCTAATACAAACTCAGTGATAAAGCTTATCTCTGACCTGGCTTCGGCTCTGGGACAAGCCCCTGAGATGTATGGCGACGAGTATGTGTATGAATATGACAACAAGATGATCATAGTGGGAGAGAAGAGCGGTGTGCTTTATGTCAAGATGCTCAACTATGAACAGACTGAGGGATATGCAAACGAAAACAAGGAAGTGGTTGACTTCTTCGCTAAATCACCCATGGGACTATATGTGCGTGCCGCTAACGGAGACAAAGGCGGAAACATATATTTGGGTATGAGCGACAAGGTGTCGTTCAACGGCAGATTCACGTCGGCAGGTCCCACAACCCATTCTTCGCTGGCTATGCTTCAGATGCTGTGCTCAATCAATCTGTCATCGATACTGGAGGAAGAGAGTGCAGCCCAGGTTAACGATGACCCGGGTTTCATCTCACCATTCTAACACAGTAAACGGCTATGAGCGAAGTAAAGGGTTCTTTTCTGGGCATAAACAGGCATCGCCTGGGCATTGACGGGCACGGGGTGGTTACTCTTGTGGCTTTCATGGGCTGTCCGCTTCATTGCGAGTACTGCCTTAATGACTTGTGCCACGACATGAGTGAGACCCGTCGCCAATTGACACCTCAGGAACTTGTTGACGAGGTGATGGTTGACAACCTTTACTTCCTTGCCACTGACGGAGGAATAACCTTTGGAGGCGGAGAGCCGTTGCTCAACAGCCGTTTTATCGAGGTGTTCTGCAAGATATGTGACCCGCACTGGGCCATCACTCTGGAGACATCGCTCAACGTGCCGCTTGACCACCTGCAGCGTGTGTATCCCTATGTCAAGAACTATTTCATTGACATCAAGGACATGAACCGATATATATATGAAAAGTACACTCGCTTGTCGCAGGATAATTTGCTGAAAAACCTTGAGTGGCTGATGGCACAGCCTGATGCTGCCGAGAAGGTGACGGTGAGACTGCCACACATCCCTGAATATAATACTCAGGCCGATGTGGACCACAGCCGCAAGGTCCTTGAGGCGATGGGTGTGAAAAAATTTGATGAGTTTAACTATGTAATACGTAATAAAAAAGATAACTAATATGGAAAACGGAAAGAAAGTGTGCAATGAACTTAAGGCTGTGCGCAAGCAGATTGCTGATGCTAATGGTATTGAATATGCTCCCAAAGAATGTACACATAAAGGTGACTGTGCTGGATCTTGTCCTGCATGCGAGGCCGAGGTGAAGTATCTGGAACGTGAGTTGAGCCTGCGCAAGGCTCTGGGCAAAGCCGTGGTTATTGCCGGTCTGGGCCTGGCAGTAGCTTCGTGCTCGTCTAACGGAGGCGAAAAGTTAGAGGGAGAAGTCGTTGAAGCCAGCTATTGTTCAGAAGAGAGTCTTGAAGGTGATGTCTTGATGGATGATACAACTTATCAAGAAGCTGAGGTGACAGTTGTAGACTCAGCGGCTCAGAGCTCTGAGACTCCTAAGGATTCTATCAAATAAATATCTTGAGATATGGAAAACGGAAAAAAGGTGTGTAAGGAACTCAAGGCCGTGCGCAAGCAAATTGCTGACGCTAATGGCATTGAGTATGTTCCCAACGAATGCTCACACAAGGGTGACTGTCCCGGCACATGTCCTGCATGCGAGGCTGAGGTACGATATCTTGAGAGGGAACTGAGCCTGCGCAGCAAGCTGGGCAAGGCTACTGTTGTGGCAGGATTGAGCATAGCTGTGGCTGCTTGTGCCTCGAGCTGTCTGACAACTAAGGGCGATGTGCGCTACAACAATAACGATAACAACGGTGGTCCTAGCGTCAGGACCAGCCTTGCTAGTGGTAGTGGCACTGAAAAAATGCTTCAGGGTGATGTCGCTAAGGTGATTGAAGTGAAATGTGACACTACAGAAGATAACCAAACTCTGCTAGGCGATGTGATTGAGCCTGATACTATTTCTCTAAAGAAATAATAACACTCGCATTTAGAGGTAATATAAAATAAAACATGCTGGCGTTGAGATTGACTGCCAGCATGTTTTGTGTTTATAAGCAACTTGTTGCCCTTGTGTTATTTGCCGAACAGGCGGTTGGCTTCTTCCAGTGTCTCGGGTTTGCCCACGTCAAGCCAGTTATAGGGTGTGGGGCATTCATAACCGTGTATGTGGCATGCGTTGCACTGCTCAATGTAGAACGGGGTGATAGAGAACACTTCCTCGCCCTGCGCATGTTTTTCCAGCAGAGGGAAAATCTTGGGCGAAATCACGTGTACTCCGCCAAAAGCCAGTTCCTTCATTTCGCCTTCGGCATAGCTGAGTGTTGCGGGCTTGGTCTCGCCGGTCTTCTTGTTTATCCATCCATTGAGCCTGTAGTCGTTGTCAAAGACAAAGTAGCGCTGTGTTAGGCGTGACTTCACCAGTAGTGTGGCAACGGCATCATTTTGCTTGTGTGTTGCAACCATAGCCTTGAGGTCGAGGTCGGTGAGGATGTCGGCATTATGTACCAGGAACGGTTCGTCTCCGTCAAGGAAGGGCCTTGCCTTGAGGATGCCGCCGCCAGTGTCGAGCAGCAGGTCGCGCTCATCGCTGATGTGGATATTGAGTCCGAAGTTGTTTTTGCTCTCCAGGAAATCAATGATCTTTTGGCCAAAGTGGTGGATGTTGATGGTGATGTCGTCAAATCCAGCCTGTGCCAGGTGATTGATGACATGCTCGAGCATGGGTTTTCCTCCCACCTCAACAAGTGCTTTGGGGCGGTCGTTAGTCAAAGGACGCAGCCGGGTTCCAAGCCCGGCTGCAAATATCATTGCTTTCATCTGATTACTTTACGTTAAACGTCTGCTCGATGTTTTGCTCGCGATGTATCAGTTCAACCTTGACGTTGAATTTCTCGTGGATGTGTTCGGCCATGTGCTGTGCACTGTAAACCGAACGGTGCTGTCCGCCAGTGCAGCCAAAGCACACCATGAGGTTAGTGAAGTTGCGCTCTTTGTAGCGTTGTACAGAGGCATCGACCAGAGCATAGGCATGTTCAAGGAACTTGAAGATGCCGCCGTCGTCCTCAAGATATTTGATTACCGAGGCATCAAGTCCGGTGAAAGGTTTGTATCGGTCATACTTGCCGGGGTTGTTCACTGCACGGCAGTCAAATACAAAGCCGCCACCGTTGCCTGATGTATCATCGGGTATGCCTTTCTTGTAGGCAAAACTCATTACTTTCACTGTGAGGCTGCGTTCTTGCAGTCCATCGGTAAATTGTGACATGTTTACAAGATTGTTTAGTACCTCGTTGAGGTAGGGATATTCAACATATGGTGTTTTGAGCAGGTCACGCAGGTTGTTGATAGCATAGGGAACACTCTGCATGAAATGCGGTTTCTTCTCGAAATAGCCTCTGAAGCCATATGCACCGAGCACTTGCAGTGTGCGGAAGAGCACAAAGTGACGCAGCTGTGAGTGGAAGTACTGCTCGTCTACAGGCTTGTATTTTCTCAACGCTGTGATGTATTCCTTGAGCATCTCCTGTCTCAGAGAGTTGGGAAAGTTGGCCTTAGCCTGCCACAGGAACGAAGCAACGTCATAGTAGAAGGGACCCTTGCGTCCGCCCTGGAAGTCGATGAACCAGGGCTCGTTGTCCTTGAGCATAACGTTGCGTGACTGGAAGTCGCGATACATGAATGTGGCAGAGTTGCTGCGCATGAGCACATCGGCCAGGCGCTCAAAGTCGTCTTCGAGCTTGCTCTCAAGAAACTCCAGGCCTGTGGCCTTGAGGAAGCAGTACTTGAAGTAGTTGAGGTCCCACATGATGGAACGGCGGTCGAACTCGGCTGCGGGATAGCACTTGGAGAAGTCAAAACCATCGGCTCCGGCAAACTGGAACTTGCACAAGTTGCGCAGAGTCTGGGCAATCATTTTCTTCTCGTCCTCGCCAAACACCCTAGTCTTGCGGCTTTTCTCAATGGCTTTGAACAGGATGCAGTCGCCCAAGTCTTCCTGGATATAAGACATTGAGTCGTCACTCACCATGTATACCTCGGGCACGGGGAGGTTTTTGCTTTTAAAGTGGCGTGCCATGTAGATGAACGCCTCGTTTTCTTCTTTGACTTCGCCCAGGACACCGATGATGTTTTTCTCGCCTTCCATGCGGAAGTAGCGTCGGTTAGAACCCTGTCCGGGCATCTCGGTTATACTAGTGGGCTCACTACCCACATATTTGGTGTATAAATCTTTAATTACAGCAGTTTTGTCCATAATCGTATATTTTAAAATTCACTTGTGAAGTGGAATTTGATTTTCGGGAAATCTTGTTGTGCCATCTGGAGCACATAGCCAGAGTCGGCCATGAAAACGTCACGCCCCTCCTTGTCAAGAGCCATGAACTGGTATTTGCGCTTCTTGAATGCTTCGAGGGCCTGCTCGTCATCGCTTTCGATCCAGCATGCCTTGTAGAGGTGGATGGGTTCCCAACGGCACTGTGCGCCATATTCGTGCAGCAGGCGGTACTGAATTACCTCAAACTGCAGCTGTCCCACTGTGCCTATGATCTTGCGGTTGTTGAACTGGCTCACAAATAACTGTGCCACACCCTCGTCCATGAGCTGCTCGATGCCCTTGTTGAGCTGTTTTGTCTTCATGGGGTCAGTGTTCTCGATGTATTTGAACATCTCGGGTGAGAAGCTGGGCAGTCCCTTGAAGTGGAGCTCTTCACCCTCGGTGATTGTGTCGCCAATCTTGAAGATGCCGTTGTCAGGCAAACCCACGATATCGCCGGGATAAACCTCGTCGATGATTTCTTTCTTTTGGGCCATGAATGCTGTGGGGGCTGAGAAGCGGTAGTTCTTGCCACTGCGCACGTGCTTGTAGACCTCGTTGCGGCGGAACACACCCGAGCAAACCTTGACAAAGGCGATGCAACTGCGGTGGTTGGGGTCCATGTTAGCATGAATCTTGAATACGAAGCCTGAGAATTTTTCCTCGCTGGGCTCTACCTTGCGTTCCTCGGCCTCAACGGGACGGGGCGACGGAGCGATGCGCACGAAGCAGTCAAGCAGCTCCTTGACGCCAAATGTGTTGAGTGCTGAGCCGAAGAATACGGGAGCGACCTGTGCGTCGAGGTAGTCCTGCACTTCAAAGTCGGGATAAACGCCGTCGATGAGCTCAATGTCGTTGCGCAACTGTGCGGCATCGGCTTCGCCCACAGCCTGGTCGATTGTGGGGTCGTTGATGTCGGCAATCTCAACACGGTCAGTCACATGCTGCTTGTCGGGCTGGAAGAGGTTGAGACTATGCTCATAAATGTTGTACACGCCCTTGAACTTGGCTCCGATGTTGATGGGCCAGCTGAGGGGGCGCACGCTGATTTGCAGCTCTTTCTCGAGTTCGTCGAGGATGTCAAACGGGTCGCGTCCCTCGCGGTCAAGCTTGTTGACAAAGATGATCACGGGAGTGTTGCGCATGCGGCACACCTCCATGAGCTTGCGAGTTTGCGACTCAACGCCCTTGGCAACGTCGACCACGATGATAACACTGTCAACGGCAGTGAGGGTGCGGTAGGTGTCCTCGGCAAAGTCCTGGTGACCCGGGGTGTCGAGGATGTTGATTTTGTAGTCACCATAGTTGAATCCCATCACTGATGTAGCGACCGAGATACCACGTTGTTTCTCAATCTCCATCCAGTCGCTGGTGGCGGTTTTCTTGATCTTGTTAGACTTCACTGCACCTGCCACGTGGATTGCACCACCAAACAGCAGCAGTTTCTCGGTCAGAGTTGTTTTACCCGCATCAGGGTGTGATATGATCGCAAATGTGCGACGCTTAGATATTTCGTTAATGTTACTCATCTGTGTTAATGCGTTTTAAGCAGTCTTTCAAACTGTCTTCCCAGTAAGGGATAGAGATGCCATATGTTGCTTTGATTTTTGTCTTGTCGAGGACGCTGTAGTTGGGACGTGCGGCTTTAGCGGGGAACTGGTCGCTCATGCATGCGTCAACTGTGCATGTCGTGATACCGGCAAGGCGGTGTATGGCCTTGGTGAAGTCATACCACGAGATTGCTCCCTCGTCGCTGAAGTGGTAGACGCCGGGTACCCATTGGGGTGCATCAATGATAGCCTTGATGGCTGTAGCCAGATCCCAGGCATAAGTGGGTGTACCCACTTGGTCAACCACAACATTGAGTTTGTCCTTGGTGCGTCCCAGCATTAGCATCGTTTTGACGAAGTTCTTGCCGTAGGGCGAGTAGAGCCACGCGGTGCGCAGTACCACGCTGTCAGATGCACTGTCAAACAATGCTTCTTCTCCCTTGAGCTTGGTGCTGCCGTAGACCGACTGCGGACAAGTCCTGTCGTCCTCCCTGTAGGGGCGGTGTCCCTTGCCGTCAAAGACATAGTCGGTAGACACGTGTATCACTTTTGCCCCATGGGTGTGGGCTGCCGTTGCTAGGCGTTTCACTGCTTCTACGTTGACCAAGGTGCACAGCTCCACATTGTCTTCGGCTGCGTCAACAGCGGTATATGCGGCGCAGTTAACCACCACGTCGATGGGGTGTGCTTGGAAGAAATCGTTGAGGGCCTTCTCGTTGGTAAGGTCCAACTCGGCAATGTCAGTATAGATGACATTGTACTTGCTGTCACCGTCCAGCACATTGCGCATTTCGTGGCCCAGCTGGCCATTGCATCCTGTAATAAGTATATTCATTTTGTTAGTTTAGTCTAGTTCGAGTTCGTCGGCCTCATACTTGACGTAGTAGGCCGAAAGTAAACCTAAGAAGTGAGAAATCTGTGCCATGGCAACTTGTGTGCCGTGGGTGATTTCCTTGCCTTGGAGCTTGAGCATGAGCAGTCCATACAGTGCGTTGAAGCATGTCTCCAGCTCACCTGCCGCATCCTCTTTGTTGTTATACTTGGCGCGCAACTCCACGATATATGGGAGGGTGCGGTAGTAGTCGGCCCCATAATCGGGGTATTTCTCGTTTTTGACGAGTTGCAGGTGGAGGTCGGTGAGGCGAATAATCACGTTCTTGTTGATTTGCAGGTGTCCGCTTTCTCTCACGTTCTCGAGCTCCATCATCTTGATGAGAGACTCCCACCAGTCGCGCATCTGTGCCCGCGTGTCATCGTCGACCTGATACTGTGCAATGACGTTCTTGTCGATGATGTCGATGTCGCGGTTGCAAGCGCGTATGATGTCCTCTATCTGCCACATGTATAGCAGATACTCGGCCATGTTTTCTTTTCTTTTTTGTTGAGCGATTATCATTATCCAAACTTGCTAATGTTGCGCAGAATCTCTTCGTTAAGCACCTTGATGCGTCGGCCGTCAACGGTGATGATTCTCTCTTGTGTAAATGCCGATAGAGTCCTGATGGCGTTAGACGTGGTCATGTTAGAGAGGTTGGCCAGGTCTTCACGTGCCATGTAGATCTTTAGCGTCTCGCCATCTTCCTCATATCCGTAGTGATCGAGCATGAGAGTGAGGGCTTCGGCCAGTCGTCCGCGCAGGTGTTTCTGGGTAAGGTTTACAATCTTGGTGTCGCTGCCGCCCAGGTTCTTTGACAGCTCGTTGATGAAGAACCATGCCAGCTGGCGGTTCTTGTCGATGAGCTCACACACAAGCTTCATGGGGAGCATGCCCAGTGTTGAAGCCTCAAATGCTACTGCGCTTGATACGTAGGCCTCATGGGCGAAGAACGCGCGGTAGCCAAAGTACTGGATGGGGCGGTAGAGTCGCAGGATTTGCTGTCGACCACCCATACCGTCTTTCATCAGTTTTACCTTACCGCTGAGCAGGCACCACAGGTACATGGGCTCGTCATGCTCGGCATAAATTATTTGATTCTTCTTAAACTTGCGAATGATAAAGTTGTCGGCGACAATACGCTTTTCCTCAGGGGTGAGGATAGTCCATATTGCAGCCAGGTCTTTGCTTATAACTTCTTCTAGTGTACTCTTTTTTATCATCTGTCTATGTAAATTCGCTTTCAATCCACAAAGATACAGAAAATTTGGCTAATATACAAGTATATTAGACCTAACGCGACAAAAGTGTGCAAAACAGGGCCGCTGCCGTGGTGGCAAAGGCCCTGTGAGATAGTGTTTAAGTCTTGTAGATATTGTCAGTCCATGCGGTTCTTGTAGTCCTCATAAGTGAACTCACGCAGCACTATCTGCGCCCCGTCTATGCGCTCGAGTACCAGTGCCGGATGGTCAATGCCGTTGAACATGTGGGTCTTGACGGTGGTGTAGTGGTTCATGTCCTCAAAGGTGAGCCTGTCGCCTTCCTTGAGCTCGTGTTCAAAGCTCCAGTCGCCGGTGAAGTCTCCGCTCAGGCACGAGTTGCCGCCTATGCGGTAGGTGGGCTTGGTAGGGTCGACATCCTCAAGGGCCTGGCTGATACGAGGTTTGTAGGGCATCTCAAGGCAGTCAGGCATGTGACATGCAAATGACACGTCGACTATTGCCGTCTTGATGCCGCTGTTCTCTACCACGTCGACCACAGTAGCCTCGAGGTCGCCGGTCTGCCAGCAGAAGGCGCTGCCCGGTTCCAGGATGAGGTCAAGGTTGGGATACTCGGCCTTGAATTGCTTGAGTAGGGCAATGAGATGGTCCACGTCATAGTCCTTGCGTGTCATCAGGTGTCCACCGCCCATGTTGAGCCACTTGAGATGAGGGAGATATTGTCCAAACTGTTCTTTTACTGCCTCAAGCACTTTCTCCAGGTCATAGCTGGTTGACTCGCACAGGGCATGGAAGTGGAATCCTTCAAGCCCCTGGGGTAGTTCAGTGAGCATCTGGGCCGTTACTCCGAAGCGTGACCCTGGGGTGCAGGGGTTGTAGATGTCAGTGTCAATGACCGAGCACATGGGGTTGATGCGCAGGCCGCAGCTGATGTGTCGTCCTGTGGTTTCACCATATTGTGCCACACGATCCTTGAACCGGTTGTATTGTGCTACACTATTGAAGGTTATGTGTGAGCTTCCCTGCATAAATTTCTCTATTGTCGTGTCAGTATAAACGGGACAATAGGTGTGTGCCTTGCAGTCCAGTTCCTCATTGGCCAGCAGCATCTCGTTTACCGAACTGGCGGTTGAGCAGATGCCATATTCCCTAAAGATTGGGAAGGTGCGCCACAGGGCGTTGGCCTTGAAAGCCATGATGATTTTTGCTCCGCTCTCTTGCATGACGCGGGTGATGAGGTTGAGATTTTTCCTCAGTTTTTCCTCATAGACGATATAGTATGGAGTGTTCATTATTGTATAATTTCAAATTTTGCGTATTTGAGTAGAAGTGTTTTGGTGTCGACGTCATCAAAGTTCACGACAATCTTGGCATCGGCACCGCTCTTGTCGATGTTGACGATAGTGCCGGCTCCAAATCGTGAATGGTTGATGCGCATGCCTTGTGCCACCGAGTCGACGCTGTGCACGCTATATCCGCCCGTTGGGGTCTTACCATGTGTGGCTGTGGGCGCAGAGGTTCGTGGTGCGGGACGTGACACTGTGGGGTGCATGAAGGGTTTCTTGGTCTCGCCGATGCCTGGATACGAAGTGCTTGGCGTGATAGACCACGAGGTGGCAGTTCCGCTGGTCGGCCTTGTATTGCTTCTGGGAGATACTGATCCTTGTATTGATGTTCTTGTAGAGCCCAAATCCAGATAATCGGGGTTGATGTCGCGTATAAAACGACTCATCGTGCAGGTCTTGGTCTGTCCGTTCTGGAAACGTGATGAGGCAAATGTGAGAATACAGGTCTTCTTGGCGCGTGTTATGGCAACATATAGTAGGCGGCGTTCCTCTTCGATTTCTCGCAGTGAGTTCTGGCTCATGTAAGATGGGAACAGGTCTTCCTCAACGCCCACCACGATGACGTGCTTGAACTCCAGTCCCTTGGCGGCGTGCACGGTCATGAGTGTGACGCAGTCGCCGTCGTTCTTTTCCTCGTCTTGGTCGGTGAGCAGCGACACTTGCGCCAGATAGTGGGTGAGCTGGATTTCTTCGATGCCTTCTTCGCGGCGCTCGTCCACAAACTCGTTGACACCGTTGAGCAACTCGGTGATGTTCTCCTGACGGCTGATGTTCTCAGGCGTGTTGTCGTTCATCAATATTGCCAGCAGCTTGGTTCGCTCGATGATTGTGCGTGCCACGTTGTAGGCGTCGTTGCCCTCGTTGTTGAGGCGTATGAATCCCTGTATCAGTTCAATGAATGCGTTAAGCTTCTTGATTGTTCCGTTGTTGACACCAAGGTCATATTTTGCTGGATCGTTGATTACCTGCCACATGCTCACGCTGTGCTCCATGGCGCAGTGCTGCACCTTGGCCATGGTAGTGTCGCCTATGCCTCGCGACGGATAGTTGATGATGCGTCGCAGAGCCTCGTCATCGTCGGGATTGATCGATAGTCTGAAGTAGCTCACGGCGTCTTTGATTTCCTTGCGCTGGTAGAACGAGAGTCCGCCATAGATGCGATAGGGTATGGCGCTGCGCACGTTGCCGTGCTTGTCGCGGCGTCCGCCGTTGCTCAGTGCTTCCTCGAGGGTTCTCGACTGTGCGTTAGTGCGATACAGCACGGCGATGTCGCTATATTTGTCGCCATGGCGTGCCTTAGTGGCAGCAATCTGATTGGCCACAACATAAGCTTCCTCATAGTCGCTGTAACACTGTATTACGCCTATTCGTCCTCCCACTGGGTTCTCTGAGAACAGATGCTTGGCGATCTGTCCCTTGTTCTTTTCTATCAGGGAGTTAGCAGCTGAGATGATGGTCTGTGTAGAACGGTAGTTTTGTTCAAGCTTGTAGGTCTGTAAAGTAGGGTAGACCTTTTGCAGCTTGAGGATGTTCTCAATGTTGGCGCCGCGAAACGAGTAGATGCTCTGTGCATCGTCGCCCACCACACACAGGCGGCCGTGCTTCTTGCACAGCTGCACCAGGATGAGGTGCTGGGCAAAGTTGGTGTCCTGGTACTCGTCGACAAGGTAGTACTGAAACATCTCCTGGTAGTTCTCGAGCACGTCAGGATTGTCTCTGAGCAGGATGTTGGTATAGAACAGCAGGTCGTCAAAGTCCATCGCTCCCGCCACTTTGCATCTGTTCCAATAAGTCTTGTAGATGGCATAGATGAGAGGCCTGCCGGCATTCTCGTCGGCATCTCTCAGCCCCTTGTGGCGCTCATAGTCATAGGGCGATATCAAGGCGTTCTTAACATTAGATATGGCACTCTGCACCGTTGACGGCTTGTAGACCTTGTCGTCTAGCCCCATGTCCTTGATGATTAGTTTCACCAGCGAGCGTGAGTCGTTGGAGTCATATATCGTGAAGTCATGCTTGAAGCCTATGCGCTCGGCATTCATGCGCAGTATGCGTGAAAAGATGGAGTGGAATGTTCCCATCCACAGCCTTGCCGCTGTTTCGTGGCCCACAAGAGCCTCAATGCGCTCACGCATCTCACGAGCGGCTTTGTTAGTGAACGTGAGGGCCATGATGCGATAGGGCGGAATGCCCAGGTTGAGCAGGTGCACAATCTTGTAAGTGAGTACACGTGTCTTGCCCGATCCCGCTCCGGCAATCACCAGCTGGGGACCGTCGCAATATTCCACTGCAGCGCGTTGTTGTTCGTTGAGTTCGTCTAGATAGTTGTCCATACCATGTGTTTAAGAATACAAAGTTAACATTTTTCTTCGATATATGAAAACTGTGTTTTATTTTGCCGTAACTATTCACCAATGTTATGTGTGCGGACACACGCACGTAAATCTCACTGATTTCACAAGATTTTGTAATGAGAGGCTGGAAGCCGCCACGCAGAACCTTGGTTCTGCACATAACCCTGTCCTAACTGAGCGCATGCGAAGGCAGGGCAGGGAAAATGCGATACACTATACTGCGGTTGAAGACCGCCACCTTGTTCGTTTCGAGGTAGCGGTCTTCAACCGCGCGTTTTGTTACACTTTATACCCCCACCGGCAGTCGTTTCACTCCTTTCGGTGGGGGTTATGTGCCCAAAGCAAGCTTTGTGCGTGCCGGCTTTCAGCCTCTCGTTGTTAATGTTTCTTCAATAAAAAATCAGTGAAATCCCGCGCGTGGAATCTGCAAAAAATCTATTGCTAAATAGTTGCTATTTTACGTCAAACTTTATAATAAATGTGAATATTGAGGCGTGGCTCATTGTCAATTGGAGAAAAATTAGTAACTTGCGAAAAAAATTTAAACAAGTAAATAGAACAAATATGTCAAAGAAATTATTAATTGGAGGTGGAGCCATTTTGGCTATTATTTTAATTGTGCTAGGTGTTCAGTGGTATAAATCGACCGACAAGTATATAGGTGGAGATCCCGAACAGATTTCAGAACTGGCAGGATGGAATGTTCCCAAATTCACGGTAGAGTCTTCAAATGTGAGTGAAACTGGAAATGAATATTCTTGGGACCTTAAGTTGGTTAAGCCTCTGTCAGAAAAGAAGCTCAAGAAACTGCAAAAGCGAGTTGCTAAGGACGAGAACTGGACTTATGACGAAGCAACTAGCAAGTATAGCTATAAAGGCGAAGTGAACGGACGCAACGTTACTATTGATGTTGACGTCAACGCAGGCAAAGTGAACATGCTTTACGCTTGCCCCAAGTGATAATGTTGTTATAGCAAATGAAATAGGGCCTCGGGACACCCCCGGGGCTTTTTTGTTGAACAGAGTGTAAAAAAATCGCTGATCCGAATAAAAAAAGGAAGGAATAAAAAAAGAGTAACCACTGTTGTGATTACCCTTTTGGAGGTCTCTAGCGGATTCGAACCGCTGTACCCGGTTTTGCAGACCGATGACTAAACCACTCATCCAAGAGACCAATTCGTATTTGCGACTGCAAAGTTAAGACAATTATTTTATCCGTGCAATAAAATGCGTGATTTTTTTTGAGAAAATATTGATTATTCCTTGTTTTTGCCGCTCAAATGAGGGAAAATGTCCTCCAAGTGCGGCATGATGAGTTTGAACTCGTCCTCAAAATTGGGGGTTAGAACGCCTTCGCCCATAGCTTCGATAATCTGCTTGATTGTCCAGAATCGTCCTTCTATCACCTCTTCGGGGTCGCAGTTGAACGTCTCCTGGTCAGTAATAGTGTAAAATGTATCTACTAGCTCGCGCTCCACGTCGCTGTCATAAACATAGTGGAAGAGCTTGTGGGCTGTGAACTCCATGATACCTATCTCTTCGCGTGCTTCGCGTTGCAGTGCTTGCTCCACTGTCTCGCCATAGTCGCGGTGACCTCCCACGGCTGTGTCCCATTTGCCGGGCTGTATATACTTGGTGAGCGCTCGTCGCTGCAAGAACAGTTCGCCTACTTTGTTGAAAACGTGCAGGTGCACCACGGGATGTAGCAGACGTGTGCCCGAGTGGCACTCTTTGCGTGTAGCCTTGCCCACTACATTTCCCTCAGGGTCTACGATGGGAAAAATCTCAGTCTCGCTCAAATCTTGCTTATATTCCATAAGGTGTGTTATTGTTTTGTTTTCTTTTTCAATGCCTGGCGCAGCTTTGCCGGAGTGAGGTCGGCGGGATACTCGGTGAACGGGAAAACCGTTTTGCATCCGTTTCGGTATTCGCTGCATCCATAAGCAGTTTTCCCTTTGACCATGTGTCCTTTGCCACACACGGGGCAGGTGATTTCTTCAATTGACTTTATGCGCGGAGCCCTGGTTTTTTTCTCGCCTGCGGGCGATTTGGGTTTCTTGGGTTTGTCCTGTTCCACGATGATGCTGCCGCTGTCGTTGTCTCGCAGTACATTGAGAACTACTTCGCCTACCATGGCTTTGAGTTCTTCGAGAAACTGCTGTGCGCTGAACTCACCGCGTTCTATCTTGCGCAGTTTATTCTCCCACAAGCCTGTGAGCTTGGCACTCTTGAGCAACTCTTCCTTGATTGTGTCGATGAGCTGTACGCCGGCCAGTGTGGCACTGAGGCTCTTGCGCTCCTTGCGTATGTATCGGCGCTTGAACAGGGTCTCGATGATTGCGGCGCGTGTTGATGGGCGTCCTATGCCGTTTTCCTTCATGGCCTCGCGCAGTTCCTCGTCGTCGACTGTCTTGCCTGCCGACTCCATGGCGCGCAGCAGTGAGCCCTCGGTGTAGGGCTTGGGTGGCTGTGTGCACTTCTTGAGCAATGAGGGCTTATGGGGGCCGCTCTCGCCCACGACAAACTGTGGCATCAGGCCGTTATCATCGTCTTTCTTGTTCTGGTCGTTGTCCTTATTGTAAAGTGCTCGCCAGCCTTCGCTCAGGATTACCTTGCCGGTGGCCTTGAACTCGGTGGTGTTGACCATTGCCATCACTGTGGTGGTGGCAAACTCACAGTCGGGATAGAATGCAGCAATGAAACGTTTTGCCACCAGGTTGTAGACCAGTTTCTCCTCCCTTGTCAATGCGGCACGTGACGGGTCTACATTAGTGGGGATGATGGCATGGTGGTCGGTCACCTTGCTGTTGTCAAACACCTTTTTGCTCTTGGGCAGTTTTTTGTTAAGCAATGGGGCTGTCAAGGCTGCGTAGGGCTTGAGTGCCTGCAGTATGCCTGGCACTTTGGGGTAGATGTCTTCGCTCAGATAGGTAGTGTCTACACGGGGATAAGTGGTCACCTTTTTCTCATATAATGACTGTATGTACTTGAGAGTGTCATCGGCCGTGAATGAGAATTTCTTGTTGCATTCCACCTGCAAGCTGGTGAGGTCAAAAAGTCGTGGCGGTGCTTCCTTGCCGTTTTTCTTGTCGACCTTAGTCACCGTGAGTGGGTGCGACTTGATGCTCTCGATCACAGCATTGGCCTCGTCCACATTTTTATATCGTCCTTTTGTGGAGTTGAATGTCACCTCACGGTACAGAGTCTTGATTTCCCAGTAGTCTTCAGGGACAAAGTTCTCTATCTCGCGCTGACGGTTGACGATGAGGGCGAGGGTGGGTGTCTGTACGCGGCCTATCGAGAGCACGTTGCGCGACTGGGCATACTTGAGGGTATATAACCTGGTGGCATTCATGCCCAGCATCCAGTCGCCTATTGCTCTGGAGAGCCCCGCAAAGTACAGGTTGTTGAAGTCATCGGCGGGTTTGAGCTGGCTGAATCCTTCGCGTATGCTCTCGTCGGTGAGCGACGATATCCACAGTCGCTTGACGGGGATCTTGCATTGCGCCTTCTGGTAGACCCAGCGCTGTATCAGTTCACCTTCTTGGCCGGCATCACCGCAGTTGATTACCTCATCGGCCTGTGAGATGAGAGTCTCGATAACGTGGAACTGTTTCTTGTAGCCCTCGTCGTCAATCAGTTTGATGCCAAATCGGGGAGGTATCATGGGCAGCGACCCCAGGCTCCATCGTTTCCAGTTGTCGGTGTAGTCGGCTGGCTCTTTGAGTGTGCACAGATGGCCGAATGTCCACGTCACATAGTAGCCGTTGCCCTCGAAGTATCCGTCGCGGCGTGTGTTGGCTCCCAGGATACTGGCTATGTCTCGTGCTACGCTAGGTTTCTCGGTTACACAAACTTTCATACTTTTTCTCCTAAATGCAGTGCCTTGGCTTCGTCCCAGAACTTGTCCATCTGGGCAAGAGTCATCTCGTTGAGTTTAAGGCCTTCTTCTTTAGCTCGTTTCTCTATGTGGTTGAACCTTGCTATGAATTTGTGGTTGGTTCTTTCGAGTGCGTTGTCGGGACGCACATCGTAGAGCCGTGCTGCGTTTACCAGAGCAAAGAACAGGTCGCCAAATTCCTTCTCGGTGTTAACGGCGTTGCCTGCCTTGATTTCTTGTTCTACCTCGGCAATTTCTTCTTTTACCTTGTCCCACACGTCCTCGCGGTTCTCCCAGTCAAAGCCCACGTTGGCGGCTTTCTCCTGCACGCGCTCGGCCTTGATGAGCGAAGGCAGGGTAGAGGGCACTCCGCTCAGGATGCTCTTGTTGCCATCCTTCTCTTTCATCTTGATCACTTCCCAGTTGTCGCGCACTTGCTGTGCGTTCTCGGCCTTGGTCTCTCCATAGATGTGGGGGTGGCGGAACTTGAGCTTCTCTACGAGCGAGTTGCACACGTCGGCTATGTCAAAGTGACCGTCTTCGTTGCCCATGACTGAGTAAAACACGATGTGCAGCAGCACGTCGCCCAGTTCTTTGCGCATCTTGTTGTGGTCGTTCTCTATGATTGCCTCGGCCAGTTCCATCGTCTCCTCGATGGTGTTGGGGCGTATGCTCTCCTTGGTCTGTACCGAGTCCCACGGACAGCGGGCACGCAGTGTGTCCATCACATCCAGCAGTTCGCTGAATGCTTGGAGTTTGGCTTCTTTAGAGTTATTTGGCATGTTCTAGTCCTTTGTTAAGAAATTGCTTGAATGCTTCTACGTTCTCGTCATAGGTGAAGGGACCTGACAGCAGTTGGCCCTTGTCGTTCAACACTACATAGTAGGGCTGTGAGTTAGAGCTGAACTTGCTACGCTGCAGGTAGCTCCACAGGTCGCCCTTGGTAGACAATTCCCTTATCTTGCCGTTCTCTTCAACAACGCGAGGCTCGTCGAGCGGAGTCTTGTCGTCGACCATCAGCTTGATGGTTACAAATTCCTTGGAGATAAGGTCTTTGACCTCGCTCTTGTCAAGAACCGCCCCGTCCATCTTGCGGCAGTTTACACAGCCGTAGCCCGAGAAGTCTACAAATACGGCCTTGCCGTTGCGTGCAGCGGCTTCCAGACCTTTGTCGTAGTCGTCATACTCGGTAAGCTCTTCGCCATACAGGTTGAAGTCTTGGGTGTACAGTGGCGGTACAAAAGCACTGGTGGCTCTAAGTGGAGCACCCCACAAGCCGGGAATCAGATACATGGTGAATGCCAGCGAAACGAGGCCTATCATTGCCCTTGTCACGCCCACTCCTGCACTGCGGGGTTCTCCGTCGCTTGAGAAGCGGAACATGCCCAGCATATACATTCCCAGCATGAAGAAGATTGCAATCCACAGCACCAGGAATACCTCGCGGTCTAGGATGTGCCATCCATAGGCAAGATCGGCCACTGACAGGAACTTGAGCGACAGAGCCAGCTCAATGAAGCCCAGCAGCACTTTCACGGTGTTCATCCAGCCGCCCGACTTGGGCATCTTCTTGAGCATGGAGGGGAACAGCGCAAACAGTGTGAACGGGATGGCCAGCGCCATGGAGAATCCCAGCATACCCACTGCCGGGCCCACGTTGCTGCCCTGACTTGCGGCTTCGACCAGCAGCGTGCCTATGATGGGGCCTGTGCATGAGAACGAAACTATGGCCAGTGTGAAAGCCATGAAGAATATACTGAGCAGGCCGGTTGTTTTCTCGGCTGCGTCGTCCATCTTGTTTGACCATGACTCGGGAAGCTTGATTTCAAAGGCACCGAAGAACGACCATGCAAACACAACGAGGAGTGCAAAGAAGATGAGGTTGCATACTGCGTTGGTGGCTATTGCATTGAGGCTGCTGGCACCAAATGCCGCAGTGACAATGAGGCCCAGTGCCACATATATCACAATGATTGAAATGCCATAAGTGACGGCATTGCGTATCGACTTGCCCCTTGAACCGCTCTTCTTGAGGAAGAAGCTCACGGTCATGGGGATGATGGGCCACACGCAAGGGGTGAGGAGCGCCAGCAGACCACCGCCAAAACATGCCAGGAATATCATCCACAGCGACGAAGCCGATCCTGCTGACGTGTCGCTTGCAACGCCGTTGTCAACCTTGACCGGAGCCCAGGTGTCAGCACTGGAGTTGACTGGCTCTTGGGTTGCGGGTTGAATCGTCTCAGCTACAGTGTCGGTAGGTGTATTTGTATCGGTGGCAACAACCTCGTCGTCAGTGGTTTCGGGTGCTGTTGCGTCTTCTTGTGGAGTGACTGCTGCCGCAGCTTTGCCTGTAAACGTTATAGGCTCAGTTTCAGGCGAGTTGCACTGCTTGTCATTACACGACATGAAGCGTATATTTCCTTTGATGGAATACTGCGGTGCGGTGACTGTGAACTTTTGAGACAGTATCACGTTGCTTTCCCACCACTTGAGTGTCATGTCAAAATTCTTGTCAAAACTCTCTACAGGCTTTTTGCTGCTTGAGATCTTGCCGTCAAGCTTCACACCGTCGAGGGTGTTCCATTCTACCGTCGTGGGCTGCGGGCCGCCTTGTGGGATGTCGGTGGCATACATGTGCCAGCCGGCGTCAATGGTAGCCTTCATGTTGATGACTCCATGTGTGTCATCGGTCATTTTGATTTCAGTTGCCCATTTCACGGGGTTGTGAATCTGTGCAAAAGCCGCAATGTAGCATATTGCAAAACTCACAATTAGCAAGTAAAGTCTGTTGTATTTCATATCTTTCTAATCTTTTTCTTTTGCAAAGTTAATCACAAACGTTGACATATCTAGACAAAAATGCTTAAAAACACGCTAAAAAATTAGATTCGTCACCATTTATTGCTTTTATTAATAAAAAAAACACTACCTTTGTCATTTAAAAGGGCGCAATTCTCCATGTTGAAGATTGCGTTCGATTATACAAGTAGTGAATTATGATAGGACAGATACTCAATAAGGCTTCATATAACGCGATTAGGCAGCTTGTTGACAATGCCAGGAACATTGTCATCACTTGCCATCTTTCGCCCGATGGTGATGCTGTGGGTTCAACACTGGCTCTGTGCCGCGTGTTGCGCCATATGGGTAAATATGCTACAGTGGTGACCCCCGACATGGTGCCCCGCTCGTTGCATTTTGTGCCTATGGTAAAAGACATTACCGCCTTCACGATGAACGAAGCCAGGGCGCGTAGTCTGGTTTCGCAGTGCGACCTTATATTTTGCCTCGATTTCAACTCACTCCATCGCATCGACCGTCTGGGTGAGGTTTTCATGCAGTCAAGTGCTCCACGCATCTTGCTTGACCACCATCTCAACCCCGAGAACCTGTTTGATGTGGTTGTGTCTTACCCCGAGCTTTCATCTACATGCGAGGTAGTTTATCGCGTGATCAACGAGATGGGGTGGCGCAGATTCATGGACAAGCTCACGGCACAGTATATATATCTGGGCATGATGACTGACACCGGCAACTTCACTTATAGCAGTGATTATCCTGAAGTGTATGAAATCCTTGCCGACCTGGTGTCGTTTAACATCGACAAGCAGAGGATATATAACTTAGCAATGAACACTTTCAGCGCTGATTGCCTGAGGATTCAGGGATATGCACTTGCCGAGAAGATGCAGCTCTTTATTGAAGATGGCGCCGCGCTGATTACACTCAACAGAGAAGAACTCGACAGGTTCAACTACAAGCGGGGCGACACTGAAGGGTTGGTCAATAAACCCTTGGCTATCCCCGGGATTCAATGGGTGGTGTTCTTGCGTGAGGACCCTGATGTGATTAAGGTATCGTGCCGTTCAGAGGGTGACTTCTCGGTGAGCGATATATGCAGCCGTTATTTTCACGGAGGTGGGCACAAGAATGCAGCAGGAGGTGAATTGCATTGCACCATGGACGAGGCTGTAGACGAATTTAAAAAAGTTTTAGACGATATAAAACGATAACAAAACTGGATTATGAAGATTAAAAAATATTTTGGAGTTGTATTTTCTGCATTGCTGTTACTCATGGGCGCATCATGTAATGACGACGTGAGCTACAGTGACCGTCTCAACACTGAGCGCCATGCTACTAATTCCTACTTGGCTAATTGCAGAGTCGTAAATGAAATACCTGCCGACTCTGTATTTGAAACAGGAACAAATGCTCCCTTTTATCGCATTGATCCTGACGGCAATGTATATATGCAGGTGATCAATCCCGGTGATCACAAGAAGGATGCTGCGCGCGAATCAGAGAATATCTACTTCAGATACACACGTTACAATCTCGAGTATTGGTACTCAACCGGAACTTTGTCAGTCTATGAAAGCAACGAAGGTGACATGACTGCTCCTTCATGTTCGTTCAAGTTCAAGGATTTTACACTTGCCACTTCTTCGCAATGGGGATATGGCGTGCAGTTGCCTTTGAACTATCTGGGTGCCGAGTGTGAGGTTAATCTGATTGTTAAGTCTCAGTTTGGCTTCTTGAAAGAGATGGCATCGGTAACTCCGTTCCTGATGCACGTGCGTTACTTCCACAGCCGCATTTAAATTTTAATTAATATAGGGAAATTTAAATAGAATAAACCTCTAATTTTTTACAATTCTTTTCAATTTATGTCATTAATCAAGTCTATTTCTGGTATCCGCGGCACAATAGGCGGAAACCCTGGTGACGGCTTGTCACCACTTGATATCGTTAAATTTACTTCTGCTTATGCAACCTTCATGCGTCGCAATTCAGAGGTTAAGTCAAATGTAATCGTTGTGGGCCGTGACGCTCGCCTGTCAGGTCGCATGGTCCTCAATGTAGTGGTGGGTACTCTCACCGGTATGGGATTTGATGTCGTTAACATCGGTCTTGCTACCACACCCACTACCGAGCTCGCTGTCATTGAAGAAGGTGCATGCGGTGGTATCATCATCACTGCTTCGCACAACCCCAAGCAGTGGAATGCACTCAAGCTCCTCAACGACAAGGGTGAATTCCTGACCGATGTACAGGGTAAGGAAGTGCTCCGCATTGCTGAGGCCGAGGACTTTGACTACGCTGATGTTGACCATCTGGGACGTGAGCAGAAAAATTATACTTACCTGCGTCGCCACATCGACCAGGTGCTTGCACTCAAGCTTGTCGACGTAGAGGCTATCAAGAAGGCCAACTTCACAGTTGCCGTTGATGCAGTAAACTCGGTGGGTGGTGTTGCTATCCCCAAACTGCTCGAGGCGCTGGGTGTTAAAACAGTAGAGAAACTTTACTGCGATCCCACCGGTAATTTTGGCCACACTCCCGAGCCCATTCCTGAGAACCTCACTGGCATAGCCGACTTCATGAAGCAGGGCAAGGCCGATGTGGGTTTTGTGGTAGACCCTGATGTTGACCGTCTGGCCATTATTATGGAAAACGGTGAGTTCTTCGTTGAAGAATACACCCTTGTGGCAGTAGCTGACTACGTTCTCCAGCACACCCCGGGTTCAACAGTGAGCAATCTCTCATCATCACGTGCACTGCGCGACGTGACTGTTAAGCATGGTTGCACCTACACTGCTGCAGCTGTGGGCGAGGTGAATGTTACTACCGAGATGCGCCGCACCGGCGCCGTTATTGGTGGCGAAGGCAATGGTGGAGTCATCTATCCCGAGCTTCACTATGGCCGTGACGCTCTCGTGGGCGTGGCGCTGTTCCTCTCACTGCTGGCTAAGAGCGGCATGAAGGTGAGCGAGCTCAAGAAAACATATCCCCAATACAGCATCGCAAAGACTAAGCTCGAGCTTACCCCCGACACTGACGTCGACGGCATTCTTGCAGCAGTTCAGAAACACTATGCTAACGAGAACCTCACTACCATCGACGGCGTGAAGATTGACTTTGACGACTGCTGGGTACACCTGCGCAAGAGCAACACCGAGCCCATCATTCGCATCTACAGCGAGGCAAGCACAATGGAGAAGGCCGAGCAGCTGGGCGAGGACATCAAGAAGATTATAGCTACATTATAATAATGTGAATTTATGCTAACAACTATACGGATATTTTAGATGTCACAGGATACCTAGAATATCCGTATCTTTTAATAATATACTTATCTAATCACGTTTATGACCAGGATTTTATTTTTCTTTTTCATCACATTAATTTTTGTGTCTTGTAATCATTTTGGCAACAAAAAAGAAATACAGGTGCCTGCTAATGTTGATGCCCGTACGATGAAGACTCTGCTGGAAGGTAAAGACGTAGACATGGAACTGGTGAGCGCTTATCTTGAAAAGTATGCTACACAGTATGAGGCTGAGGTAAAAGCGGTTTTCAATAATTCTGTAATTGACACTTCGGCTATGATTAAAATCCGGGAAAAGAAGCAAGACGTTGAGGATGTTTTGTCTGACCTTAAAGTTGTGCGTGCCTATGCCGACAAGGACCTCCAGTTTGACATAGACCGCTACTCGCAGATTCTGGAAAGGTCTAAACAGCGAGCAGACAGTACTATGACTAGCATGGCTAATGCAGCCGCCCAGCAAGCTCCTCCTAAGGTAGAGAGAATTCACTACACGCCCGACGAGGAATTCAGTATGCATGGATGTAAATGGGTGTATGCCAATGCCTATGACGGCTTCTTGAACGTGAGAAAACGCCCCAGTGCAGCCAGCTCTATTCTCACAGCCATGTACAATGGCAGTGATGGCGCGCGTTATCTGGGACGTAGCGGTAACTGGTATAAGGTGGACTATCATGGAACTATAGGCTATGTGAACAACAAGCATTGCTACATCAATTGATACCACAGTGGTGTGGAACACCGCACCCGTTAAAAGGTTAGCAAAAAAATAAGAGAGGCTCACAGTGCAGTGAGCCTCTTCGTTTTCAGTTATATAAGCGTTGTGTATTATTCGCCCTTGATTGCTGCAACACCGGGAAGTGTCTTGCCCTCGATAGCCTCGAGCATTGCACCGCCACCAGTTGATACATAAGAAACCTTGTCGGCCAGACCAAACTTGTTGACAGCAGCAACAGAGTCGCCACCACCCACGAGTGAGTAAGCACCGTTGGCAGTTGCCTCAGCAACATACTTAGCGATTTCGCCAGTACCTACAGCGAAGTTGTCAAACTCAAATACGCCCACGGGACCATTCCACAGGATAGTCTTAGAGTCGAGGATGATCTTCTTCCAGTTCTCGAGCGACTTGGGACCTGCATCCATGCCTTCCCAACCATCGGGGATGTTGAAGATATCATGAGTCTGGCGCTCAGCGTCGTTCTTGAACTCCTGTGCACATACAGTCTGAACTGAGAGGCTCAGGTTCACGCCTTTCTCCTTAGCAGCTGCCATCACGCTCAGTGCCTCGGGCATCAGGTCGTCCTCGTGGAGTGACAGACCGATGTTACCGCCCTGTGCCTTGATGAATGTGAAGCCCATACCGCCACCGATGATGAGGTTGTCAACCTTGTCAAGGAGGTTCTTGATTACTGCGAGCTTAGAGCTAACCTTGCTACCGCCGATGATAGCAGTGAAGGGGTGCTGTGCATTCTTGAGCACGTTGTCGATAGCAACAACTTCCTTCTCCATGAGGTAACCCAGCATCTTGTGGTCAGCATCAAAGAAGTCAGCGATAACAGCTGTTGACGCGTGACGACGGTGAGCAGTACCGAATGCGTCGTTTACATATACGTCGGCATAGCTTGCGAGAGTCTTAGCAAACTCGTTCTGGCGAGTCTTCATTTCCTTCTTAGCGTCAGCATAAGCGGGATCTTCCTTGTCGATGCCCACGGGCTTGCCTTCCTCTTCGGGATAGAAACGGAGGTTCTCGAGCAGGAGAACTTCACCAGCCTTGAGCTCTGCAGCAGCCTCAGCAGCCTTGCCGCAATCCTCAGCAAACTTGACGGGAGCGTCGAGAGCAGCTGCTACGGCGTCCTTGATCTGGCCGAGAGAGAGCTTGGGGTTAACTTTGCCTTTGGGCTTGCCCATGTGAGACATAACGATGAGAGCGCCACCGTCAGCAAGAATCTTCTTCAGGGTGGGAACTGCACCGCGGATGCGAGTGTCGTCAGTGATTTTACCTTCTTCGTTCAGGGGCACGTTGAAGTCAACGCGTACAATCGCCTTAACACCAGCGAAATTGAAATCATTAATGTTAGCCATTTCTAATAATTTATTGTTTTTTAAAAAGTATTTCCAGTAAATGGTTGATTACATTTATCACGCAAAATTAAACATATTTATTTAATTAAGGAATTAAATCAAGAAAAAAATCCGTAATTAACTAAAATTTGTGCCATTTCTTCGTTCAATTGGGCCGCCTTGGCTTGTGCCACCTGTGCAAAATCGTCGTTGCTCGATGCATGGATGATGCCTCTCGACGAATTGACAATAAGACCGCACTGCTTGTTCATGCCATATTTGCACACTTCACTCAGGCTTCCGCCTTGGGCTCCAACGCCGGGTACCAGCAGGAAATTGTCGGGAACCACTTGGCGAACTTCCTCAAACAGTTGACCTTGAGTCGCCCCCACCACAAACATCATGTTGCCGTCGTTGCCCCATGCACTCACTTTCTTGAGCACGTTCTTGTAGAGTGGGGTGCCGCTGGCATCTTGTGTGAGCTGGAAGTCGTGTGAGCCTTTGTTTGAAGTCAATCCCAACACAATAACCCACTTGCCGTCATAGCCCAGGAAGGGAGTCACGCTGTCCTCGCCCATGTAGGGTGCCACGGTGATGGCATCCACGTTGAGAGTCTCAAAGAAACTCTTGGCATACATGCGGCTGGTGTTGCCTATGTCGCCACGCTTGGCATCGGCGATGATCATCACGTCGGGGTAGTTCTCCTTGATGTACTGTACTGTCTGTTCAAAGGCCTGGTAACCTTTCACGCCCTGAACCTCGTAGAATGCCAGGTTGGGCTTGAAGGCTATGGCATGCTGTGCCGTTGCGTCGATGATGGCTTTGTTGAATTTAAACAGGTCACCCTCGAGCGATGCGGGCATCTTGTCCACGTCGGGGTCTAGTCCCACGCACAGGAAAGAGCGCTTGCGCAGGATGTTAGCAAATAGTTCTTCGCGAGTCATATCTTAAAAGTAATTGTTAAAGTTCAGCCTCTTTGAGTTTCTCGGCATTCTCGGCCACCGTCAGCTGGTCGATGCAGTCCTGGATGTCTCCGTCCATGAATGCCGGCAGGTTGTAGATGGTGTAGCCTATGCGGTGGTCGGTGATGCGTCCCTGCGGATAGTTGTAAGTGCGTATCTTGGCCGAGCGGTCACCGGTCGACACCAGCGTCTTGCGGCGCGAAGCGATGTCGTCTACATATTTCTTGTGCTCGTTGTCATAGATGAACGTGCGCAGTCGTGCCAGGGCGCGCTCCTTGTTCTTGGGCTGGTCGCGGGTCTCGGTACACTCGATGAGGATTTCCTGCTCCTCGCCAGTGTTGGGGTTAGTCCACATGTAGCGCAGGCGCACACCCGAGTTCACCTTATTCACGTTCTGGCCACCGGCACCGCTACTGCGGAAGGTGTCCCACTTGATCTCGCCCTCATTGATATGCACGTCAAAAGGCTCAGCCTCGGGCAACACTGCCACCGACGCAGCCGATGTGTGAACGCGGCCCTGGGTCTCGGTGGCAGGCACGCGCTGCACGCGGTGCACACCGCTCTCATATTTCATCGTGCCATACACATTGCTGCCTGTGACACTGAACACAACCTCCTTGAATCCTCCTGCGGCACCCTCGCTGCAGCTCGACAGCTGCACGGTCCATCCCTTAGACTCGCAGTAGCGGGTGTACATGCGGGCCAGGTCGCCGGCAAAGAGGGCAGCCTCGTCGCCACCCGTGCCGCCGCGTATCTCGAGCACTATGTTCTTAGAGTCCTCAGGATCCTCGGGGATGAGCAGCAGCTTGATTTCCTCTTCAATCTTAGGGATTTCATTAGAGGAGGCATCCAGTTCCTCGCGTGCCATGGCACGCATCTCCTCGTCGGTTTCAGTGGCGATGAGCAACTTGGCATCCTCGATGTCGCTCAGCAGGCGTTTGTAGCGGTTAGTAGTGGCAAGCAGATTCTCAAGGCTCTTGTATTCCTTGGTGAGCTTGACATAGCGTTTCTGGTCGGCAATGACGCTAGGGTCAGTAATCAGCGTCCCGATTTCCTCAAAACGCGCATCAATGCCCTCAAGTCGTTGCAATAGTGGATTCTCAGCCATAAATTATTAATGTCGTTTTATTTCAATATGCAAAGTTACAACAATTTAGCGAAAGAAGAAACACGAAACACTAAAAACTGATTTCAAACTACTCAATAGGCCGTCAAATTAACGGTTATATTCATAGGTTTTGTTCCTGCTTGTTTTCGGTAAGAACCGAATGTTTTTATTCCCTTGTTTTTATTATTAGTGTCCGGTAAAAAAAGAAAATATTTTTATTGTGCTTTTATTGCTTCGCATGGAAAATGGCTTGCTCCGCAAGCAAAATGTGTTTGCGTGATAAATAAAGTGTTTTTATTTTGTGGACGAAGTCCACCATTTTACAGGCGCCAGCCATAAAAAAAATTAAAAAACATTTTCTTTTTTTTTCATAAAACCAAGCCCATGCAATGCCAAAGCATTGTATATAGTAGTACTTTGATGGTGCTTTAAACCCTCTATCGAGGAGAGCGGTAGGGCTTCGCCACATTGTTCTATCCCCGCACGTTCTCCAGTCGCTACGCTCCTTTCGCACGTACGGGGTTATTAGCCAAACGTCAGTTTGGCGTAGCGTACCTTGCGGCACGCTTTTAAAATTACTTTTGCTTTATACTCCTCTCACCCTTCTATTTTAGACTGAGCCGGAGCTTGTCACTATTTCAGTTGTGTTTTTTTGAAAAAGGACTAAAATGGACCATAGATATAGAATTATTTTTAGTAATTTTGTGAATTATTTTATATGTGCATATTTTGCGTTGAATTTATTAAATTTCAATTATATGATTCGTAAAATTTTATTTTTAATTCTATTATTGTCGGCGTGGTCTTCGGCCAGTGCTTACGACTTTATGGTGGGCGGCTTAGCCTACAACAAGAACAGTGACGGAAAAACAGTCACTGTGACGTTTACAAAACTCAAATTTTCAACTAATTATGAAGGCTTAACTGGAAAGTTGACAATTCCTCAAAGTGTTACTTATGGTGGCACTACCTACACGGTTAATGCTATCGGTGACAACGCTTTTTACTTGTGTAGAGGATTAACAGGTACTCTGGAGCTTCCTAGCACTATCACTAGCATCGGTGAGAATGCCTTCTATTTGTGTAGAGGATTTTCGGGTTCACTGGTTATCCCTAACTCTGTTAAAACTATTGGCGCCGCAGCTTTTAGCGACTGTAGTGGACTTAATGCTACTTTGACGATAGGTGAATCAGTCACCAGTATTGGTGAAGGTGCATTCAGTGGCTGCAGCGAAATTAAAAGTGTAGTCCTTAACGCAGAAAACTGTACCGGTCCCGTCAATTCTGAGGGTGTTTGGTTCAAAGATTGTCAGCTGCAGGAAATCGTTATTGGTAATAGCGTTAAGTCTATCCCTAGTTATCTTGCATATCAACAATCTAAAATCTCATCACTCACGATTCCTAATTCAGTGACAACTGTCGGTTACTATGCATTTTATGGATGTAGTGGCCTAACAGGCTCTCTGGTGATCCCTAATTCTGTTACTTCGATCGAAAAATCAGCATTTTATGGTTGCAGTGGTTTTAAAGGATCGTTGATTATCCCTTATTCTGTTACAAATATTGGGGCTACTGCGTTCTATGGCTGTAGTGGATTTGACAAGTCTCTGTTGCTTGCTTCTTCTGTGTCCACTATCGGCTCATCGGCGTTTGAAGGCTGTAGTGGTTTTACAGGTTCGTTAGTTATCCCTGAGTCAGTTACAAATATCCACAGTTCTACATTTGCGGGCTGTAGCGGTTTCACCGGCTCGTTAGTGCTTCCTGCTTCGGTTACTAATATTAGCGATAATGCTTTTGACAGATGTTCGGGCTTCACAGGTACTTTAGAACTCCCCAACACTGTCACTTCAATGGGTTTTGCGGTGTTCCGTGGCTGTAGTGGCTTCACTGGCACTTTGACAATTCCTGCCTCGGTTAACAGTATTGGTGGCTCAGCGTTTGAGAGATGTGCCGGATTGACTGGTATCGTAGTAGAACAGGGAAACAAAACATACGACTCTCGCAACAAGTGTAACGCCATTATTCAGACTTCAACCAACCTTCTTGTGCAGGGATGTAAGAATACTGTTATCCCTAATTCGGTTAATGCTATAGGCAACTATGCCTTCTCAGGCTGCACAGGGCTTAAGTCTATCAATATACCCAATAGCCTCTCAACTGTGGGATCCTTTGTGTTCACTGGTTGCAGCGATCTTGAAAGTGTGGTTTCTCTCAATAACAGTCCTGCGCAGGCGAGTCCAAACAGCTTTGACGGTATTTCTGCCCGCTTGATTGTTTCTAATGGCTGTGCTCGTGTTTATCGCAACACTACTGGTTGGGACCATTTTGCCACCATTGATGAAATTGTGTTCATGGCCGATGATGTTAATGGCTATGGTAGCGATACCATTACAGTACCTGTAGTGATGAAAAACGGATCGCTTGACGTTACCGGATTCCAATGTGACCTCAAGCTTGACAATCACTTTAGTGTAGTTACCGACGCTGACGGCTACTATGACATCATGTTGAGTGAGCGTGCCACACGCAAGCACACACTTGACATGGAGCGTCAGGCCGATGGCAGTCTTCGTTTGTTGTGCTACAGCACTGACAGCCGTGCTTTCTCAGGCGAGGATGGTGCTCTGTTTTATGTTAAGGTGAGAGTATCAGATAATGTTCCTGCCGGTGATTATGCATTGGGCATAAATAATATAGAGCTTGCTACAACCTCGGGCGCGTCAATTCTTTGTCCTGACCAATCGTCAACTATCAGCGTCAAGGAAGCACGTCCTGGCGACTCAAACCTGGATCGACGCGTGAGCGTGGGTGACGTGATTACCACTTCGGCCTATATTCTGGGCCGTAACCCCAACCCGTTCTGCTTCAGCGGTGCTGACGTCAACAGTGACGGCAATGTCAGTGTTGCCGACGTGGTGCTCACCTCTAACATCATCCTCGAGAAGTATAATCCCGAGGCTAACGGTCCCGTGCGTGCGGCTCGTGTCATGAGCAATGACGCGATGCAATGCACTGTGATAGAAACACGTCCCGACGGCACCCACACAGTTGCTATTGCTCTTGACAACACCACAAGCTACACAGCGTTCCAGGCCGACCTGACCCTGCCTGAGGGAGTGGAGGTGCTTGACGCCCGCCTGAGCGACCGTGCCGGCCGTTATCACAGGCTGGGCATGAACCAGGTTGACGGCAACACAGTGCGCCTGCTTGCTTATGCCAGCGACAACAGCGAGTTTGCCGGCAATAGTGGCAACTTGCTCTATATTGACGTGAAGGGCGCAGGCGAGATTGGTCTGGGTGATATCCTCATGTGCGAGGCCGACGGTTGTGAGCACGAGGTTGACGAGGTTGTATTCGGCATTGATGTGAACGGCATCAACGACATCACCGTGGTCAACGGCGGTCCTGTCAATGTTTACAACACTGCTGGCCAGCTTATCCGTCGCAATGTCACACCTGCAACTGCGACTCAGGGCTTGCCCGCAGGACTCTACCTCGTGGGCAACAAGAAGGTAGCAGTGAAGTAAATAAATATTTGCTATTGTGTGTGCGAGGATTATTTTTTTTTTTGATGATTTAGCATCCCTAACGCATACACTAACTCACAAGTTTAGATTAACATAAAATAATATATATATGAAAAAAATATTTCTAATTTTCACGTTATTAGTCACGGCATGGCTTACTGCTGGAGCTTTTGACTTTGAAGTAGACGGCTTAGCCTACAACAAGAACAGTGACGGCAAGTCGGTCACTGTCACTAAAGGCGGAAGTAAAACATCCGGTTCGCTTAAAATACCTGAAAGTGTAACCTACAGTGGAAAAACATATTCAGTAACTGCTATTGGTAACGATGCGTTTGAACGTTGTTCAGGCTTTACCGGTTCACTGACCATCCCCAACTCAGTCACTTATATCGGTAGCGGTGCGTTTCAAGGTTGTTCAGGCTTTACCGGTTCACTGACCATTGGTAACTCAGTCACTTCAATCGGTCCTTATGCATTTTATTTTTGTTCAGGCTTTACCGGTTCACTGACCATCCCCAACTCTGTCACTTCAATCGGTGATGATGCGTTC
>JAKSLZ010000049.1 GCA_024400935.1 Muribaculaceae bacterium | reverse complement strand
ATAATAATGCTTTTGCCCTTACAGGGCGCATTGGGTTGTCGCTCGTTACCCAGGGTGTTGCCCTGGGCTAGTTGCTCCACTGCGCTTACAGCGCGCCGAGGGCGTTTGCATTTTGACACGGCACACTACCTGCTGCCCGTGACCGGGCAAAACGTTGCTTAAGCTTTTTGCGACCTCTCAGAGTGTCACAACCCTTTATGTACTCCACTACAACCTTGATTATGTACATATTACTGGTGTCTGCGGCGCGCTGTATGCGCAAGGTTGCTACTAGCCCAGGGCAGCGCCCTGGGTGACAAAAGGTAACATCAATGCGCCCTGTAAGGGCAAAAGCATTGTTATCTAGCAAAAACGCATTTTGTGACACCCTCTTGCCGGGATGATTCCACCTTAGTAACATGGTAACAGTAACACTTATAAGTATTGTAACATGTTGTAATATAATGCGTTGTATTCTTTATAGGTGTTACTGTTACCTCTTGTGAGAGGGGCAAGGGATGCGCTAAATCTTGCGATTGCAGTATAGTTGCTTCTGAAGGAGGGGTGGTAAGGTCTTCGTTTTTTTGCCGCATAGCAATAATGAACTTTTAAACCGCTAAACTATCAATCTTTTGCAAAAAATCACTACCTTTGCAGTATGTTGAGAAAGAATGCACTTAAATATACATTGTTGATGGCTGTGGCTGCCGTGTGCTCGCTTGCTGTGCACGGTAAGGGTGAGACGAAAATTGAGCCTGCCTATGCCTGGACTATCACCGACCCCCTGGGCGACCGCGAGGAGGCCGAGATTGACACCTTGTTTGAGGACTTCCACCTCATGGCTGTGCCCACGGCGTGGAGCACTGCATGGGCCACTACGGGCAACTATGGGGCACCGGGCCAGGACCAGATTTTCTTTAACCGCGGTGAGGCTAGCGATTTCATGTTTGAGGACGTGATTGCACCGTGGTTCCATACTGTAGACACCCACAAGTTCTACAAC
Organism: Muribaculaceae bacterium; assembly: GCA_024400935.1. Lineage (GTDB taxonomy): Bacteria > Bacteroidota > Bacteroidia > Bacteroidales > Muribaculaceae > Sodaliphilus. Next base: position 19,936 of record JAKSLZ010000049.1, on the reverse strand, counting down.
TCGCGCGTGCCCATGACGCTGGTGACCCATCTCACCGGCGGCAACAAGTACAGCAACCAGGACCGCACGATGATCACCTTCAGCGGCAATGCCGGCAAGCGCCTGCAGATAGGTGCCAACATGGACTATGTGTACTCCAAGGGCTCCTATGAACAGCAGGCCGACAAGAACTTTAACTGGAACCTGGGCGGCTCCTATACGGGCGACCGCTATGAGCTGCAGACGTTCTTTAATCATTATGCTTTCACGACCAAGGAGAGTGGCGGTATCACTGACGACCGCTACATCACTCACCCTGCCGATGTGCAGGGCGGTGACACTCGTGTGGACAACAAGAGCATTCCCACCTTTCTCACTCAAGCCGAGAGCAACCTGCAGGGCTCGCATTTCTTCATGAACCACCGCTACAAAGTGGGATTCTACAGGCACGAGCGCGACTCGCTCACTGACACCATCGTGAGTTCAACATATGTGCCGGTGACAAGCTTCATCTGGACGATGGACTGGCGCAACGGCCGCCATCGCTTCACTAACAAGAGCGCCAGCGATGATGCCGCGTTCTTTGAGCACACTTACCTGAGCCGCACCGGAACGGCCGACACCACCAACTATATGCAGCTCACTAACACCGTGGGCATTGCCATGCTCGAGGGTTTCAACAAGTGGGCTAAGTTTGGCTTCTCGGCCTATGCTTACCACCAGCTATACCGCCAGACATTCCCCTATGAACTGGAGGCTAGCGACACACCGCTTGCCGAGGGGCTGGACCCCGTGCCGGCATCAGTGCCTAAGAAGATCAACGAGCATCGCGTGTATGTGGGCGCTAATCTCACCAAGCGACAGGGCGACCTGCTGCACTACAACGCCTCGGCCGAGCTGGGTGTGGCCGGATTTATTGCCGGTGACCTGTATCTGGACGGCGACATCGACACACGCTTCAAGCTGCTGGGCGACACAGTCACCATACGCGGCTATGGCTCGTTTATGAATGCGTATCCCAGCTCGATGATGTATCAGTTTGCATCTAACCACTATATCTGGGACAACGATTTTGACCGTGAGGTGAGGATGCGCGTGGGCGGTGAACTGGATCTCCCGTTTATCAACGCTAATATAAATGTGGGCTATGAGACCCTCAAGAACTTCACTTATTTCAATAACAGCAACTTGCCCGAGCAGCACAGTGGCGTGATAAGCGTGCTCAGTGCCACGGCCAAGCACACCCTTGACGTGCGGGCACTGCACTGGGACAATGAGCTCACGTTCCAGACCACCAGCAACGACAAGGTGTTGCCCCTGCCCATGTTCTCCATCTACAGCAACCTGTATGTTAAGTTCATGGTGGCTAAGGTGCTGCATGTGCAGCTGGGTGCCGACTGCAACTACTACACCCGCTACTATGCTCCCGCCTACAATCCTGCAACGATGACCTTCCATACCCAGGATGAGCTCAAATGCGGTAACTTTGCATTGATGAACGTGTATGCTAATTTCAAGCTCAAGAAGGCACGCTTCTATGTGGCTTATACGCATGCCAACGGGCAGCTGTTCGGTGGCAACAACTACTTTGCTTCACCGCACTATCCGCTCAATCCCCGTCGCCTCATGATAGGTGTGAGCGTAGACTTTGTTAACTGACGACATTACATTGACATAGAAAAAAAAGCGAGAGAGATGCCCTCATGAGTATCTCTCTCGCTTTTACTAATGCGGATTATCTCGCGCAGACCTCACTCTTTTAGTCATAAAAAAATCTGATTCGTGACATCTGCGCGGGGACTATACAAAAATAAGAGTATTGGTGTATAGTCAGTTGTCGCTCGCAAAATGTCCTCACTGGGCCTGTCCCCGTGAGGACATTTTCTCGTTATAAGCAGTAATTTAGTGTCAGCTAAATTCTTTTACTTGGTCCAGTCGATTGGGGTGGCAATCTTTGCCTCGTAGTAGGCCTTGAGGTCCTTCCAGTGGTAGTAGGGGGCACAGTCGGTCTTTACCGGCAGTGTTGCCTCGCGCTCGTTGTAAAGGGCCTTGACCAGCACGTCCTGGGTGCCGTTAGTGTAGAACACCAGCTGCAGGTTGCATGCCTTGGGGATGATTTTGTAGCTCTGCCACTGCATGTGCAGGTTGTCGAGGTCTTGGGTAGAGAGGTTGATGTTGTCAATCTCGAGCAGGCATGCCAGAGGCAGGATAACGCTCTCGTGGCCAAATCGCAGGTCGGCGCCATGCTTGCCGCTAGCAATGGCGGCATCGGCGGTCTCGATGATATTGGCCATCAGCTCACGTGCCACAAAGGGGATGCGGTTGCCGCCCTGGGGAGAGTTGGCGCGATGCAGATACCAGTCGATGTTGCGCAGTCGCCACAGTTCAAAGATCTCGTTAGTGGTGAACAGATGGAACAGGTCGATGTTTTCAAAGGCATGGTGGTTCTGCAGGCTGCCTGCGATGTCAAAGACGTCGCGCATCAGGAACTTTGCACTGTTCATGTCCACCTTGTCAGGGTGAGTGTAGAGCTGCTTAACGAAGCGCTCAGGATTGATGTTGGCGTTGTAGATGCTGTCGACACACACGGTGAGTTTCTGGTAGAGCTTAGTTGACAGCGTGTCTTCGCCGTGTCCATATCCCATGTAGTGCATGTCGTGGTAGCTCGCATCGGTAGTGATGTTGAGCTTGGGGTTGAGCGAGCGCAGCGTCATTGTGGCATTCTGCATCGAGAGGATGCAGCGTATCACAACAGTAGATCGTGCGTCGATGCGTGCCCCGTCGGTAAACACGGAGGGGAAGTTGTTGTACATGCGTCGGGCAATTTCCTGGTGCTGCTCGGCACCCTTGTCGGTGAGTTCGCCGGCGCGCTTATAGGCAGCGGCCGAGATTAGCCTGAGTGTGCCCAGCAGGCGCTCGCCTTGCTCGCTGAGCAGGCCCTGGTCGTGTGCTGCGCTGAGCATGTCGACGGGACGCTGGTAGTAGTTGGCGCGCGAGAGCCAGCGGCTGCCGTGGCGTCCATAGTGGTCGATGTAGAATGCCTCATATCCTGCAGGAGCGGGTGTGAGTGCCGGTAGATTGCCTTCAGGATAGACATAGTGGTTGCTGGCGCCGCGTGTGAGCTTGGCTGTGATGTCGTCTTGCGGCGTTCCTGCCAGGGCGGTCATTGCCGCCACGGCAACTATCAGTGATGTGATGAATCGTCTCATTATTGTATAACGGTGGGGATGTAGGGTTGTCGTGAAAGTTTGTCAAGCAGGTAGTCGCGCACGTCGCTCCAGCGGTAGTAGGGCGCCATGTCGGTGTGCACGGGCAGTGTTGCCTCACGCTCGTTGAGCAGCACTTTTACCAGCACGTCGTCCTGTGCGTTGCGGTAGTACACCATCTGCACGTTGCATGCCATGGGGAACACCTTGTAGCTCTGCCAGTGCTCTGCCAGGTTGTCCAGGTCGGTAGTCTGGTAGTCCATGCCGTTGATGCCCATGAGGCACACGAGCGGCAGCACTACACTCTCGTGGCCAAATCGCAGGCTGGCGCTGTTGCCGCCCATGTTGATGGCGTGGTCGGCATCCTCGATGAAGCTGCGCACCAGGTTGGCCTCCATGAAGTCGACGCGGCACTGGGTGAGGGGGGTCTCACCGCTGTAGATATACCAGCGCATGTTGTTGTAAGACCACATGTTGTAGGCCTCGTCCAGTGTGAAGAGGTCATAGAGGTTGATGTTGTCATAGGCGTGGTGACTCTGCATGTTTCCCACGATGTCAAACAGCGCGTTGGCAAACTTGAAGCCATCGATGCTGTCGCGCATGAATTTCTTGTCGGTGAACAAGCGCTTGAGCGTTCCGTCAACCTTGACGTGCTTGTCGCGGAACTCGTCAAAATACTTGTAGGCACTCTGGCGCAGTGGCTTCACGGCAGGGTCGTCATAGTTCATGTAGTACATCTCGGCCTCGCTGGCATCGGTGGTGATGCGCAGCTGGGGGTTGAGCGACTTGAGCACGTCCACCTCGTTTTGCATCGAGAGAATGCAGCGTATCACTATAGTGGAACGCGCGCGCACGGGAGCGTCGCCCGCAAAGATCTCGGGGAAGTTCTTGTACATGCGAGCCGCAATGCGCTGATGCTGCTCATGGCCCACGTCGCTGAGTTCGCCGTCACGGCCCTGAGCGTCGTCGCGCACTTGCTTGAGGATGGCAAGCACTTCCTTGCCACGCTTAGTGAGCTTGCCGTTGCGCTCGCCCTTCTCGAGTTCCTGCACAGGATATTCATAGGCCCACTTGCCTATGAGCCAGCGGCTGCCGTGGCGGCCATAGTGGTTCATGAAAAATGGGGTGTAGCCCTGGGGTGCAGGCGTGAGTGCCGGCAGCTGCTGGTCAGGATAAGCCCAGTAGTTATTGGCACTGGCCTTGATGTCGGCCTTGAAGTCGTCCTTCACGCCGGCAGTTGCTGAGAGTGCCACGGCGGCACTAGCCAGCAACGATACAATCAGATGATGTTTCATTTTGATATCTTAAATGTTTTGTTTCAGTGCAAAATTACAACAAAAAGCCCAAACACACGGCATAAAACGAGCGCGATTTTTCCCAAAATCACGCTCGCGTTTTAGAGTATGAGAAAATTTACTTTGTTGCCAGAAGGGAGCTAAATGGTTTTTCAAAACTCCCGTTCCATACATTGTGCTAAAATCTTTTGTTACTTTAAGTGTTGCAAAAGTAATACATTTTAGTTACAAATGCAAGAAAAACTACAAAAAACTTTATTTTTGTTTTGAAAAGTAACTATTCGTGATTTCTACGGTTTGGAAAATCGCTTTGTTTTGTGTTTCCGATTTGTGTGCAATGTCAATGTAATAATTTTGTCATAAGGACATGTCAAATACACAATTATGATTATGTAATTGTGTAAAAAAAAACTAATTTCGTGCCGAAAGAAGTAGTTTTTGTATTGAAATCGTCTTTTTTCCCTTTTTTATTTGGAAAAGTGGAACATAAATAACTATTTTTGTATCACCAAAATTATTTACTTAATATTTAAAGTTTTAAAGTATGAGCAAATCCAAAGTAACACTCACGACGAGAGAGCTTGAGGTACTGGACTTGTTATCTAGAGGTTGTAGCAGTAAAGATATTGCTGAAAAATTATTTATTTCTTCAAATACGGTTGAGTATCACCGTAAACAGTTATTGCGTAAAACGGAATCGCGCAATGTTGCCGAGCTTATAGGAAATGCGTTCCGTAAGCACTACCTTGATTTATAATTTAATTTGTAATTACTCAAGCTGTTCAACTACTCTATAGCAAGAACAGACCCAAGGAAAATAAAAATCCTCCTGTCACATGACCGGAGGATTTTTTTATTTGTTGTCATTTGCGCATCAATAGCGACGATACAGATAGTAGGTGTAGAAGTTTGACCTGGTGCTCAAGAGCATGTAAGGACCGTCAAAGTCGTAGTACAGAGTCTCGCGCAGTCCATCGTCGTGGCGCAGCTCCAGGCGGTCGCGGCCATACTCGTCCCAGTAGAAGCGGGTGCGCAGGCCATCTTCCTGAACATAGGCGCCGGTGCCGTCGCGGTAGAAGGTGTAACGATGATATTCGCCCAAACGCAGGTCATATTCATAGTTGCCCTCGCCATACTGGATGCTTTCCCATGCGCCCAGGAACGGAGCGTCATAGTAGGGTTCGTGAAATTCACAAGATGAGAATGAGAGTCCCATCATCAGGACGATCATAAGTTGTAATGCTCTTTTCATATCGATGATGTTTTAAATGTTCTACAAATATATTGTCACTTTTATGACTTGAAATCAAAGCAAAGGTTTAATTTGGGTACAAAGTTAATAAAAATAGTTTAAAGAATTGCAGTATAACGTGCACAATGTCGCTTGTTTCGTAAAAATGTAGTAACTTCGCACTTTGAAAAATATAATGTGATGAAAACTCTGCATGTGATTACTCCCGTAAAGGATTCGATAGAAACTGCCACACAGACCATCAGGGCGGTGATGTCATCGCAGTTAAAGATTCCTGTGACTTACACTGTCTACAATGACTTCAGTACACCCGAGACCACTGCTGCTTTGCAACAGCTGTCGCAGGAACTGGGATTTGAACTGGTGAACCTGTGTGATGTCACTGACCACCCGTCGCCCAACTACCTGCTGGTGCTGCGCACTGAGCAGAAGAAGGCTCTGGCCCAGGATGCAGGAATGCTGATTGTGGAGAGTGACGTTACCGTGCAGCCACACACACTGCAGGCGCTGGTTGACGGCGCCCTTGAGCGTCCCGACTGCGGCATAGCGGCTTCGGTCACCGTTGACCAGGACGGTGTGATCAACTATCCCTACAAGAGGGACTTTGCAGGAAAAGTGAATAGGGTGGTCGACACCCGCAAGCACTGTAGCTTTTGTTGCTCGCTGCTCACACCGGCCCTGCTCGCTGCCTATGATTTCGAACAGCTGCACCCCGACAAGAACTGGTTTGACGTGACCATTTCCCATGAGTCGCTCAAGCACGGGCTGCACAACTATGTGTTCACTAATCTGCCAGTGCTGCATAAACCTCACGCCAGCCGCCCATGGAAACAGCTCAAATACAAGAATCCCCTGCTGTACTACTGGCGCAAGTTTATAAATAAAAAAGACAGAATATGAAAAAGATACTCATCACCGGTGCCGGTGGCTTCATAGGCGGTTTCCTCGTTGAGGAGGCGTTGCGACGCGGTCACGAGACATGGGCGGCTGTGCGCCGTTCCACCAAGCGTGACTTCCTGCAGGACGAGCGCATCAACTTCATTGAGCTAGATTTCACTGACAGCGACGTGCTGGAGAAACAGCTGCAGGAGCACATTGCCGAGCATGGCAAGTGGGACTATGTGGTGCACAACCTGGGCGCCACCAAGTGTACTAACTATATAGAGTTTGAACGCGTGAATCATGGCTACATGCGCGCCCTGGTAGACACGCTGGCCGACCTCGACGCCACCCCTGAGGTGTTCCTGCTCATGAGTAGCCTGAGCGTGATGGGTATGGGCGACGACAAGAACTACACCCCCTTTGCCGAGGGAATGGTTCCCAATCCCAACACCCGCTACGGCATGTCGAAGCTCAAGGCCGAGAATTACCTGCAGATGCTGCCACAATATCCTTACACGATATTTCGCTGCACCGGCGTCTATGGCCCTCATGAGCGCGACTATTACCTCATGATGAAGAGCATCAAGAGCGGCTTTGACTTCAGCGTGGGATACAAGAAACAGATGCTCACCTTCATCTATGTCAAGGACCTGGCATGTGCCGTGATGGATGCCCTCGGTCGTGGACCGCTGCGCAAGACCTACTACATCAGCGAGAACCAGGGATACACCCAGAAGGAGTTCCGCACCATGGTGTGCAAGGCCCTGGGCAAGAAGTGGGCTATGCCAGTGGTGTGCCCGTTGTGGGTAGTCAAGATAGTGTGCATGGTGCTCACATGGTATGGCAAGATGACGCTCAAGCCCACCACGCTCAACAACGACAAGTTCAAGATAATGAAGCAGCGCAACTGGCTGTGCGACACCACACCCGCCCAGCAGGACTTTGGCTTCAGCCCCAAGTACTCACTCGAGGAAGGCGTGAAAGAAGCCATCGCCTGGTATCGTGAGGCCGGCTGGCTGTAGAGAGAATTACCCGGGGCCGGTCGCTCAATGCTCCCCAACCCAGGGTTACTTTATACTGGACAATAATGATAAAAGCAGGAAACGGATGGCCGCCTCCTGCTTTGCTATTAATTGGGTTTAGTTCTGATTAGTTCAGATGCTTTGCTCCACGGGCATTACCCATGCGCGCAGTCCCAGCTTGGGAGTGGCCATGTCGAGCTCGTGCAGGTGGGCGAGTATACCCTCGACCTTGCTTGCCGGACACATCACAAACATTGCACCGGCAATTGAGGGCCATGCATGGCTGCCATAGTGTGGCTCACCGGTCTTGGTGCCACGGCCCATTACCTCTTGCCAGGCAGTGAATCCACGGCAGCCCATGTTGTGGAGGTCGTCGACCAGTCGCTCATAGTAGGCCTGGTCAAATGCTATGAATATTGCTTTCATATTGTTGTAGTCTTTAAAAACTGAGTTTACGTTTACTTCTCATCACTTGCTAGCCTTGTTGTCGTCGGCCGGCTTGTTGTCGTCGGCTTTCTTCTCAGCTACTTTCTTCTCTGTAGCCTTGTCGTCGGCTTTCTTGGCAGCCTTCTTACCCTTCTTGCTCTTCTTGATCTTGCCATGCTTGGCCTCATAGGCAGCGCGCAACTGGCGGCGCTGGCGACGAATGCCGTTGAATGCAAAGATGGTGTAGAGCGAGGGCACGAACAGCAGGGTGAGCAGTGTAGAGAACACGAGACCGCCAATCACGGCAAGACCCATGGGTCGCCACATCTCGGCACCCTCACCGGTTCCTATCGCCATGGGCACCATACCCAGTACGGTAGTGAGCGATGTCATGAGCACGGGACGCAGACGCGACTCACCGCCGTCGATTACTGAGCGGCGAATGCTCATGCCGCGCTCGCGGTTGAGGGTGATGTAGTCAATGAGCACGATACCATTCTTTACTACGATACCGATGAGCATGATACCACCGATCATTGACATCACGTTGAGGTTAGTGCCGGTGAAGTACAGGATGAGGATGATACCCGAGAATGCAAACATGATAGAGGTCATGATGATGCCGGGATAAGTGAACGACTCAAACTGTGCTGCAAGCACGATGTAGACGAGGATGATGATGAGCACACCCAGCATACCCAGGTCGCGGAATGAATCCTGCTGGTCCTCAAATGAACCGCTCAGCTGGATGGTCACGCCCTGAGGCTTGTCGATCTTGTCGATGAGGGGCTGAGCCTCTTCCACAATCTCACTCATGGGTCGGTCTTGCACTACTGTAGACACGGTGATGATGCGCTCACGGTCCTTACGCTCGATGGTGGGCGGTGTGAAGCGCTCAACCACAGTACCCACCTCCTTGAGGCGGATGCCCTGTCCGCGGTTGTTGTAGAGCAAGATATTCTCGATGTCCTCGATAGAGTGGCGGTGTTCAGAGTCATACATTACCTTGATGTTATACTCGTCACCGTCCTCGCGGAAGAGCGATGCAGTGCTACCGTTGATGCGGTTGCGCAGTGCTGTTGCGGCGGTGCTTGAGTTGAGGCCATAGAGAGCCAGTTTCTCGCGGTCGAAGTCCACCTGATACTCGGGCTGGTAGTCACTGCGGCTGATGTTGACGTCGGCTGCTCCGGGAATGGTGAGCAGTGCGTTCTTGAGTCGCTGTGCCACGCTGTCGGTCTCGGTGAAGTCATAACCATAGATCTCATAGTTGAGGGTAGACTGTCCGCTCATGCCGCCGCCTCGGCTACCACCCACGTTAACGAGTGCTTTCTTGAACTCGGGGTAGTGCTTGAGGTCTTCACGCATGAGGCCGGCAATCTCCACGATGCCGCGTTCACGGTCGCTGGGGTTGACGAGACGTATGTTCATCGACACGATGTGCGAGCCGTTGTCCTGCATCGATGCAAATGTGTTGTCGGTGTCGGCCTGGCCCACGGTGTAGTTAAACACCATGATCTCAGGATATTTCTCCTTCCACTCCTTGTACAGGCGTGCAGTCACTTCCTTGGCCACCTCGACACGTGTGCCTATGGGGAGCTCGAGGTTCACGCCCAGACGGCTGTTGTCGCTGGTGGGGAAGAACTCGCTACCCACATACTTGGCCAGAGACATGGTTGCCACAAACGAACCCATAACCACGATGGTGGTGATCCAGCGGTGGCGCACACACACGTTGAGCAGCTTGGCATAAGCGTGGTCAATTGCATCGAGGACGAAGGTGATGGGGCGATACAGTTTCTGGAACAGAGAGCTCTTGCCGTGTTGCAGGCGCAGCATGCGGCTACACAACATGGGAGTGAGCGAGAGGGCAGCGGTGGTAGAGATAATCATCATGATGGTTACCATCCAACCCAGCTGGCGGAAGAGCACACCGGTCATACCGGTAACCAGCGTCAGCGGGAAGAACACGGCAATGAGCGTGAGCGTTGACGCGACTACCGAGATTGCCACCTCATTAGTGCCATGCACCGCAGCCTGCTTGGGATCGGCACCACGTTCAATGTGGGTCGTCACGTTCTCAAGCACAACGATGGCGTCGTCCACCACCATACCGATAGAGATTGACAGTGAAGACAGTGACACGATGTTGAGCGAGTTGCCTGTTGCATACAGGTAGATGAACGAGGCAATGAGCGAGATGGGGATGGTGAGCGTGATGATGATGGTGGCACGCCAGCGTCCCAGGAAGAAGAATACCACGATGACAACGAAGAGCAACGCATACATGACGGTCTCGGCCAGCGAGGCGATGGTGTTGCGGATGTTGTCACTGGTGTCGACGATGAAGTTGAGCTTCACGTCAGTGGGCAGGTTCTTCTGGATTGAAGGCAGGATGTTGCGCACCTTGTTAGAAATCTCAACAGAGTTAGCACCACTCTGCTTCTGCACCACGATCATGGCACCCTGCTTGCCGTCGTTGAAGGCCTCCTGAGAGCGTTCGGCCAGACGGTCCTCGATGCGGGCCACGTCGCTCAAGTGAACTACACCGCCGGTGGGTGACACGCCCACAACGATGCCTGCCATCTCAGAGGGGTCCTTGAACTCACCCTGCACACGCAGTGCATAGGTGTCGCTACCGATGTCGAAGCTACCGCCCGGGATGTTGCGGTTCTCAGCGCCAATGAGGGCCGAGATAGTCTCAACGCTCAGGTTGTAGGCTTCCATGCGCAGGGGATCCAGATAGATGTAGATGGTGCGCTTGGGAGCACCTGAGATTGACACTGAACCCACGCCGTCAACACGTGCGAGGGGATTGGCCACGTTCTCGTCCAGAATCTTGTAGAGGCCCGGCATACTCTCGTCGGCCTGTGCCGAGAGGAGCACGATGGGGATCATGTCGGTACTGAACTTGAAGATGACCGGTGTGCCCGCGTCGTCAGGCAACATGCTGGACACCATGTCCAGCTTGTCGCGCACGTTGTTGGTGAGCGCATCGATGTCATAGCCATATTCAAACTCGAGGGTGATGATAGAGATGTTCTCGCGCGAACTTGAAGTGATGTGCTTGAGGTGCTCAACGGCGTTGAGTGTATTCTCAAGCGGGCGCGAGAGGTTCTGCTCGATATCCTGTGCACTTGCACCCTGATAAGACGTCATCACAAGGATGGTGTTAGTGTCGATGTCAGGATACAAGTCGATGGGGAGTTTCTGCAGTGAGAACAAGCCGATGATGGTCACCGCCACAAAGATGAGGATGACCGTTACCGGACGTTTCACTGAACTTGAATAAATACTCATGGTAATGTGAATGTTATTGCTTGATAACTATAAATTTATAGAGTTATTGTGCCAGTTGGACTTTACAGCCGTCATTGAGACGTGAGTGTCCGTAGGTTACTACCTGAGCACCGCTCTCGAGGCCGCTGATTACTTCGTAGCGGTTCTCCAAGCGACGGCCCAGCTCAATAGTGCGGAACTGTACCACACCGTTGCTGTAAACATAGACGAAGCGCACGCCGCTGCCCACCTGCTTCTGTACTGCCTGGTCAGGAACAACGACGCTCATGCGTGAGCCAAAGTTGAACTTAACACGTGCAAACATACCTGTGCGTACCTTGTTGTTAGTGTTGACGATAGTCACTTCAACCTTGAATGTGCGGCTGTTGGGGTCTACCTGCGGATGGATGATGTGTACCTTGCCGGCAAACTTCTCTCCAGGATAAGCATCAAATGTGACAGATACTGACATGCCCTGCTTCACCAGCGAGAACTCGGTCTCATTGACGTTGACGATGACCTTGAGCGGGTTTTGCTGCTCGATGACCAGGACGGGGAGTCCTGCGGGCAGGTCACCGTTGTTGTAGTTCTTGGTAGTGACCACGCCGCTGATGGGAGCGGTGAGCACGGTGTTCTCGTTCATAGTGGTCTTTTGGCGAGTGCTTGACTCGATGGCTTTGAGCTGAGCGTCATAAGCAGCTTGCAGCTGGTCGGCCGCCTGCTGTGTGCCGCCGCCTATGCGCACGAGTTCCTTGGCACGCTCCAGGTCGCGCTTGGTGTTGGCGAGCTGAATGCGCATCTGGTCGATAGAAGCGTCCATGGTGGCGATGTTGACATCGTCGAGCACCACAACCTTTTGTCCTGCTGAGACATGGCTGCCCACGTCCACCAGGATGTTCTTGATGCGTGCTCCGCTGTTTGACGAGATGCTGTTGATTTTGAAGGGCTCAACGGTTGCGGTGTACTCACTGCTGTCGCTCACGTTCTCTTGATAGACGCTTTCCACTTTCACCATGGGGATGTCCTCTTTGGGTGCAACCTTTTTCTCCTCAGTTTTCTTGCCGGTGCAGGCTGCAAGAAGTCCTGCGGCCGCAATCAGCACTAATAATTGTTTTGTCTTCATTATGATGTTGTTTTATTTGTTCTGAAATTGACTCATTAGTTGGCATAGCTGCTGTTGCCCAGTACATACTCGAGATCGCTGTCGGCTACCAGGTAGTTGTAGATTGCCTGATAGTAGCTGAGGCGTGCGTTCATGAGGGCATCCTCAGTATCGCGTACCTGGATAAATGTTGCTGCGCCAACCAGGAATGTCTTCCTGATGATCTCGCTGGCCTTCATGGCCTGGCGCACACCTGCGTCGTTGCTCTCAATCTGCTTGAGGCTGCGGTTCAGGTTGTCCATCTGCACCTGTACCTGGGTGTGCAGTGAGCGCTCCAGGTTCTCGCGTTGCCACTTCATCTCGCGCACGGCAATCTCGGCTTGCTTCTGCTTGTGCCAGCGCTGTCCGCCCTGGAACAGGGGCACTGCCAGGGTGAGTCCCACGCTTGACATTGAGCTCCACATGAAGTTCTTGAAGGGGCTGCCGTTGCTCATTGAGTTCCACATATAGTTGGCGCTACCGGTGAGGGTGGGTAGCCATGCAGCCTTCTGCACGTCGAGCGCCTTGTTGAGGTAGTCGGTCTGCAGGTCGAGTGACTTGAGCGCTGTGTTGTAGACCAGAGTGGTGTCGTTGTTGAGTGCGCGCTCATACATCACGCCCTTGAAGTCGTCAAGGGTCTGGGTGGGGGTGATGTCGATGTCGGCGCTCATGCCCATGAGCAGCTTGAGCTGCAGCTTGAGCTGCTTCACCTGGTTCTCGGCCTCAAGGATAGAGGGCTCAAGGTTAGTCACTGCCACATTAGCGCGGAGCACGTCATATTCGCTGGCGGTACCCAGGTTGAACTGTTTCTGGTAGATGTCGGCGTGAGCCTGAGCTGTGCTGTGGTTTTGCTCAATCACCTTCTTAGAGTCCTGAGCCAGGAGCAGGGTGTAGTAAGCATTCTTCACCTGGTTCACGAGTGAGAGCTTGCTGGCACGTGAGGTTTCCAGATTCTGCAGTATCTGGTTGTCGTTGAGCTTGATCGACTTCCACAATGTGGGGACCACGATGGGTATGCTTGCCGAGAATCCCACGGTGTGGGTGTTGTCTCGTCCCATCTTCATGCCCTGTGCCTTGGGCTTCTCGTCGCTACTCTCGCTGCCAGCGCCAGCTGCTGCACCGCCCATCATCGCGCCTGCGTCGATGTAGATGGTCTGCAGTGCCAGGTTGCGGGTGTACTGTCCGCTGAATGTGATTTCGGGGAACAACTTGCCCAGAGTCTCTTTCTTGGCATAGTCAACGCGCTCCAGCTCCATCTCGTTGATCTTGATGGTGGGGTTGTCGTTAAGTGCAATCTTGATGCACTCGTCCAGCGACAGTGACATTGCCTGAGGCGCGTCCTGGGCCGATGACAGCAATGCTGCTGCAGCGAGCAGCACTGAGGTGAATAATTTTTTCTTTAACATATAGCTATTGTTGTTTTTTGAATTGTCTATTTTATGGTAGGTTCTATTAATTATGTCGAGGCGATTTTGAGAGATGTTTTGAGTAGATTTTTGACATGAAGAGGGAGTGAATCGAGCTTCATGACCGACTGAATGTCAAAAAGATACCAAAACAGGCTAAAAAGCGACCGAAATAATAATTTATCTTTTCTCATAATTAATAGAACCTACCTTAAATAATTGTTGATTGCCTCCTCGATGATGTCTATGCCCTTGATGGTGGCGATGCCACGCAAGAAGTTGACAAATGCTGCCTCAAAGACGGTAACCTGGTCAAACCCCAGGTCTTCAATGTTGGAGTTGCGGTGCAGTGAGTGCATCTGTGAGTAGAAGATGAACGAGGCAATATCGGTGTTGATTTGCTCAACCACGAGCCCCTCGTCCTGTGCCTGTGACAAGACGCCGCTGAGCTGGTTGATGAAAGCTTTTTCATTCTTGCGCTGATGGGCAGTGATCTCGGGGTAGAGGCGCTTGATTTCGTTTATAAACGTGATGGCCCTCTTGTCGTGCCTGTCGCGCAGGTCGTGGAAAATGGCAAACAGCGCCTCAAAGCAGTTGCTAGCGTTGTTGTAGATCTTGCATGCTTCCTGCTCGCGCGTCTTTTGCTCATAGTTGAGGCACTCGACCACAAGAGTCTTCTTGTCGGGGAATGTCTCATATAGAGTGCGCTTGCTGATGCCGCATGTGCGTGCCACCATGTCCATAGTCATGGAAGTGGGGCCTATGCTCATGAGCAGCTGGTGAGCGCGTTCGATTATTAATGTTCTGTTATCCATAAATAAAGCAATTGCCAAATCTTCCGGTAGCGTGTAAACGGAAGCGCAAAGTTACATGTCTTTGCATGAAACTCCTTGTATAAAGGGGACAACTCTGCAAAAAGACATGCAAAATTACTTTAAAACTTTGGAAACTGCAAAAGTTTTCGGAGTTTTCTACGCCCTTTATTTATTAAATAGGTAATAAAGAAAAATAGAAAAGACAAATGGACCAGTGGCAGGCCGTTTTTTACTGTGATGCCGGGCCTACCAGGACCAGTGCGTATCGATGTATCTTGCCTGCCACGTCCCCATTGTTGACAGGCAGTGCATGGGTCAAAAACATGCACTGCCACTTTCAAGTTTATTGATCGTCCTCTTTTCTCCACTCAAGGCCAAGCGAATAAATCAGCTCGTCTACTTCGCTATGGATATGTTTGTTTGATCCAGGCAGGTACAGCATCTGCATCTTTGTGAGTTGAATGACGTCACCGATGGTGTAGATTTTTGCGTCATGGAGGACTTTCATCGCGGATTCGCTCAAGTCCATTTCGTCGATGCAACCTTTGCATACTTACTGATTTTCTTCATGATTTTAAAAGATTGGTTAAACATTCAACTCCTGGAACTGGAGTCGTGTGGGGCCATATATCTTATATTAATATTGCAAAATGTGTGTAATTTTCACACTGCAAAGTTATAATAAAAATTTGAATTAAACAAATGTGTTGAAATACAACGGTTTAGCAAGCGTGGCGCGATTCTTGCTAAGGAGAGTCCCTAATGCCTAGAGCCATAAAAATGGCAATAAAGCAATGGCTGAAAAATAACTTGAAAAAAATTTGACATTCTCACTATTTATTATTAATTTTGTAGATATTATATTTACCTAAGGCATAAACACGACTATTATGGATATCAAAAAAGTTTTGGCCGACGGAGAAGAGGTGGTTTATCGCCCCAAATTGCACTGGTTTTCTTACCTGTGCTGCTCTGACATCATTAAGAATCTCACTACCACTATGTTCCTGAGTAACATGAGGTTTTACTACCGTCATGGCTGGATGCGCCGTCACACCCACGAGATGGTGCTGGCCAAGATTGAGACCATCGATGTGAAGGAGACCTTCTGGAGCCGCCTGTTTGGCTATGGCAGGATATACCTGTCGGGCACCGGTGCCGGCGAGATGTGCATTCACTGGGTCAGGAACCCATTTGAGCTGCAGCGGCAAATTCGCTCAGTCAACGCCCGGGTCAATGCAGTGGGCAACTAATCAGAATTTATTAACACTAAATCATATATCACTATGGCTAAAGTAAGAGGTGCAGTAACAGTCAACACCGAGCGATGCAAGGGTTGCAACCTGTGTGTGGTTGCATGTCCCAGCAAGGTGCTTGACTTGCAACAAAAGGAGGTTAATAACCGTGGCTACCATTTTGCTTACATGGCTCAGCCCGACAAGTGCATAGGATGTCAAAGCTGCTCGTTGGTTTGCCCCGACGCTTGCATCGAAGTCTACCGTGTTATCGAGAAGTAGACTTGTAACAAAACTCTAAAAAAACAAACAAGACAATGAACGATAAAGTAACATTGATGAAGGGTAATGAGGCTCTGGCTATGGCTGCAATACGCTATGGCGCCGACGGATACTTTGGCTATCCCATTACCCCGCAGAGCGAGGTCCTCGAGAAACTCGAGGAAGAGATGCCGTGGGAAACCACCGGCATGGTAGTGCTGCAGGCCGAGAGCGAGGTTGCGGCTATTAACATGGTCTATGCCGGCGCTTCGTGCGGCAAGGCCGTTATGACTTCTACTTCTAGCCCCGGCTTCAGCCTCATGCAGGAAGGCATGACCTATATGGCAGCCAGCGAGGTGCCCGCACTCGTTATCAACGTGATGCGCGGTGGCCCCGGCTTGGGTACCATTCACCCCTCACAGGCCGACTATTTCCAGGCTTGCAAGGGTGGCGGCCATGGCGACTACCACTGCATCGTGCTGGCTCCCGCCAGTGTGCAGGAGATGGCCGACTTCGTGGGCCTGGGTTGGGACCTGGCGTTCAAGTATCGCTGTGTATCTATGATCCTTGCCGACGGTCTCATCGGTCAGATGATGGAAAAGGTGGTGCTCCCCGAGCAGCGCCCGCGCCGCACACAGGAAGAGGTTGAGAAACAGTGCCCCTGGGCTGTGACCGGCCGCACCGGCATGCGCCCCAAGAACATCATCACCTCTCTGGAGCTCGATGACGACAAGATGGAGGCCAACAACCTGCGCTTCCAGGCCACTTATCGCGAGATCGAAGCTCACGAGGTGCGTTGCGAGACAGTGGATACCGAGGGCTGCGACTACCTCATCGTGGCATTTGGCAGCATGGCGCGCATCGCCATGAAGACAATGGAGCTTGCTGCCCAGGAGGGCATCAAGGTGGGTCTGTTGCGTCCCATCACCCTGTGGCCCTTCCCCTCAAAGGAGGTTGCTCAGGCTGCCGCTGGAGTCAAGGGTATTCTCGTGCCCGAGCTCTCAGCCGGACAGATGATAGAGGACGTGAAACTCGCAGTAGAATGTAAGGTGCCCGTAGAGCACTTCGGACGCATGGGCGGTAACGTGCCCACTCCCGAGGAAGTACTCGACGCACTCAAGAATAAACTTATTAAATAAAGCCGCTCACTATGGAAAATAACGATATAATCCGTCCCGAGAACCTGGTTTACAAGAAACCGGCGTTGCTCAACGATTCACACATGCACTACTGCCCCGGCTGCAGCCATGGTGTGGTTCACAAACTCATTGCCGAGGTTATCGAAGAAATGGGTATGGCCGAGAAGACCATTGGCGTTTCGCCCGTGGGCTGTGCCGTCTTTGCCTACAACTATATCGACATCGACTGGCTCGAGGCTGCCCATGGCCGTGCTACCGCCATGGCAACCGCTACCAAGCGCCTCATGCCTGACAAACTGGTGTTTACCTATCAGGGCGACGGTGACTTCGCCGCTATAGGTACCTGCGAGTCAATCCACTCGTGCAACCGTGGCGAGGACATCGCCATCATCTTCATCAACAACGCTATCTATGGCATGACCGGCGGACAGATGGCACCCACCACACTGCTGGGCCAGAAGACCGCTACCTGCCCCTATGGCCGCCGTGCCGACCTCAACGGTTACCCCTTGAGCATCACCCCGCTGCTGGCCGAACTCGACGGCACATGCTATGTGACCCGCCAGAGCGTGCACAAGCCCGCATCGGTGCGCAAGACCAAGGCTGCCATCCGCAAGGCGTTTGAAAACAGCATGGCAGGCAAGGGCACTTCAGTGGTAGAGGTTGTGAGCACTTGCAACACAGGCTGGAAGATGACCCCCGAGAAGGCTAACCAGTGGATGGAAGAGAACATGTTCGCCAAGTATCCTCTGGGCGACCTCAAAGATGTTGAATCTAAAAAGTAACTAGACGATTATGAAAAGCGAAATAATTATTGCAGGTTTCGGCGGACAGGGAGTCCTGTCGATGGGTAAAATTCTTGCTTACTCAGGCCTCATGGAGGATAAGGAAGTGTCATGGCTTCCCTCTTATGGTCCCGAGCAGCGTGGCGGCACAGCCAATGTCACCGTCATCCTGAGCGATGACCGCATCTCGTCGCCCATCCTCAACGCCTATGACATTGTGGTGGCCCTGAATCAGCAGAGCCTCGACCGTTTTGAGTCGAAGGTAAAGCCCGGCGGCATCCTCATCTATGACAGCTACGGCATCCACCAGGCGCCCACTCGCACCGACATCACCATCCATCGCATCGATGCCACCGAGGCTACATTTGAGCTCAACAACAGCAAGACCTACAACATGATCGTGCTGGGTGCAATGCTCAAGGCATCGCCCATGGTGACCATCGAGAGCGTGCTCAAGGGCTTGAAGAAAACCCTCCCCGAGCGCCACTGGCACCTGCTCCCCCTCAACGAGCAGGCCCTCAACAAAGGCATGGAACTCGTGAAGGAGTAACCATAAAATCCTCCCCAGAACACTAGTAAATCTAGAAAGCCTAGACCATCTAGAGAATCTAGAATAAAACGAAAAAGAGATGGCAACCCACAGCAGGTTGCCATCTCTTGTGTTTTCTATATAGCCACAGTGTTATTTAGCCACTGTGTAGCAAGCGTCAGCTTGCGATAGTGTGGTGATCATTACTCATACCAGTGGTCATAGGCTTTGCCTAATAGGTAGTTTATAACCCAGTTGATATCATCGATGTCGACTATGCCGTCGTAGGTTATGTCGTTTCCTTCATAATTTGCGTTATCTCCTACGACTCCGGCTATTTCCTGAACGTCCTGAATATCGACCACGCCATCATCGTTGATGTCGCCTTCCACTGCATGGTGGTGCACATAAATCACTTCTCCGTCGGCATTGGTGATATTGCACAACATCGCATCGCTCGCACAAAGCACCCAATCTTTTAATGGCAGATAGAACATGCTGGGATTGCCCTGAATACCCACACCTTCTGTAACATTCCATAATCCACCCTCTAGTGTGTCGTATCTCTTGTACTTATGCCCCAGGCGGTCGGTGATATCATAGGTTTTGGTCACTCCTACGCCTTTTTGATATTGGTTGAAATCATAAATCACAACTTCACCCTTCCAAGTGTCTTGGTCGTGTGTAAGATACTGATAAGCACATTCTTGAATATTGAAGGCATCAGATGATGCGTCGGCATAGGCATAAACCACTTTATCATTTTCGCGCAAGAGTGCAACGAGTTCCCAGGTACTCTTGTCTTCTTCGTATGTTGGGTCGTAACCGTAACTATAGACTTTCTTGTAGGTTTTGCCATCTATAATAGAATCACCCTGTATGGTGACATCTGTGAGGTAATGCGGGAAAGGAGGCTCCAAACATTCCATTTCATGTTCATCGGGCAGGAAGTAGTAGTGCCATGTTTTGCCTTCTTCTATCATAGGAACATAATCAGCAGCGAGCATTGATATGCTGATAAACGCAAGCAGTGTGAGTAATAAATGTTTCATAACGTCATTGTTAAAATTGTAAATTTAAAATTATTAATGCACAAAGATAATAATATTTCGTTTTAGGGGGGGGGCTTAACATAAATTAACAGTAAATTAAGTTTTGTTTACCTTTATGCAAGTAAAGAGTAACTATACAGCAATAGGACTATCTCGTGCAGAACTCGCGGATTTTTTTAAATTGAAAATACATTAACAAAGAGAGGCTGAAAGCCGACACGCACAAAGCTATGCT
>JAKSLZ010000048.1 GCA_024400935.1 Muribaculaceae bacterium | reverse complement strand
GTGCCCAAGGGATGTGTGGGAGCATATAAGAGTTCAGGCGTGTGGGGCAACTTTATTGGAATTACCGACGACTATTCGCCCTTCCCCTTGACCGACACCACCGGCGACAAGGTGACCGACGTGAGCGACGCTAACCGCACCATCAACATGATACTGGGACGCAGCACCGACAAGTACCGCCGCGATGACGTGAACCGTGACGGAACCATCGACGTGAGCGACCTCAACGATGTGGCAAACGAAATTTTAGGAAAATAAAACAGTAATATACTCAACAATGAAACAGTATCTTGATCTCATCAAGCACGTGATGGAGAGCGGCACCCTCAAGGGCGACCGCACCGGCACCGGCACACGCAGTGTGTTCGGCTACCAGCTGCGCTGCAACCTTGAGGACGGTTTCCCGTTGCTTACTACTAAGAAAGTACACCTCAAGTCTATCATCTACGAACTGCTGTGGTTCCTCAAGGGCGACACCAATGTGCGCTGGCTGCAGGAGCACGGCGTGAGGATATGGAACGAGTGGGCCGATGAGAACGGCGAGTTAGGTCCCGTCTACGGCCACCAGTGGCGTTCGTGGCCCGACTATGAGGGTGGCACCATCGACCAGATTGCCAAGGTTGTAGAGGACATCAAGAACAACCCCAACTCGCGACGACACATCGTGAGCGCATGGAACGTGGCCGAGGTCAACCGCATGGCACTGCCCCCGTGCCACTCGCTGTTCCAGTTCTATGTAGCCGACGGCAAGTTGTCGTTGCAGCTCTACCAGCGCAGTGCCGACCTCTTCCTGGGCGTTCCCTTCAACATTGCGTCTTACGCGCTGTTGCTCATGATGGTAGCGCAGGTGACCGGGCTCAAGCCGGGAGAGTTTGTCCACACCTTTGGTGACGCCCACATCTACACCAACCACTTTGAGCAAGTGCAGCTGCAGCTCACCCGCGAGCCCCGCAAGCTGCCCGTGATGAAGCTCAACCCCGAGGTGAAAAACCTGCTCGACTTCACCTATGAGGACTTCACCCTCGAGGGCTATGACCCCCACCCCGCCATCAAGGGCATAGTGAGCGTGTAATACCCATAAAAGTTTAAAGGGTTAAAAGTTTAAAAGTTTAAAGGGTTAAAAGGTTAAGGGGTTAATCCTATAACGGCTATAAAGGCTATATCGGCTATAAAGGCTATACTATAAACAACACAAGAAAAATGACTGAAGACGGACGCGAATTGTGTGCCATAGTCGTGATTGACGAGCGTGGCGCAATAGGCAACAAGGGCGGGCTGCTGTGCCACCTTCCTGCCGACCTTAAACACTTCAAAACCATCACAATGGGCCACTCCATCGTAATGGGACGGCACACGCTCGAATCGTTCCCCAAGGGACCGCTTCCAGGGCGCCAGAACATTGTCATCTCGCGCAACCCCGACTATGCCCCCGAGGGGGTGACGATGGGCCACAGCATACCCGACGCCCTGGCAGCAGCCACGATGCCGGGAGCCGTGTTTGTGATAGGCGGAGCCCAAATCTACAAGGCCACATTTGCACAGGTCGACACGCTGTACCTGACGCGCATACACCACACATTTGACGAGGCCGATGTATTTTTCCCCGAAATCGTTCCCGACGAGTGGATTGAGGTGGACCGCGAAGCCCACGAGGCCGACGAGCGCAACCGCTACAACTACACCTTCATCACACTCAAGAGGGTCAAAAAATGAGTCCCCGCGGTGCCGTTGCGAGCACCGCACCACAGGCATTTTCAGGCCGTGGGAGTCCTCTGCAACGAGGTCCCGCGGCCCGATTTTTTTGTATGCCCAGGCACGGTTTTTCGTTTACATCTGCAAATATTTAAATTATGTCTGATTTTCAATAAATTACACATTTTAACATTGCGTCGTTCAATTTTTTTTTCTTAAAGAATTAAAAATTAGAATTTAGTTTTGTAAATTTTTGGAAAATATTTTGTACCTTTACACCCTAATTATAAATAAGGCAAAAATTTGCATAAACAAACAGTACAAAATCACCGAGTGACAGCAGCAATGGAAGAGCAAGTTTACCACATCCCGGCATTACTCAACGAGTGCATGGACGGACTTGAGATCAAGCCCGAGGGCACGTATGTTGACGTCACCTTTGGTGGCGGCGGACACAGCCGTGCCATCATGGAGCGCCTGGGCGAGGGCGGACATCTCTATGGCCTGGACCAGGACATGGACGCTTACCAGAATCGCATCGACGACCCCCGGTTTACATTTGTACACAGCAACTTTGCCTACCTCAAGAACTTCATGCGCTTCTATGGCGTGGACGGTGTGGACGGCATCCTGGCCGACCTGGGCGTGTCATTCCATCACTTTGACGACAGCGAGCGCGGCTTCTCGTTCCGCTTTGACGGCCGTCTCGACATGCGCATGAACCGCGACGCGCAGATGGATGCCAGCCAGGTCATTGCCACCTACAGCGAGCAGCAGCTGGCCGATGTGCTCTACCTCTATGGCGAGCTCAAGCAGGCACGCCGCATGGCAGCCGCCATAGTCAAGGCCCGCAGCAAGGAGAGCATCGAGACAACTGCCCAGCTCACCGCCATCGTTAAGCCCTTCATCAAGGCCAACCAGGAGAAGAAAGAGCTGGCAATGGTGTTCCAGGCACTGCGCATCGAGGTGAACCACGAGATGGACGTGCTGCAGCGCCTGCTACAGTCGGCACTCGACGTGCTCAAGCCCGGTGGGCGCCTGGTGGTGATCACTTACCACTCGCTCGAAGACCGCCTGGTCAAGAACTTTGTGCGCAGCGGCAACGTTGAGGGAAAGATAGAGAAAGACTTCTTTGGACGCATCAACGCCCCTCTCAAGGCCGTCAACAACCGCGTGATTGTGCCCAGCGACGAAGAAGTGGAACGCAACCCCAGATCGCGAAGCGCCAAGCTGCGCATCGCCACCAAGCTATAAACTAAGACGACAACAACAATGACAAGCAAAAACAAGAAACTAAACAAGGGCGGTCTCTCGCTCACAGGCATGCTCAACGATCTGTTTGGCGGCCGTTTCCTGTCGGTGGAATTCTTCAAGAAGAATTTCATCTACATCGTCTTTGTTGTCGCCATGATGCTTATGTATATCAGCAACAAGTTCACCTGCAACAAACTCAAGAAAGAAGTTGACACACTGACTACCGAACTGGCAATCGAACAAACCGATTATGTCAACGCTAAGGCTATCTACAACTCCCTGAAGAGGGAGAGCCGCATGAAAGCACATGTAGACTCAATGCACATCAATGTAAACGCACCCAACCAACCACCCTTTAAATTGAAGACAAAATGAAAAAGACATCAAACAACAAACACCGCATCATTCTGCGCTACTTATCAATCGCGATTATCCTGCTGCTCTTTGCAAGCGCCAGCGTCTGGAAACTGTTCCAAACCACAATCATTAACGGTGAGGCATGGAATATCAAGGCCGACAGCGTGCTCACCAAAGTATATGACGTGATTCCCGAGCGCGGCAAGCTGCTTGCCGACAACGGTGCCGTGCTGGCTGCCAACATGCAGTTCTACACCGTGCGCATTGACTGGAGCACTGCTAACGCCGACACTCTGAAGAAATACCTGCCGGAACTAGCCGACAGCCTCCACGCTTTTTACCCTGACTACTCAGCCGACACATGGAAAGAAAAACTGCTCGCAGGCAGTGAGGAAATCAGGTCAAACGGCAAGAAAAACACTGCCTGGAAATTGATTCCACGCCTCGTCACCAACAAGGAATTCCAGCGCCTGCACTCTTTCCCGTTTTTGAAATTAAAGAAATCAGGCATCACCACAGAGAGAACAATGAAACGCCGCAAGCCCTTCGGGACAATGGCGGCACGTAGCATAGGCAACGTAGCCGATAGCGAAATTGACAAGACATGCCACGGCACATCGGGTCTCGAAATGGCGCTCGACAGCCTGCTCTACGGCACCCCAGGCAGCACCATCAAGCAGCAGCTCAACAACAGCATCGTTGACGCCGTGGATATACCGGCGATACCCGGATATGACATCACCACCACCATCAACATCGACATCCAGGACATCCTGGAAAACGAGCTCTACAACATGTGCCACGAGAGCGGGGCACAGTGGGGCACTGCCATCGTGATGGAAGTGGCAACTGGCGAAATCAAGGCCATCTCTAACTTGGAGTGGAACAAAGGCTCTAACGATTTTATCGAGGGCCGCAACAACGCGGTGCTGGGCTATGAGCCTGGCTCGGTAATGAAGCCCATCTCTATGCTCGTGGCTCTGGAAGACGGAGCCGTATCCGGGCCCAACATGGTGTGGGAGACCGGCTCAGTGTGGAACTACTGCAACCGCCCTGTCACTGACCACACAGGTATGTCATCGCTCACCTGCGAGCAGATCATCGCTCGCTCATCTAACATAGGCATGTCTAAGATCATCGCCCTGGGCAACAACAGCAAGTATGGCAAGAACCCCGGCCTGTTCCGCGACCGCCTCGAGGAACTGGGCTTCTTTGAGCCCTTCCACTCAGGCATCGGCGGTGAGCAGCAACCCGACATACGCCGCCTGGGCACCACCAACGGTGACCGCGTGGCTCTCACGCGCATGGCCTTTGGCTATGCAACCCGCATCCCGCCGCTGTGCACACTGGCTGTATATAACGCCATTGCCAACGACGGCAAGTATGTGCGCCCGCATCTCATGAAGAAACTGTCTAGAGAGGGCGAACCCGACTCGATAGTTCCCGTGAGCTACATACGCCCACAGATATGCTCGCCCGAGAATGCCGCCAAGCTGCGCCAGATGCTGCACGCTGTGGTGTGGACCCCCTCAGGCACTGCCTTTAAGTGGCTGCGCGACTCCACGGTACACGTTGCCGGCAAGACCGGAACGGCCTTTGTCACTAAGAACGGACAGTACAGCGAGGAATGCCGCCGATTTGCATTCTGCGGCTACTTCCCCGAGGAGAGCCCCAAGTACTCCTGCATGGTGCTGCTCATGGGAGCAAGCGGATGCGCAGCGGCCACCAGCGGCATGGTGATGAAGAATGTGGCACTCAAGATGTATGCACGTGGCATGCTGGGCAACGAAGCCGAGTATGTGCTCAACAATACCAAGGGCTCTGACAAGAAGGCACGACTGTTCTCAAACGGTGCCAACACCCTGAAGGAGCAATTGACCATCAACAAGGCCGTGGTGCTGCGCCAGCCCAAGCAACCTGCCCAGGGCGTACCTGACGTGAAGGGAATGTGCGTGAGAGACGCCATCGACACCATGGAACGTGCCGGCCTCAACGTGCGCATCAAGGGCACCGGGTATGTGGCATCGCAGAGCCTCGCTCCGGGAAGCCCCGTCGCGGCTGGGACCACGGTGCAGCTGTCGTTAGTGCATTGACGACAAGCTGGCCCACAACAGTTTAAGAAAAGAAAGAAAAAACATATAACAACAAAATGAAGAAACTTAACTCTTTACTATATAATGTAAATGTGTTGCACAGCGAGGGCAACATGGACGTCGAGATCAACGACGTGGTGTGCGACTCGCGTGCCGTGAAGCCGGGCACTCTGTTCATAGCCGTCAAAGGCGTGGCAGTGGATGCCCACAAGTTCATCCCCTCAGTGGTTGAGGCCGGTGCTGCCGCCATCGTGTGCCAGGACCTGCCCCAGCAGCTCGACCCTGCCGTGACCTATGTCCAGGTAGAAGACAGCACTGTGGCAATGGCCTACATCGCCGGCGAGTGGTATGACCAGCCTTCACGCAAGCTTAAACTGGTGGGCGTGACCGGAACTAATGGCAAGACCACTACAGCAACCCTGCTCTATGAGCTCACACAGCTCATGGGCTACAAGTGCGGCCTGCTGTCGACGGTGAAAAACATCGTTGACACCACCGAGATTCCTGCCAAGCAGACTACACCTGACCACCTCACACTCAACCGCCTGCTCCACGAGATGGTGGAGGCAGGTTGCGACTATGCATTCATGGAGGTGAGCTCGCACGCGTGCGTGCAACACCGCGTGGACGGACTCACTTTTGCCGGTGGCATCTTCTCTAACCTCACCCGCGACCACTTGGACTTCCACAAGACCGTAGACAACTACATTGCAGCCAAGAAGACTTTCTTCGACATGCTGCCACAGGACGCTTTTGCCCTGGTTAACATCGACGACAAGGTGGGCGAGGTGATGGTGCAGAACTGCAAGGCAAGCAAGCACACTTACTCACTGCGCTCTATGGCCGACTTCAAGTGCCGCGTGGTGGAGGACCGCCTCGACGGCACATCGCTCAACATCAACGGCAAGGACATCGAGGTGCTCTTTACCGGACGCTTCAACGCCTACAACCTGCTGAGCGTGTATGGCGCCGCTGTGCTCTTGGGATTTGACCCCGAGCAGGTGGCAGTGAAGATGAGCATGCTGGTGCCCGTGGTCGGACGCTTCCAAACCTTCCACTCACCGCTGGGCTACACCGCCATCGTAGACTATGCCCACACACCCGATGCCCTGGTCAACGTGCTGAGCACCGTGCGCGAGGTGCTGGGAGGCAAGGGCAACATCATCACCGTGTGCGGATGCGGAGGCAACCGCGATGCCGGCAAGCGACCCATCATGGCTCGTGAGGCCGCTAACCGCAGCGACAAGGTGATTCTCACCAGCGACAACCCACGCAACGAGGACCCCGAGGCAATCTTGCGCGACATGGAAGCAGGACTCGACGAGACCAACCGCCACAACGTGGTCAAGATAACCGACCGCCGCAGCGCCATCACCACCGCGTGCATGATGGCACAGCGTGGCGACGTGGTGGTAGTGGCCGGCAAGGGACACGAGGACTACCAGGAAATCAATGGGGTTAAGCACCACTTTGACGACCGCGAGGTTTTGAAAGAAATAATGGACAACCAACAATCTTAAAAACAAAACGTAATTAGTTATGCTATACCATCTGTTTCATGACTTATTAAGCGATACTTACGTGCCCGGTGCACGATTATTTGACTACATCACCTTCAGGTCAGGCTTTGCTCTGGTTCTGTCGCTGTTTATCGCTATCGTGATAGGCAACCGCATCATCGACACGCTCAAGGGCCGTCAGATGCACGACAAGGAACGTGCTGCCAACGAGGGCGGCAACGCCTCTAAGCAGGGAACCCCCACCATGGGCGGCATCATCATCATCATCAGCATCCTCATCCCGTGCCTGCTGTTGGGCAAGCTCAACAACGTGTACATGCTTCTCATGATTGTCTCTACAATATGGTGCGGCGCACTGGGATTTGCCGATGACTATATCAAGGTGTTCCACCACAACAAGGAAGGCCTCAAGGGCAAATTCAAAATCATAGGCCAGGTGGGACTGGGCCTCATCGTGGCTGCCACCATGTATCTGAGCCCCGCCATCGTGATGAACGAGAACGTGTCAGTGACCAACAACCAGACCAACGAGCTGGTTGTCAACCACAAGACCACTGCCGAGAAGTCTACTAAGACCACCATCCCGTTCATCAAGAACCACAACCTGGACTACTCGATGTTCTTCCGCTGGACCGGAGAGCACGCACAGACCTGCGGCTGGATACTGTTCACGCTGCTCACCATCTTTGTAGTGACAGCAGTGAGCAACGGTGCCAACCTCACCGACGGCATGGACGGCCTCGCTGCCGGCACATCGGCAATCGCCGGCGTGGCACTGGCCATCATGTGCTACCTGGGAGGCAACGTCATCTATGCCTCCTACCTCAATATCATGTATATACCTGAAAGCTCTGAGCTGGTGGTATATGCAGCAGCCTTCATAGGCGCGACCATAGGTTTCCTGTGGTACAACTCTTTCCCGGCACAGGTGTTCATGGGCGACACCGGCAGCTTGTGCCTGGGCGGCATCATAGGCGTTTTTGCCATCCTCATTCGCAAGGAGTGGCTGCTCGTGATCTTGTGCGGCGTGTTCTTTGTTGAGACCCTCTCAGTGATGCTGCAGGTGGGCTACAACAAGTATCACAAGCGTCGCTACGGCACCGGCAAGCGACTGTTCCGCATGACGCCGCTGCACCACCACTTTGCGGCTAAGGAAGAGAGCATCAAGTGGGACTATGTGGTTCACCTCAAGAAACCCGTCCACGAGTCAAAGGTAGTGATGCGATTCTGCCTCATTGCCATCTTCCTGGCGGTAATCACATTTGTGACACTCAAAATCAGATAAGGGAGGGGTAAAGGTTTAAAAGTTTAATCGTTTAAAAGTTTAATCGTTTAAAGGTTTAATCGTTTAATTCCTCATTTAGAATAATTTATAAAAAAGATATGAAGAGAATAGTAATACTGGGTGGCGGCGAAAGCGGCGCCGGAGCAGCAGTGCTGGCACAGGCCAAGGGCATGGACGTGTTCCTGAGCGACATGGGACACATTGCGCCCAAATACAAGGAGCTGCTCAACAACCATAACATAGAGTGGGAAGAAGGTCACCACACTGAGGAGAAAATCCTCAATGCCGACGAGATCATCAAGAGCCCGGGCATACCCCTCACAGCTCCCCTCATCGTCAAGGCACAGCAGCAGGGCACTCCCATCATCAGCGAGATCGAGTTTGCCGGCCGCTACATGGATGCCAAGACGGTGTGCATCACCGGCAGCAACGGCAAGACCACAACCACCATGCTCACTTATCACATCCTCAAGGAGGCTGGCGTGGACGTGGGCCTGGCAGGCAACGTGGGCAACAGCCTGGCACTGCAGGTGGCCGAGGACCCGCACGACGTGTATGTGATAGAGCTGAGCAGTTTCCAGCTCGACAACATGTATGAGTTCAAGGCCGACATCGCCATCCTGCTCAACATCACCCCCGACCATCTGGACCGTTATGACCACAAGATGGAGAACTATGCCGCTGCCAAGTTCCGCATCATGCAGAACCTCACCGGCGACAATCCCTTCATCTACTGGCAGGACGACCCCATCATAGCCACACACATGGCACAGGCATCAACTGAGGCTTGCCTCCTGCCGTTCACCGCACTGGAGCCCAAGGGACACTGCGGCGCCGTGACTAAGGACGGCATCATCAATGTGGACGCCGCCGGCAAGCAGTGGAGCATCTCGCGCGACAACCTGTCGCTCAAGGGCATGCACAACCTGTACAACTCTATGGCAGCCAGCATAGCCGCTACAGCCATGGGCATTGACCCCGAGGTCATCAAGCGCGCACTGGCCAACTTCCAGGCCGTGGAGCACCGCCTCGAGTATGTGCGCACTCTCGACGGCGTGAGGTGGATCAACGATTCCAAGGCTACTAATGTAGACAGCACCTGGTATGCCCTCGAGAGCATGACCACACCCGTGGTGCTCATCCTGGGTGGCAAGGACAAGGGCAACGACTACAGCCAGATCGAGAAATTTGTAAAGGACAAGGTGAGCGCCCTGGTGTGCATGGGCGTGGACAACGCTAAGCTGCACGCTTTCTTTGACGGCAAGGTGCCCGTGGTGGAAGACGCCCGCAGCATGCAGGAGTGCGTGGACAAGTGCCGCGCCCTGGCCACCGACGGCATGACTGTGCTGCTGAGCCCCTGCTGCGCCAGCTTTGACCTGTTCAGGAGTTACGAAGACCGCGGCGAGCAGTTCAAGAACTGCGTCAACGCACTTAAATAACGATATCTACAACCATTAAATTTATACTAAAATCACACAAAACTAACATGGCAGAAAAAACAAAAAAAACCGGCACCACGTCGCTACAAGAGTTTAACAGCAAGTATGGGGACCCCTGGATTTGGGGCATCTTCATCATGCTCATTCTCATCTCTATCGTTGAGAACTACACCGCATCGAGCCAGGAGGTGGAAAAGGTGGGCATCTATTGGTCAATAGGCAAGCACATGATTTTTCTGGGTGTTGGCGCAGCCTTCACCTGGATTATAGCCCGTCACGACTATAACAAACCCACATTCCTAGCCATGAGCATCCCGCTGCTGGCGCTCGTCACTGTGGTCACACTCGTCCTGGTATTTTTCCAGCCGGTAACTAACGGCGCACAGCGAGCCATACACCTGCCGGGATTTACATTCCAGCCCACCGAGTTTTCAAAGCTGTCAATTGTTACACTGCTGGCCTACTTCCTGGCTAAATACCAGAAGAACAAAGGCCTGACTAACGGCGGCATCGCTGCCGCCTGCCTGTCTATGGGAATCTATGCCGGGCTGATGTATAGGAGCGGACTCACTAACTGCCTGCTCGTTGGCGCCATCGGATTCAGCATGCTGATCATTGGTGGCATCCAGTTCAAGAAGTTTTGCGCCATCAGTGCCACGGCCGCGATCCTATTGGGTGGCGTGTTTATAATAAAGGACCAAGGGAATAAAAACGACGAGCTCATTGCCGCCGCCGAGAGCAGCAATGGCATCGAGCACGTGGACGCAACCAAGAGCGATAACGCCGCCGGCGACTCTCACAAAGAGGACAAAGCAGAAGCGAGAGTGGACCGTTCTAACATGCGTCGTGGACGCATAGACGCCTGGTTGCACAGCAATCTGCTGTATGAGGAGATGAACAACTCTAACCGCCAGGCCATGCTTTCACGCATGGCTCAAGCCCACAGCAATGGCTATGGTGTGGGCATAGGCCAGTCACGCGAGTGCTCGCGCTTGCCTCTGGCATTCAGCGACTACATCTTCTCTATCATCGTTGAGGAGCTGGGACTGGAAGGAGGCATCTTTGTGCTCATCCTGTACCTGTCGCTGCTGGGCAGGGCCTTCATGATAGTGCGCAGGTGCCACCGCGCGCTGCCGTCGCTGCTCATCATAGGACTTGCTTTGTTCATCACGCTGCAGGCCCTCTTCCACATAGCCATCAACACCGGCGTGTTCCCCGTGTCGGGACAACCGCTGCCGCTCATCTCTAAGGGCGGTACGTCAATACTCACCATCTGCCTGGCATTTGGCATCATGCTGAGCGTGAGCCGCACGGTAACCACATCTAAGAAAGCAAAGGACAACAAGGGCAAGGAGCCCGAGCTGCCCGATGAACTCAATACTGAGAACCCTATTGAAATTATTCCAGAACCAACCCCGATAAATATTTGGAAATGAACATATTAATTAGTGGAGGCGGAACAGGAGGACACATCTTCCCCGCATTATCAATAGCTGGCGAAATAAAGCGCCGTTACCCCGAGGCAAACATCCTCTTTGTGGGAGCCGAGGGACGCATGGAAATGGAGAAAGTACCCGCTGCAGGTTTTCCCATCAAGGGACTGCCCGTGAGCGGCATCGACCGCAAGAACCCCGTCAAGGCATTCAAGGCCGTGCTCAAGCTCTTCAAGTGCATGAACATGGCGCGCGACATCGTGGCCGACTTCAAGCCCGACATCGCCATTGGCGTGGGTGGATATGCCAGCGGTCCCGTGCTCAAGGCAGCACAAAAGGCGGGCATACCCACACTGCTGCAGGAGCAAAACTCCTATGCCGGCGTCACTAACAAGCTGCTGGCAAAGAAGGCCAAATGCATATGCGTGGCTTATGAGGGAATGGAGCGATTCTTTGAGGCCGACAGGATTGTCCTCACCGGCAACCCCGTGCGACGCAACCTGCTCGAGTGCACCGCCACTCCCCAGGAGGCACGCAAGGCCATGGGCATCGACCCCGACAAGAAGACCGTGCTCATCATTGGCGGTAGTCTGGGAGCACGCACCATCAATAACGCCGTCAAGGCCGGACTGGCCAAGATAGGCGAGCACGACGACATACAGGTAGTGTGGCAAAGCGGCAAGTTCTATGACGACGAGTGCCGTGACGCACTGGCTGTTTCGGGCGTGAAGAACGTGGTGCAGATGCCGTTTATCGCTAACATGGACATGGCCTATCGCGCTGCCGACCTGGTAGTATCGCGCGCCGGTGCAAGCTCGGTGAGCGAGCTCCAGCTGCTGGGCAAGGCCTCTATACTCGTGCCCTCGCCCAATGTGGCTGAGGACCACCAGACCAAAAACGCTCTGGCACTGGCCGACCGCAACGCGGCCATCATGGTGCGCGACGTGGACGCTGTGGAACGCATGGTCGACACCATGCTGCGCACCGTCGACAACACCGACGTGACACGCACGCTGAGCGAGAACGCGGCCGCCATGGCTCTGCCCAATGCTGCCGAGGTGATTGTTGATCACGTGATGCAGCTCATCAATAAATAAAGGTAACAGCACTTAGACATGAAACAAGAATTCAACTCATTATACTTTGTGGGCGCGGGCGGCATTGGCATGGCAGCCCTTGAGCGCTACTTCCTGGCACTGGGCAAGCGTGTGGCAGGCTATGACCGCACCCCCAGCGACCTCACCCGCGCACTGGAGAGCGAGGGCGTGCACATCGACTTTGACGACGATCCCGAGCTCATCCCTCCCTACTGCCGCGACCCCAAGACCACACTGGTGGTCTACACACCGGCAGTGCCTCAGTCGCACCGTGGCCTGCAGTGGTTCAACGCTAACGGCTTTGAGGTAGTTAAGCGCGCCAAGGTGCTGGGCGTGGTGACCGAGAACAGCAAGGGCCTGTGCTTTGCAGGCACACACGGCAAGACCACCACATCGAGCATGGCGGCGCACATCATGGAAGTGAGCGGCACCGGCAGCAACGCCTTCTTGGGCGGTGTGCTGCGCAACTATGGCAGCAACTTCCTGCTGTCGGCCACCAGCCCCTACTCTGTCATCGAGGCCGATGAGTTTGACCGCTCGTTCCACCACCTCACCCCCTATGTGGCAGTGGTGACCAGCACCGATGCCGACCACCTCGACATCTATGGCAACTATGAGAACTACCTGGAGAGCTTTGCTCACTTCACATCGCTCATCAGGCCCGACGGATACCTCATCGTGCACACAGGGCTTGACCTCAAGCCTCGCACTCAGGAGGGCGTCACCACTTATACCTACTCGCGCGACGAGGGCGACTTCCATGCCACCCACATCGTCAAGGGCGACGGCACCATCACCTTTGACATGGTGACACCGTGGGAGACCATCGAGGGCATCTCGCTGGGCGTGCCCGTTGACATCAACATCGAGAATGCCATCGCATCAATGGCGGCTTGCCGCCTGGCTGGCGTGGAGCCTGAGGCTATGAAGCAGGCCATGGCGTCGTTCATGGGCCCCAAGCGCCGCTTCGAGTTCTGGCTCAAAGAGGCCGACAAGGTTGTGATTGACGACTATGCACACCACCCCGACGAGATCAAGGCGAGCATCAACAGCGTGCGCGACCTGTACCAGGGACGCAAGATCTCAGTGATCTTCCAGCCCCACCTCTACAGCCGCACCCGCGACCTGTGCGACGGCTTTGCACAGGCTCTCTCGCTGGCCGACGAGCTCATCCTGCTGCCCATCTACCCGGCACGCGAGCTTCCCATCGAGGGCGTGACGTCACAACTCATCCTTGACAAGGTGACATGCCCGGTCAAGAGCATTTACACTAAAGAAATGCTGATCAGTTCACTCCACACACTCAACTTTGAGGTCTGCCTTACAGTGGGAGCCGGCGACATCGTGAACCTGCTGCCCGAGATATGCAGCGAAATTAAGAAACAGCGCAAGTGAGATTTATCATTAAATATAGTATCTTAATCATTCTCACATCATTGCTTGTGACCGGCATGATGTGGGCCCAAGGCAAGGCGCACGACGAGGTGTGCTCATCTATCGACGTGGAAGTGCTCAACGCCGAGAAGACCACGTTTGTCACCCCCGACGGCATCAAGAAAGAAATTGCCCGCCTGGGGTTCAAACCCGTGGGGCAGCCCGTTGACCACATCAACACCGACGCCATCGAGAGCAAGCTCAAGAAGTCAGAGTATCTTGAGAGCGTGGACTGCGCCGTGGCCGCCAACGGGCATCTGGTAGTGCGCGTCAAGCAGATAGTGCCGCTCATGCGTGTGTTTGACAGCAACTGCGACACCCCCTACTACCTCAACCGCTATGGCAAGCGCATGATGGCCACATCACACTTCCATGCCGATGTTCCCATCGTGCAGGGCGCCTTTACCAGCAAGTTCCCGGCCAGCCGCCTGCTGCCACTCATCGAGTATGCACAGGGCGACTCGTTGCTCAACAGCCTCATCACCATGGTGAGCGTGCGCGACAGCAACAACATCTTCATCGTGCCCGCAATATATGGCCATGTGGTCAACCTGGGCGACCTGAGCAACCTGAACAACAAGTTTGACAAGTTGCGGGCGTTCTACCGCTGCGTGCTGCCCAGCAAGGGGTATGAGTACTATGACACCATCTCTGTGAAGTGGTCTTACCAGATCGCAGCCACACGCAAGGGATGGAAACCCAAAGAGAAGATTGTGATGGACTCGACCGACATGACCGACGAGACCGACCTGGCCGACATCCAGGGATTGAACATGGCTCCAGCCAAGCCGCAGCCCGCTGCACAGCCTAAACCCAAAGCGGCAGCACAACCCAAAGCCGCGACTCAGCCTAAGGCAGCTCAGCCCAAAGCGACGGCTCAGCCCAAAGCCAACCCTGCTCCGGCACAGCAACCCAAAAAGAATATTTAAACAACAACACAATAAAGTAATAAACTAATTTCACCAACCTATGAAAGAAAAAAGATATATCGCAGCCATCGAGATAGGTAGCTCTAAGGTGGTGGGCGCCGTAGCCGAGTTAACCGACAACGGCCAACTCTTTGTTGAGCATGTCGAAGTGGACGACAAGCTCATCAATAGCGTGAACTATGGTATAGTGCAAAATGTAGAAAACGTGAAAAACGCCATCAGCCACATCCTCAGGCGCATCGAGACCAGCATAGGCGACGGCGCACGCATCAAGCAGGCGTATGTGGGCCTGGCTGGACGTTCACTGCACAGCGAGCCCGGAGAGGTGAACCGCAGCATCGACGCTTCTGAAACCATCAAGCAGGCCACTATAGGATCTATCCTGCGCGAGACCGGCAAGAATGGCTTCAAAAAATATGACACCCTCACTGTTGTCCCCAACGCATTCTATGTAGACAACAACCTGGTGGCCGACAATAACCCCGTGGGACTCATAGGCAACAAGATACAAATCAAATACAACATGATTGTTGCTAACCCGCAAATCAAGAAAAATCTCACCCGTGTGATGACCATCATGCCCGGCAACACCGACAAGAACTACATCATCACAACTCTGGCAATGGGCAAGCACATCCTCACCGACGATGAGAAGCGACTGGGATGTATGCTCGTGGACATGGGTGCCGAGACCACAACAGTGGCCATCTACACTAACGGCATGCTCAACTACATCAACACCCTGCCCCTGGGCGGACGCAACCTCACCCTTGACATCGTCAACGGTCTGGGCAACACCGTGCTGGAAGAGACTGCCGAGCGCGTCAAGAAGAGCATCCACGAGCCCCTCAACCACAAGCCCACAGACTATGTGACAACCGATGGCGTCAACTCACGCGAGGCTGCCAACTTCATCAACGCACGCACAGGCGAGATCATCGCTAACATCAACAAGCAGATCGAGTATGCGGCACTGCCCTCAGGCAACAGCATCCACTCTATCGTGATCACCGGCGGCAGTGCACAGCTCAAGGGCTTTGACAAGAAGCTCCAGGAGACCACTAAGATTACCGTGCGTCACGCTAACATGCCTTACAACGTCAATAGCAAGGACACCTATTTCAACCGTCCCGAGTATGTGCAAATCATGTCGCTGCTCGCCGAGGCCGCTACAATACACGACCCCTACGACTCTTGCGTTGAGATTCCCACTTACAGCAACGACATTGGTCCCGAGATTGTAAGACCCGAACAGCAGGAAGAAGAACCCAGGCCTGAACCTAAGAAGAACTCCAGAAAGCCTGAAAAAGGCCCGTCTAAGTTAAGAGGATGGCTTGACAAGATCACCTCATCACTTGTGGGTGCCGACCAGGACGACGACGAACTGCTGTAATACCCATTGGTATATGGTTACCAGAATTAAACATCTAAACTGAAACTAATTAAAACTATAGAATATGGAAGATAACAACTATACAGGCCCCGGCATCGAGGATATCGAAGGCGCAAAAATCAACTATAGCGCCCCTAGCATTGAGGATATCGAAGGCGCAGGTTTCCGTAACACCGAAGACACAAAGGCGCCCACCATCATCAAGGTAGTGGGTGTGGGTGGCGGTGGCAACAATGCCATCAACCACATGTATTCGCAAAACATCGAGGGTGTCTCGTTTGTGGTCATCAACACTGACCGCCAGGCACTCAACATGTCGCCCGTGCCCAACAGGGTGCTCATAGGCCCCAACGTTACCTTTGGACTGGGAGCCGGCAACAAGCCCGAGGTGGCACGCGAGGCTGCCGAGGAGAGCCGCGACGACATCGCATCGCTCTTTGACGACGGCACCAAGATGGTGTTCATCACTGCCGGTATGGGCGGTGGCACCGGTACCGGCGCTGCTCCCGTGGTGGCACGCATCGCCCACGACAAGGGCATCCTCACCGTGGGCATCGTCACCATCCCCTTCCTCTTTGAGGGTCAAAAGAAGATCATCAAGGCTCTGGCCGGTGCCAATGAGATGCGCAAATATGTTGATGCACTGCTCATCATCAACAACCAGCGACTCATCAGCATCTACCCCGACCTCGACTTCAACAACGCATTCGGCAAGGCCGACGACACGCTCTCTACCGCAGCACGCTCCATCAGCGAGCTCATCACCGCACAGGGACACATGAACCTCGACTTCAACGACGTGAACACCACTCTGCGCAATGGCGGCGTAGCAATCATCTCTACCGGCTATGGCGAGGGCGAGAACCGCGTGACCAAGGCTATCGAGGACGCACTCAACTCTCCGCTGCTCAAGAACCGAGACGTGTACAGCTCTAGCAGCATCCTCATCAACGTCTACTTCAACCCCAACTCTAACGAGCCGTTCCAGATGAACGAAATGAACGAGATGGAAAACTTCATGGCCAACTTCAGCCACGAGGTAGACGTCATCACTGGTGTAGCATTTGACGAGAAACTGGACAACCGCATCAAGATCACTGTGCTAGCTGCCGGCTTTGACGTCAACCTCAACGAGGACGCCCCCATGCCCGAGAAGAAACCCATCACCGTCAACAAGCCCACCCCCGAGGAGGAAATGAAGAAGAAGATGGAAGACGAGTATGGCCAGGACGTGATTGCTAAGAACGAGCAGGCCAAGGCCGAGGCACAATACATCATCCTCACACAGGAAGACATCGAGAACGAAGCCCTTATCGACGAGCTGCGCAGGCGTCCCGCCTACAAGCGCACCGCCGAGGTAAAGAAGATCATCAACAGCCTGCGTGAACAACCCAAACAGGACGCCAAGGCTGCCTCCGCTCCACAGGCCACCAAGCCCGGTGCAGCAGCTACCATCCAGTTTGGCGACTAATACTCTACATGTGACGGCGGCAACCACACGTCGCCGTCACATCACACCACAGCCCCTAGCACACACGGTTAGGGACCTGATGGAACTACAGCGTTCAACTTACTTATTTTAAGTTTTTTATAAACAACACACAATCATCACAACACTATGCCTAACGATGTCAACACTATGCCCATCGATGTCAACTCTATAGCACAAAACTCGGGATTTGAATCTCTGTCACAGCAAAAACACATCATCGCCGTAATGGGCGTGGGTGGCGGTGGCGGCAACGCCGTGAACTACATGTACACCCAGAAAAAAATCGATGGAGTTTCTTTCTTTGTGGTCAACACTGACTCACAAGCCCTCGCCACATCGCCCGTGCCTTGCAAGGTGCTGCTGGGCGACGGTCTGGGAGCCGGAGGTAATCCCGAAGTTGGGCAGCAAAAGGCCGAGGCCGACCGCAAGAAGATCGAAGACGCTCTGAGCGGAGGCATCAAGATGGTGTTCATCACTGCCGGTATGGGCGGTGGCACGGGCACCGGAGCCGGCCCCGTAGTGGCGAGCATAGCGCATGAGAAAGACATCCTCACCGTGGGCATCGTCACCATCCCGTTCTTCTTTGAGGGCAAGAAAAAGATTGCCAAGGCGCTGGCTGGTGCACGCGAAATGGAAAAATATGTGGACGCGTTGCTCATCATCAACAATGAGCGACTGGTCGACATCTACCCCGACCTCAACTTCAAGAACGCTTTTAACAAGGCCGATGACATCCTGACAATGGCAGCAAGCACTATAAGCCAGCTCATCATCTTCAAGGGTGAGATGAACGTCGACTTCCAGGATGTCAACACCACATTGCGCGACGGCGGAGCAGCCATCATCAGCACCGGTGTGGGCGAGGGAGAACACCGCGTGACAAAAGCGCTCGAAAACGCCATCAACTCTCCGTTGCTCAAGATGCAGGACGTGTTCACCTCTAAAAAGATGCTCATCAACATCTACTTCAACCCCGAGGCTGAGAACCCCTTGCAGATGGGCGAAGTTACCGAGATAAACAAGTTCATGGCCAACTTTACTCACGACATGGACATCATCACCGGCAGGACCGAGGACCCGGAGATGGGCAATGAGGTCAAGATCACCGTGCTGGCTTCAGGATTTGACTCTGACCTCCACACTGTCGACAGCGATAAGAAAAACAAACCGGATACAAAAGAGGAACGCCCACGCGACGAGGCCGACATCGAGAAGGAAATCATAACAGCCTACGGTGCTGACACCGTAGACGGATGGGACAGCGACCGCGCCTCTAAGCAGTACATCATCCTCACACCTGAGCAGATGGAAAACGACGCCGTGCTCAACCTGATGCGCAACACACCCACCCACAAGCGACCCAACGAGGTTAAACAAAGCATTACCGAAGCCTCGGCTAAACCCGCAGCGGCTACACAACCCACGCCGTCACGAAATGAAGGCGAGGACAGCAACGGCAAACAGACCAAAATTCTGTTCTGACACCCGTTTTGCGCCGCAGCGGCACCACTCGTTACTTGCTCACGGCAAGTTTTGCCTGAGGTTTACACCATCGTTCAAAAAAAATCACTAACTTTGCAAGTTAGAAAACAAACAAAATATCTAGATATGAAAAAATTACTTTTGACCGTGCTGGTTGCTACAGCACTCGTTGCTTGCAACGAAAAGGCACAGAAAGTCACTGACGCCACTGAAACTCCGCTGCCCCTCAACACCGAGGAAGCAGCCCCAAAAAACGACACCCTCGTCACCGAAGAGGCTGGTACCAACGGCCGTGGCGAAATTGCCGCCCCACAAAATGGCGAGAATCCTCTCCCCGCCGGTGTTGAGACCGTTGACGCTACCGGTGACAAAGCGGTTAAAACTAACCAAGCCGCTAACACACAGGAGGAAATGAAGCGCCTGGCTAAGCGCCAGGAAGAGGTTAAGTCAAAGTGCACTTATGAGCCCACCGGCGACATGGACAAGGACGCACAGGTCATGGTCGACATGCAGCTGGCTCTGGCACAGAAGGCTACCGACGGCAAGGCTTCTGACGCTGAGAATATGCAGGTCGAAGGCGCTCTCCTCGTTCTGGGAGACTACTACGGACAGAAAGGACAGAAGGACGAATTCGCCAAGGTCCTGTCACAAAAGATGAGAGAAGGCGTGCAAAAACTGGCAGGAGTTAAGAAGTAAACCATCACACGCTCAGCATCGTTTACACAACATGCTATGCAACCAAACCCCTAAAAATCAACACAACACAATATGAATATTTTAGAACTTAGCGAACAAGAAATAGTACGCCGCAACAGTCTTAACAGCTTGCGCGAACTTGGCATTAACCCCTATCCCGCCGACGAGTATGTAGTCGATGCTTATAGCGACGACATCCGTGCTCAGTTCACCGACGAGGCCGAGCCCCGTCCCGTGAGCATCGCCGGCCGCATCATGAGCCGCCGCATCATGGGCAAGGCTTCGTTCATCGAGCTGCAGGATTCACACGGCCGCATCCAGGTGTATATCAGCCGTGACGACCTGTGCCCCGGCGAGGACAAGGAACTCTACAACGTGGTGTTCAAGAAGCTGCTCGACATGGGCGACTTCGTGGGCATCAAGGGCTTTGTTTTCCGCACACAGACAGGCGAAATCAGCGTCCATGCACAGGAGCTCAAGCTGCTGAGCAAGTCGCTCAAGCCCCTCCCCGTGGTTAAGGTTAAGGACGGCGTTACCTACGACGCATTTGAGGATCCCGAGCTGCGCTATCGCCAGCGCTACGTCGACCTCATCGTCACCGCTGGTGTCAAGGACACATTCCTCAAGCGTGCCACCGTGCTGCGCACCCTGCGCAACGAGCTCGACGCCGCAGGCTACACCGAGGTTGAGACTCCCACACTGCAGGCTATCGCCGGCGGTGCCAGCGCTCGCCCCTTCATGACCCACTTCAACGCGCTCAACATAGGCATGTACATGCGCATCGCCACCGAGCTCTACCTCAAGCGCCTCATCGTGGGTGGTTTTGAGGGTGTTTATGAGATCGGCAAGAACTTCCGCAACGAGGGTATGGACCGCAACCACAATCCCGAGTTCACCTGCATGGAGCTCTATGTTCAGTACAAGGACTACAACTGGATGATGTCGTTCACCGAGCAGCTGCTTGAGAAGATTTGCGTTGCCGTTAACGGCAGCACCGAGACCGTCATCGACGGCAAGACCATCAGCTTCAAGGCTCCCTACCGCCGCCTCCCCATCCTTGACGCAATCAAGGAGAAGACCGGCTATGACCTCAACGGCATGACCGAGGAAGAGATGCGCGACGTGTGCAAGAAACTGGGTATCGAGGTTGACGAGACCATGGGCAAGGGCAAGCTCATCGACGAGATCTTCGGCGAGACTTGCGAGGGCACTTTCATCCAGCCCACCTTCATCATCGACTATCCCGTGGAGATGTCACCGCTCACTAAGATGCACCGCAGCAAGGAAGGCCTCACTGAGCGTTTCGAGCTCATGGTCAACGGCAAGGAACTTGCCAACGCCTACAGCGAGCTCAACGACCCCATCGACCAGGAGGAGCGCTTCAAGGAGCAGATGCGACTGGCCGACAAGGGTGACGACGAGGCTATGATCATCGATCAGGACTTCCTGCGTGCACTGCAGTACGGTATGCCTCCCACAAGCGGTATCGGCATCGGCATCGACCGTCTGGTTATGCTCATGACCGGCAACAGCTACATCCAGGATGTGCTCCTGTTCCCGCAGATGC
>JAKSLZ010000047.1 GCA_024400935.1 Muribaculaceae bacterium | reverse complement strand
TCTCGTCGCCCAGCATGAGCGGAGCGTGGTCCACGCGCATGGGCAGCGAGGGGTTGACCTTCTCAAAGATGCGCACCAGTTCGATGATGTTGGCGCGTCCGCCCAGGTGTGAAGCCTCGATAAAGTTGCCGCCGGGCAGCACGTTGGTGGAGCGCAGGTGCACAAACCAAGTGCGCGCGGCATACTTGCGGGCCAGCGCGGGCACATCGTTGTGGGCTCCGGCGCTGAGCGATCCGGCGCAGAAGGTGAGGCCGTTGTGGGGATTGGGCACGGCGTTCATGAGCCACTCGATGTCGGCATCGCAGGTGACGATGCGCGGCAGGCCCAGGATCTGCAACGGAGGATCGTCAGGGTGAACGCACATGTTCATGCCCCACTCGTCGCACACGGGCATGATAGCCTTGAGGAAGTATTTTATGTTCTCGCGCAGCTGCTCGGCATCGATGCCCTTGTACAGTGCCAGCAGGTCGTTGAACTTCTCCACGGGGTTCTTGTCGTCCTCAGTGATGTTGCCGTTGACAAATCCCTGAGTCTTGACGATGATGTT
Source organism: Muribaculaceae bacterium (assembly GCA_024400935.1). Lineage (GTDB taxonomy): Bacteria > Bacteroidota > Bacteroidia > Bacteroidales > Muribaculaceae > Sodaliphilus. Next base: position 20,692 of record JAKSLZ010000047.1, on the reverse strand, counting down.
CTCGATGAGGCGCTGCTCGCCCTCGGGTGTCATCGTTTGCCCAAGTTGCTCCATGCGTGCGAGCACATCGGCGTCATAGTCGGCCTCGGCACCCTCGCGCTTGAGGATGTGGATGTCAAAGTAGGCAAACTCGGCGCGGTCAAAGTACAGGCAGGTGGTGCCGTTGTCATTGGGGTGGTCGAGCGTGGTGCGTGCCCAGTCGAGCACCGGCATGAAGTTGTAGCAGATGGTGTGCACGCCGGCTCGGCCCAGGTTGGCAAGGCTCACCTTATATTTCTCGATGAGCTCGTCGCGGTCGGGGCCGCCATACTTGATGCTCTCGCACACCGGCAGACTCTCCACCACCGACCACCGCAGGCCATGGGCTTCGATGTAGTCTTTCATCTTCATCACCTCCTCGTAGCTCCACACCTGGTCGTTGGGGATGTGGTGAAGTGCGGTCACGATGCCCTCCACGCCTATCTGGCGCAGCATGTCGAGCGTTATCTTGTCGTTGGGTCCAAACCATCTCCAGGTCTTTTCCATATCTCTTTTCTATAATTAAAAGTTTTTATCGTTTGTTGTCAAAAAAGAAAATGATTATTTTTAATTTTGATGGCTTGCGCCACGAAAATGGTGGACTCCGTCCACAAAATAACAATTCTTACTCTATATAAGAGGTAATTCCATTTTGCTTGCGGAGCAAGCCATTTTCTTTACATATAGATAATAAAAAATATTTTCTTTTTTACCGCGCACCGGCGTTTAGAAGTTGAAGTATTGTTTAGCGTTGTTGTAGCTGATGTCGGCCACCATGTCGGCCACACGCTGGAGTTCGCACTCGGGGATGAGTCCACGCTCCACGTCGCTGCCCAGGATGTCGCACAGCGTGCGGCGGAAGTACTCGTGGCGTGGGTAGGAGAGGAACGAGCGCGAGTCAGTGAGCATGCCCACAAATCGGCTCAGCAGTCCCTGGTTGCTCAGTGCCTCAATCTGCTTGCGCATGCCGTCAATCTGGTCATTGAACCACCATCCCGAGCCCATCTGCATCTTGCCCGGCACGCTGCCGTCCTGGAAGTCGCCAATGAGGGCCGCCAGCGCAGTGTTGTCGCAGGGGTTGAGGTTGTAGAGGATGGTCTTAGTGAGGCGGTCCTCGCTGTTGAGTGTGTCGAGGAAGCGTGCCAGCGGCTCGATGCTGCGGTAGTCGCCTATGCTGTCAAACCCCGTGTCGGGACCCAGCAGGCGCATCATCTTGCTGTTGACATTGCGCATGGGGCCGTAGTGCACCTGCTGCACCCATCCTTTCTCGGCATTCATGCGTGCCAGGTGGAGCAGGGTAGCGGTCTTGAACTTCAGGATGTCGTCGTGACCTAGCGCTTGTCCCGCCATCACCTTGTCAAATATCGCCGCTGCCTCGCCGTCGGTACAGGGAGCATAGGGGAAATAGGTCACGCCGTGGTCGGCAACCGAGCATCCGCACTGGGCAAAGTAGTCGTGGCGGCGGCGCAGGGCATCGAGCAACTGAGTGTAATTGCCCACGGCAATGCCACTCGCTTCGCCCAGGCGTTCCACATACTCGCGGTACTGCACGGGATCCTCCACGGCAACAGCCTTGTCGGGACGCCATGCCGGCAGCACCTTCACGTCAAAGTCGCTCGCAGCAATGGCCTTGTGATGCTCGAGTGTGTCAACGGGGTCGTCGGTGGTGCACACCACCTCCACGCCATAACGCACCATGAGTGCGCGCGGAGTGTAGCCCGGCTGAGCCAGCAGGTCGTTGCAAGTGTCATATATCTCGCGGGCGTTGCCAGGGTTGAGCACCTTGTCGATGCCAAATGCGGTCTTGAGTTCGAGGTGAGTCCAGTGATACAGGGGGTTGCGCAGCGTGTAAGGCACGGTGGCTGCCCACTGCTCAAACTTCTCCCAGTCGCTGGCGTCGGCCGTGATGTAGCGCTCGTCTACCCCATTGGCACGCATGGCGCGCCACTTGTAATGGTCTCCGCCCAGCCACAGCTGGGTGATGCTGGCAAAGGGGCGGTCCTCGGCAATCTCGCGCGGACTCAGATGGCAGTGATAGTCGATGATGGGCAGAGGCTCGGCCACCTCGTGGTATAGGTCGCGTGCCGTGGCTGTGCCCAGCAGGAAGTTATCGTCGTTAAATTGTCTCATTTTCGATGGGGTTATACTTGGGAACTAAAGCCTTGAGCACTGCCCAGCCAGCGATGTAGGCCACGGCGCAGTAACACAAGATGATGAAATAGCCGCTGTCCTTGCCCTCAAAGCCCATGAATTGCAGATTGCTGGCATGGGCATAGTCGAGGAAGTGGCCCGAGAACTTGTTGATGGCAAACGAGCTGATGCCGCCCGCCAGTCCGTTGATGCCGGTGATGGTGCCCAGCATGCGCTTGGGGAACAGGTCACTGCACACTGAGAACAGGTTGGCCGACCACGACTGGTGTGCCGCTCCGGCGAGGCCTATGATAACGATGGGGAACCAGTAAGAGATGGTGCCCAATGGATGTGAAACCAGTACCAGCAGCGGAATGACCGCAAACACCAGCATGGCCTTGAGACGGGCGTCATAAGCGTTTTGCCCGGTTCGGTTGACGATGATGGTGGGCAGCTTGCCGCCCAGTATCGACAGCAGCGTGAGTGCATAGATGACAAAGATGAGCGTCATGGCCATGGGATGATGGCTGGGGAGGTTGTGCACATCACTCACATAGGCAGGAATCCAGAACAGGAAGAACCACCACACGCCGTCAGTGATGAGCTTGGCAAGGAAGATGGCCCACGTTTGCCTGAAGCCGAAAATCTTGCTCAGAGGCACCTTGGCCTTGGGCTGCTGGGCCGCAGCCGTTTGTGCGGCGTCCTGGTTGATATATGCCAGCTCGGCCTCGTTGACGTGCTTGCTCTCCTCGGGTTTCTTGTAGACAAAGAGCCAGAATCCCATCCACACGAATCCCAGCGCACCCACGAGGATAAACGCCATCTCCCAGCCGTTGCCCCAGCCTATGGTCCTGAAGTAGTGAGCCATGCTGGGGATGCACAGCGGAGCCACAAGGGCGCCAACGGTGGCACCGGCGTTGAAGATTGAGGTGGCATAGGCACGGTCCTTCATGGGGAAATACTCAGCCGTTACCTTGACCGCAGCGGGGAAGTTTCCAGCCTCGCCCACGCCCAGGATGACGCGTGCGGCGATGAAGAAATAGGTGCTCACCGTTGCCACCATAGTCGCAACGGTGCCGGTGGCCTTGATCATCTCCTCAGTGCCGTGCATGTCGAGCGACCACTGCGTGGCGATGCCGCACAGGGCATGGGCACACGCTCCGGCCGACCACACGCCTATGGCCCACAGGTAGCCCTTGCGGGTGCCCATCCAGTCGATGAAGCGTCCCGAGAGCAGGTTGGCAATGGCATATATAATGGAGAACACTGCGGCTATGTTGCCATAGTCGGCATTGGTCCAGTGAAATTCAGGGGCGATAAAATCCTTCCACGTGAGCGACAGCACCTGACGGTCAAGGTAGTTGACCGTGGTGGCTGCAAAGAGCAGTGCGCATATCGTCCAGCGGAAGCTTGTTTTCTTATTGGTTTGAGTCATGGTGTTTTATTTGTTGATTATTTATTGTTGGCGATGATGTTGAGGGCCTCGCGGCATTTCTCGGTCACATAGGTCCAGTCTCCGGCTGCTACCTTGTCCTTGGGGAAGAGCTTTGAGCCCATGCCCACGCAGTACACGCCAGCCTTGAACCATGCGGTGAGGTTCTCCTCGGTAGGTTCTACTCCGCCGGTCACCATGAGCCGTGACCATGGCATGGGAGCCAGCAGACCCTTGGCAAATTTGGGACCGAGCACATCGCCTGGGAATATCTTGCACACCTCGCAGCCAGCCTCCTGGGCATTGCTCACCTCGGTAACGGTGCCGCAGCCAGGTATGTAGGGCACCTGGCGGCGGTTGCACAGGCGTGCCACCTCGGCGTTGAACATGGGACCCACCACAAAGTCGGCTCCCATCTGGATGTAAAGCGCCGCTGTGGGGGCGTCGACCACTGAGCCCACGCCCAGCGCCATGCCGGGACACTGGGCGGCAACGAAGCCTATGAGCTGGGCAAACACCTCGTGGGCCATGTCGCCACGGTTAGTAAACTCAAATGCGCGCACACCGCCGTCATAGCAGGCCTTTACCACCTGCTGGGCAACTGTCGCGTCGCTGTTATAAAACACGGGAACCATCCCGGTTGTGCCCATTATGCCGAGCACCTGCAGTTTATCATATCTTGCCATAGTGTTTTTTTAAAAACGAAAACTAAAATGCTACGCATTTTCACGAAAACGAAACGCTGCGCTACTAAAACTAGCCACTGCGCATTTTCACGAAAACGAAAACCAGCTGTGTGCTCGTCCTTTTAAGGGCGAGGTGCCAGCCATGCGCCACTGTGCCTTGAGCGTCAGCTCAAGGTGGTAGAGGAGGGCGTGGGGGTTATCGCTGCACGCGGCCGTTGCCGCTGCCATGGGCCAGCTGCTCCACCTCCTGGGCGCTCATCATGTTAAAGTCGCCGTGCACGGTGTGCTTGAGGGCCGATGCCGCCACTGCAAACTCCAGCGCCTCGGCCTGGGACTGCATGGTGAGCAGGCCATGGATGATGCCGCCCGAGAACGAGTCACCGCCACCCACACGGTCCACGATGGGCAGCAGGTCGTAACGGCGCGACACATAAAACTCCTTGCCGTCATATATCATCGCCTTCCAGCCGTTGTGGCTCGCCGAGATTGACTCGCGCAACGTTGAGATGACATACTTGAAGCCAAACTCCGCCGCCATGGCCTTGAAGATACCCTCGTAACCGGCAGCATCGGTTGCACCGTTCTCCACGTCGGCATCGGGCTTGAAGCCCAGGCACAGCTCGGCGTCCTCCTCGTTGCCTATGCACACGTCCACATACTGCATGAGCGGACGCATCACGCTCTGGGCCTTCTCGGGGGTCCACAGTTTCTTGCGGAAGTTGAGGTCAACGCTCACCGTCACGCCGTGGCGCTTAGCCGCCTTGCATGCCTCGAGGGTGAGGGCTGCCGCCTTGTCGCTCAACGCCGGGGTGATGCCGCTCCAGTGGAACCACTGCGCACCCTCCATGACGGCATCAAGGTCAAAGTCGCTGACCTCGGCCTCGCTGATTGCCGAGTGGGCACGGTCATAAATCACCTTGCTGGGGCGCACGGCGCTACCGCTCTCCAGGTAATAGATGCCCAGGCGGTCGCCACCGCGGGCAATGAAATCGGTTTTAACGCCAAACTGGCGCAGCGCATTGAGCGCACTCTGTCCAATTTCGTGTGCGGGGAGCTTGGTAACGAAGTAGGCTTCGTGTCCATAGTTGGCACAACTCACAGCCACATTGGCCTCGCCTCCGCCATACACCACGTCAAACGAATTACTCTGCACAAAGCGCAGATGTCCCGGAGGAGACAAGCGAAGCATGATTTCGCCTAAAGTAACTATCTTGCTCATATAGTGTGTATTAAATTGTATTCTTAGTAAACTTGTCGCTGGCAACAGCCCCGGGAACGAGTCCATAGATGTTGCCAAAAACCAAATTTACTACAAATTTTTATTTTTACAAAATAAAAGATTACCACTAATCCAAGCCCACCTAATGGCTTATTGTAAAAATCACAGGAACGTCATGTGAGGGGGGGGCTGAGCTTAGGATATTACTGTCGTGGAGGGACTTTGTGGGTGATAAAATGTTTTGTAGTAGTTTTTTTGGGTGATTTAATTGTTTTTGTGTACCTTTGTGCCACAAATAAATAATTCATTCATAAAGATGATCAGTTTTAAGAAAGTTATAATCGCATTTGCAGTAATGGTGCTGGCACTTCCTGTGACAGCACAGATTGTGATTACTGAAGAAGATGAGATCATGAATGCTGACAGCGTTCTGCACGAGCTCGACAACCGTCCCTACTTTGGCCTTTACAAGGACAACTATTTCACCGCCGGTACCTCGGTTGGTCCTGCACCCACCAAGACCAATAGCGACGTGAAGTTCCAGGTGTCTATAGCCCAGCGTCTCACTAAGAGTGTGCTGCCGTTCAAGACATATATGTTCTTGTTCTACTCGCAGAAGACCCTGTGGAACGTGTTTGAGAACTCGATGCCCATGCGTGACCTCAACTTCAATCCCGGTATAGGTATCTCTAAGCATATCATCGTCAAGAACCGCGTAGTTGGCAAGGCAACACTGCTGGTCGAGCATGAGTCAAATGGACGTGACAGCCTGGCGTCACGCAGTTGGAACAAGATTTCGCTCAGTGCCGCCATGTACCTCGATCCCCACTTCATGGTTCACGGCAAGGTGTGGATTCCCATCGTTGACGGTGAGAACAACAAGGACATCCTCAAGTACAGCGGTATATTCCAGACCGGTATCCAGTGTGTCACTACCAACAAGCGCTGGGTGTTTGACCTCACCTATGTGAAACGCCAGGGCTGGAACCTGAGCGGCAACATCACTGCCAACCTGGGCTTCCGTCTGTTCAAGAACCACAACCAGTTCCTCATGCTGCACTACTACAACGGCTATGGTGAGTGCCTGCTCGACTACAAGCAGTACCACAACCGCCTGCGTGTGGGCTTGCTCATCCGCCCCGACATGTTCAGTGACTTCTAATCGAGTCCTGTCTCGTTCTTGGTTTCGGTAGGCAGCGCCTACCGAGACACAACTCTTTGTATTAAGTTTTCGTTTTTCGTAAAAAAATAGTAACTTTGTGGGTTGAAACAAAAAACGATATTCACTATGGCAATATTTGATAACGTGAATGCGGGCATCAAGGCTGCTATGCTGGCCCGCGACAAGGTGCGCCTGGGCGCATTACAAGGCATTAAAGCAGAGTTGCTTCTCATCAAGACACAGCCCGGAAACAACGGCGAAGTGAGTGACGAAAATGCACTCAAAGCCCTCATGAAGATGGCTAAACAGCGCAAGGAGAGTGCTGCCCTGTATACCGAGAACGGCCGTCAGGAACTGGCCGAGGAGGAGCTGGCACAAGCTGCCGTGATTGAGGAATTCCTGCCCAAGATGATGAGCGCCGAGGAACTTGAAGCTGCCGTTAAGGAGATCATCGCTGCCACCGGAGCCACCTCGATGAAGGATATGGGCAAGGTGATGGGCATGGCTACCAAGCAACTTGCCGGCAAGGCTGAGGGCAAGGCCATCAACACCCTGGTGCGACAGCTATTGGCTTAATAGCCCTACGCTTTAAGAGCGGCACAGCGTGCCTATAAAACTAAAGAGACTATAAAAACAAACAACAACATTATATAACAATGCTTACATTACAACTCATCAACGAGAATCCCGAAGCAGTGATTGAGCGTCTTGCAGTCAAGTGTTTTGACGGCCGTGAGCCCATCATGCGCGTTGTGGAACTCGACAAGCAGCGCCGCGCAGCACAGAAGGAGCGCGACGACAATGCTGCCAAGCTCAACAAGATGGCAGCTCAGATTGGTGGCCTGATGAAACAAGGCCAGCGTGAAGAAGCCGAGGCTGTTAAGGCTCAGGTTGCTGCACTCAAAAACACTAATAAAGAAATCGACGAGCGCCTCAAAGCTACTGAGGACGAGATCACTGATATCCTCCTCTCTATCCCCAACGTACCCTACGAGGGCGTTCCCGCAGGACGCACCGCCGAGGATAACGTGGTAGAGAAGGAAGGCGGCCCCATGCCCAATCTGGGCGAGGATGCACTGCCCCACTGGGAACTCGCCAAGAAATACAACCTCATAGACTTTGACCTGGGCGTCAAGATCACCGGTGCCGGCTTCCCCGTTTACATCGGCAAGGGCGCACGCCTGCAGCGCGCTCTCATCCAGTTCTTCCTGGATGAGGCTAGCGATGCCGGATATGTAGAGGTTGAGCCCCCCTATGTTGTCAACGAGGATTCAGGACGTGGCACAGGTCAGCTGCCCGACAAGGAAGGCCAGATGTATCACGCCACTCTCGACAACTTCTACCTCATCCCCACAGCCGAGGTTCCCGTTACCAACATGTACCGTGACGTGATCCTGGCTAACGATGAGCTCCCCAAGAAGAACTGCGCTTACTCAGCTTGCTTCCGCCGCGAGGCTGGCAGCTACGGCAAGGACGTGCGCGGCCTGAACCGTCTGCACCAGTTTGACAAGGTAGAGATCGTGCGCATCGAGAAGCCCGAAGACTCATACGCAGCACTCGAGGAGATGAAAGACCACGTTCAGGGTCTGCTCGAGAAGCTGGGTCTGCCCTGGCACATCCTGCGCCTGTGCGGTGGTGACATGAGCTTCACCAGCGCCATCACATTTGACTTTGAGGTATGGAGCGCAGCACAGCAGCGCTGGCTCGAGGTTAGCTCGGTATCTAACTTCGAGACCTACCAGACCAACCGCCTCAAGTGCCGCTACCGCGGTGAGGACAAGAAGACACGCCTGTGCCACTCGCTCAACGGTTCGGCACTGGCATTGCCCCGCATCGTGGCTGCCCTGCTCGAGAACAACCAGACTCCCGAAGGCATCCGCGTACCCGAGTGCCTGCAGAAGTACACAGGCTTCTCAATCATCGACTAAATTGTAATAATAGTTTTTTCATATTGATCCTCTCGCATTGTCGGACGATAACGCGGGAGGATTTTTTGTCATCAAATGGGCACCTCTGCTGATCCCAAAATACTGCTAAAATAAGGTGGTATGTCAGATTTTATTAGTATATTTGCCCTGTAAAACAAAACGTGCTTTAAAATTAAGGAATTATGATTAAAAAATTATTATGTGTAATGGTGCTCATGCTGCCATTGATGATGTTTGCGCAACAAAGTGTAAGAATGGACAAACCCGATAAAAGGTCCACAACCCTTGACAAGTATCTCGACGAGTTGCCCACAGGGTGCACCGTCGTTGAAAAGGATGTGGCACTGGGAAGAATCTTTTTCATTACAGAGGATGAATATGACACACCCATATTTGCTGTATATGATACCAAAACGCATTCAATCGAAGATCTATCAATCGATTGCCAAAGTATAGACCACTATATTTTATGCCCTGACGGCAAGTCAATCCTGCTATACATTTGTTATGGCGGAGCCCATGCAGGAGAAGGCTTAGTAAAAATCAATAAGAAAACCCTAGATTTTAATGATTTAAGATATTTTGCACATGACGTTAAGTTCTTAAAGAACGAGATCGTAATTTACGATGAAGATGAAATATATTTAAATACAGGAGGTCGCTATAATGTTGTGCATAAAGTTTATCTGGATTACAATGGTGAAAAGATAAAAAACAAGAGCAAAAGCAAGAGCAAAAAGAAGAAACACTAAGTAAAAAGGCAAGTTTAGCCTTTATCAAAGTTTGCTCTATCGGCTCCAAGATAAAATGACGGACTCTCACATGATGTCCGTCATTTTTAGAATAAGCCACAATATACGGATCAGCGGATAATTCTGGTTGGTAACATGACGACGGAGTCGTCACATTGCATCGTAACCGATGGCCGCAGGCCGTCGGAGACAATGAGCACCCCACGACCCGACCTCGAAGGGGTCGCACTTCACCACACGTGATTTATCCCATACCTAAAGGCATGGTCTGTTTATGTTACCTTTCTTCCAGCCATATCGTCCTGCATTTGCAGGCCTTCATGGCTGGCTACCGTATTCCATCCCGATGGGATGGTCACGACGTGACACCAACCGAGAAAATCCGCTGATCCCAATATACTTCTACCGAGCCTCTATGGCTTCTCTCCGGTAGTGTGTCCTGTGGTTTTTTAGGGTTTTACTTGTGATATATAATAATTTACACTATCTTTGTGATAAATTTCATAGCAACTCAATCATAAACGTAAATCTTACTGTTACTTTTGTTTGGGTCATTATATTATTAGCCATTAACAAAAAATACTGCATATGAAGAAAATCTTATTTGCTATGCTGGCCAGTGCTACCATGACGGCCAGTGCTCAGAAGTTTGAGGTGACGCAGGTGCGGCAGGTGGCTGCCGACCGCGAGATGTATCACCCGGTTTTTACCCCCGATGGACACAGTCTTCTCGTTGCCATCAGTCCGGCTTATGACGGCCTGGGAGTTGTTAATTTGTCAAATGACGCTTATACACAGCTGTCTACATCGCCCAGTGCGGCCTACAAGATTGCCGTGACTGCCGACAGCCGTGCGGTGATATGCCGCGAGCTCAATTTCAAGGACATGACGCTGTCGCTCCAGTCGATAGACCTGGCAAGCGGTGCCACACAGGTACTGGCCACCGGGCTCGACCATTTCAATACCATCAATCTCAACGGCGAGGAAGTGAAGGTGATGGCCGAGGGACAGGCGGTGAAGCGCAACGCCGGCCGCAAGGTGGCCGCAACGGCACAGGAAGAGATTTTTGTCACCGAGGAGGACCTCAAGGTAGTGGTTTATCGTGGCGGCGAGCGCACCGTGGTTGACCCGCTGTCGACTGCCGACCGCGACGTGAATTACTGCTGGAGCAGCCTCTCGCCCGACAAGCAGCACCTGCTGTTTGTGGCCGGCAACGATGCCTATGTGAGCGACCTCGACGGTGGCTCGCTGGTGAACCTGGGCCGACTCCACGCTCCCGTGTGGCGCGGCAACGACTATGTGGTGGCTATGGACGACAAGGACGACGGCAGCCGCTTCACGGCGTCAGAGATCGTGATTGTGGGCATCGACGGCACTGGTCGCCAGCAGCTCTCGACCACAAGCGATGAGATAAAGATGTTCCCGGCCGTGAGTGCCGACGGGTCGCAGGTGGCCTATCACAGCACCGACGGTAAGGTTTATTTAATGACCATTAAAGAGAGATGACCATGAAGAGACGACTATATACCGCATTGATAGCCGCTCTGGCCATAGCGCTTGGCGCAGGAGCCGTGAGCAATGTATATAAAATATATATCAACCCCGGTCACGGCGGACACGACAGTGACGACAGGCCGACCGACCTGCCCGCCGAACTGGGTTTCACCGGCAGTGACCGTTTCTATGAGAGCGACGGCACGCTCACTCGTGGCAAGTATCTCAACGAGTTTTTACAGGGATTGGGTTACAGCACCAAGATGTCGCGCACTACCAACTATAGCAGCGATGACCTGGCGCTGAGTACTATCGCAGCGCAGTCAAACAGTTTCGGCGGACACTTCATCTCGCTACACAGCAACGGTGCCAATGCCAGCGCCAACTATGTGATAGCTGAATATAGCGGTACCCGCACCAGCAACTCCACCGAGCGTGTGGCTGGCTCACAGAAGTTTGCCCTCGCTGCCGCTCAGCAGCAGGACGTGAACCGCCTCACCGACGTCACCTACTCGACCCCCCGTGCCATCAACGACTATTCGTTCAACGGCTGGAGCCTGGGCGTGCTGGCGTCTAACACGCAGGTGGGCTACCTGGTCGAGACATGGTTCCACGACTATCGTCCCGAGGCACTGCGCATGAAGGGCGATGTGTATAACCGTTTCACGGCATGGCAACTTGCCCGCGCCTATCTGGAGTTCCCCATAGTTTCTCCCTCTGCTATCAAGGGCTGCATCATAGGCGACATTCGCAACACCAGCAAGGGCTGCGGCTACACCAGCTATGTGAGCCGCAACCGCGACAGTTATCTCGCCGTGAACGGCGCCACAGTGGAGCTGCTCAACTCGAGCGGCACCGTGGTGCAGACCATGACCACCGACAACTGGCACAACGGCGTGTATGGCTTCTTTGACCTCACCGCGGGCACTTACACCATACGCGTGTCAAAGGCCGGTTATCAGACACAGACCGCCACAGTGACCGTGAGCAACGGCAACTCTACGCTCAAGAAGTTCAACCTGAGCGAGGGTGTGAACGAGGGCATCAACACCTCTACACCCAGCCTCAACCACGGCACAGTGTATGTGGGCTCAGAGGACAAGCGCACCGTTAACGTGACCACTACGGGCATCACAGGCTCTATCAGTGTGGCATGCACCGGCGAGGGCTTCAGCGTCACTCCCGCTACACTGCAGCCTGGCAACAGCACCATCTCCGTGACATTCAAGCCCACCAAGACCGGCCAGCACGCAGGTTCGGTAAAACTCACCGCGGGCTCTTATAGCGCCACTGTAGCTCTCTCGGGCGAGGGCAAGAATCCGCCTCTCGCGTTCACCGAGGGGTGGAACATGAGCGAGACAAGCGGCAAGAAAGACGCTAACTGGCTCCCCGCTTACAGCAAGGCGCGCAACATGGACTTCGGCGCCGGCAAGCTCTATGTGGTCAATGCCGAGGACGGCAAGATTGCAGTTGTCAATGCTCAGACGGGTGCTTTTATCAAGAACCTTGACATGACCGGCGTGACCGGTGGTGCTCTCAAGGTGATAGACGTGAAGTGCTTCGACGGCAAGGTTGTGGCTTGTAACCTCGCCACCACCGGCAGTCCTCTCAAGGTTTATGTGTGGGACAACGACAATTCACAGCCCCGCGTGCTGCTCAACACCACCGAGTTCAACGGCAAGGCCCGTGTGGGCGACTGCCTGGGTCTCTATGGTAACCTCAACGAAGGTTATATCTACTTTGCTGCAGGCTCTACCACCGAGCAGAGCGAAGTGCTGCGCTACAGCATCAGCGGCGGTGTGTGCGAGACCGCGCCCAGCTATGTCAAGCCCCTCAAGGAGGACGGCGACGCTGGCGCTGCTGTTAAGCTGGGTCTCTCGCCCCGTGTTGTGCCCGACGGAGCCAACAACTTCTGGGCTATAGGGCAGCAGTACTATCCCACCTACTTCAAGGACGGCCTGGTATATTGCTCGATGAACACCGATGCACTGGGCAAGGTGGTTCACGGCAATGCCTTCAAGTCGTTTAACTACCGCGGCACCACATACGGTGTGGCAACTACTTATGCATCAGGCTCAACTACACTCACTGGCGGACGCGCAGTAGTAGCCGACGTGACCAACGGATGGGCGCAATGCGATGCCCTGGGCAGCTACCCCTCAGGCGGACTGGGAACCACCCGCAACACCTCGATGTCGACCAGCGTGGCAACCCACGTCAACGGCGACAAGGGTGTGGAGATGTGGGTGCTCGTGCACAACCAGGGCGTGGCCTACTACAAGTATGGCACAGTGCCAGTTTATGACCTCGAACCCGACACCACCACCCGCGTCACCGTTACTCCCGACAAGGTGGAGATGGGCGCCATCGACTATGAGGCAACCAAGACAACCGTTATTAGCGTTGCCGGCAACAACCTCAAGGGCGACATCAAGATAAGCCTCGAGGGACGTGACGCTGCTATGTTCTCAATAGACAAGACCACCATCAGCAAGGCTGCAGGATCGGGTGCAGTGACCGTCACATACGCTCCCGCCACAGTGGGCGCTCACCAGGCAACGCTCGCCATCACTAGCACAGGCGCTGAGGCAGTCAATGTGCCCGTCACTGGCTCGATGAACCCCGAACCCGACGTCAAGGGTAACTTCCAGCGCATCGAGGGCCTGTGGTACTATCACATCCCCACCGGCGGCACACATGCAGGCGAGAACCTCGTGGTGCTCAGTGACTGCAAGGAACAGCACGGCCGTGCTGTTGCCGATCCTGTGCTCGTGCGCTATCTCGTGGAGCGCGGCCAGGTGTGGTTCTGGGACTATACCACCCAGAAGACCAACGGCAAGGCTACCGCAGCAAACATTGGCGCTGACGGATACGTCGTTGCTCCTGCTGGCTGCTATGCAATGATGTTCCAGAACTCGGTCGAGAACGAGACACAGGGCACCGACTACAGCGGCACCAATGTGATAGACTTCAGCAACATGGGCACTTATGGCACCACCGCCGGCACCACATTCACCGGCGTGACCGACCTCACCGGCCTGGGCTACTTCAAGAACATCACCGTGCTCAACCTGTCGCGCGAGCAGTATGCTACCGGCGGTTACACCCAGTACTCGGCACTCAACAGCGTTGACCTGTCAAAGAACACCAAGCTCACCACCGTGAACCTGGCTTACAACAACCTGGCAAGCATCGACCTGAGCGCCAACACCGCCCTCACCAGCATCAACGTCACAGGCAACGGCCGCACAGTCACTCCCCTTGAGACCACCATCGACGGCCTCAAGACCTGCTACTTGCCCCTGAGCAGCCTCAACGCTATGCTGGGCCACGGCTTTGACGTGACCAAGCTGGTTACCGGCAGCCTTGAGGGTGGCGAGATGATCAAGGTGAATGGCGAGGACGCAATCAAGTTTACCGAGGAAGTGGTGAGCTACCGTTACAACAACGGCCGCACGCTCAACACCCGCTTCTTCATCAAGGGCAAGGCTTCTGAAAACTTCCTCACGGGTGATGTCAACATGGACGGTACTGTCGATGTTGCCGACATCAATGCACTTGTGAGCAAGGTACTGGGCGGCAATCCCCAGCCATTCAACAGCCGTGCGGCCGACTTCAACGGTGACGGAAATTATGACGTGACCGATGTCAACGCCCTCATAAAGATCATCCTGAACTAAAACTAGACAAGGACACGGGAAATCACAAAATACAGGACTCTCTGGGTTCTCGCAAGCGCGAGTTCCCGGAGAGTCCTAACTTTTAGCACTTAATATTTGGTTAATGTAATAAAATTGTATTAACTTTGTAAGCAAATATTCTTTTTAACTAAACTTAAAAATATTATTAATGGATTATTCAATCCTTGACTTTGTGGCCTTGATAGGTGCCGTCTGCCTCTTCCTGTATGGTATGAAGGTGATGAGCGAAGGCCTCCAGAAGGCAGCTGGTAACGGCTTGCGTTCAATTCTCTCGGCTATGACCCGCAATCGCTTGATGGGCGTAGTCACAGGTATCTTAATCACAGCATTGATTCAGAGTTCGTCGGCTTCGACCGTTATGGTTGTGAGTTTTGTGAACGCTGGCTTAATGTCACTTGAGCAAAGTATGGCCGTCATCATGGGTGCCAACGTGGGTACTACGTTCACCGCATGGATTGTGGCTATTTTTGGCTTTAAGGTAAACATGGGAACCGTGCTCATGCCGTTGCTGGCCATAGCTGTGCCCATGATGTTTATGAAAAAGAACAAGACCAAGTCTATAGGCGAGTTCCTCATAGGCTTTGTTTTCTTGTTTATGGGCCTTGCGTCAATCAGCGAGTATGTACCTGACCTGAGCAAGTCTCCCGAAATCTTTGAATCATTAAAGGCCTATACCGCACCCACATTCTTTAACATGCTCATCTTCTGGGCTGTGGGTGTAGTTGTTACTGCAGTTATCCAGTCGAGTGCCGCAACATTTGCCATCGTGCTCATCCTTGCCGCCAAGGGTTGGGTTCCCTTCGACATGGCTTGTGCCATGGTGCTGGGTAGCAAGATCGGTACCACCATCACCCCCGTGCTTGCATCACTGGGTGGTAACACCGCCGCTAAGAAGGCTGCTGCCGGACACGTGCTCTTCAACGTGCTGGGTGCTGTGTGGGAACTTCCCTGCTTCTTCCTCGTGGTTAAGCTCATCGTGTGGATCAACGCACTCTTTGGCCTGGCCGATCCCAACTCACTGTACCAGGCTGCCAACAGCGGCAAAGCCATGACCGAGGCTGATCAGGCTACTTACACATTCGCAATGTCATTTGCAATGTCAATGTTCCACACCGTGCTTGCAACAATCAACCTGGGCGTGATGATTTGGTTCACCAAGGCATACGTCAAGATGGTCAACTTCCTGGTCAAGGGCAAGAAGAAAAAAGCCGACGAGGAGGAATTCCAGCTCAAGTATATCTCTACCGGTATGCTCAGTGCTGCCGAGCTCAATATCTCTCAGGCACAGCGCGAGGTTGCAGTGTATGCACAGCGTGTTGAACGCATGCTGGGCATGGCCAAGACCCTGCTGCACACTAAGACCGGCACCGAGGAGTTCAAGAAGCTGCTTGAACGCATCACCAAGTATGAGGAAATAAGCGACCGCATGGAGCTTGAGATTGCCAAGTTCCTCAATGCCGTTGTCGACGGCCGCCTCTCTCATGACGCCAAGCTGCGCGTCTCTACTATGCTTCACATCGTGAGCGAGATAGAGAGCATTGCCGACAGCTGCAACAACATCGCCAAGACCCTTGTGCGCAAGGAAGAAGCCGGTGCACACTTCGAGGAATATAACTACAACAACATCGACACCATCCTCAAGTATGTGAGCGAGGCAATGAGCAACATGATTGCCGTGCTCGTGGATATGGACAACGTGACTAACGAAGACCTCATGCGCAACTACGACAAGGAGAAGGAGATCAACAACTTCCGCAACCAGTGCCGCACTGAGAATATCGAGAACGTGAACCAGAAGCTCTATCCCTATTCAGCAGGTATCTTCTACATGGATATCATCGGTGAGGCCGAGAAGCTGGGCGACTACATCGTCAACGTGATCGACAGCGTCGACGAGCAGGTGCAGCGCATCGCTCCCGAGACCCACATCCAAGCTCTTAATCCCGAGAAATAATATAAATTTAAAATTAAAATATTATGAAAGAACTTAAAGGAACTAAGACCGAACAGAACCTGAAGAACGCTTTTGCTGGCGAGTCTCAGGCACACACCAAGTATTTATACTTTGCTTCTAAGGCAAAGAAAGACGGATATGAGCAGATTGCAGGTTTCTTCACCGAGACTGCACTGCAGGAGAAAGAACATGCTAAACTGTGGTTCAAGCTGCTCGAGGGTGGTGCTATCAAGAGCACACCTGAGAACCTCAAGGCAGCTGCCGAGGGCGAGAACTTTGAGTGGACCGACATGTACAAGCAGATGGCTCAGGAAGCTCGCGAAGAGGGCTTCGAGGAGATCGCTAAGACTATGGAAGGCGTTGCAGCCATCGAGGCTGAGCACGAGAAGCGCTACCTCAAGCTCCTCAAGAACATCGAGGACAAGGTGGTATTCTCTAAGGACGGCGACGCAATTTGGCAGTGCCGCAACTGCGGTCACATCTTCGTGGGCAAAGAGGCTCCCGTAGAGTGCGAGGTGTGCAAGCATCCCCAGGCTTACTTCCAGCTCAAGCCCGAAAACTATTAATATTTAGTATCTCTCATATAAGGCCGGCGTCCTCCACAGGGCTGCCGGCCTTTTTTTCGACTGAGCCCAAAGAATATAATTATTGCCGTCCAGTAAAAAATGGCTTATCTCTTCCAACCCGCTGAAGCACTGCTATATACCACGCTTTAGCCTTGCATGGGCTTGATTTTATGAAAAAAAAGAAAATGGTGGACTACGTCCACAACAAGGACAAACTCCCTATCAGATGCTGCCCCCTAAACACGATTATAATCAAAAAATGGGAAAAAGTGTAATTTTTTGATGTGTTATTTAAGGAAAAAGTGTAATTTTGCATATATAAAAAACAAGAAAAAGTGTAATATGGCTATGCTTTACAGAAAAATCAGCACAGATATTGAGGCTCATTTGCGGTCTGGAGATGACAAAATAATGGTCGTTGAAGGAGCCAGGCAGATAGGTAAATCATATATAATACGCGAGGTAGGCAATCGACTTTATAATAATTTCGTTGAGGTAAACTTCGCCAAGGATGACGAAACAGAAGGTTTGTTCCGCGACATACATGGATTGGACGAGTTTTATATAACTCTGAGCATGGTTGCTGGAGGTAAATTGGGCGATAAGTCTGACACGCTTGTCTTTCTTGATGAAATACAACATTATCCTCAGTATCTTACTATGCTGAAATTTCTGCGGGAGGAAGGCAAATTTGCCTATATAGCCAGTGGCAGTTTGCTCGGTATCACCCTACGCAATGCAGTTTCGATACCTGTTGGCAGCATCATCCGCAAGCAGATGTATCAGCTAGACTTTGAAGAGTGGCTGATTGCGGAAGGATGGGGCAAAGAGGCTCTTGATTATGTGCGTGATTGCTACAAGCGCAAAGTTTCGCTCACCGAGGCACAGCATGAAAATCTGCTGGGAGAGTTCAAGAAGTATCTGTTAGTGGGAGGCCTGCCAGATGCGGTTAACACCTACATGGAAACTCACAACATCGTTAGGGTTCGTGAAGTTCAAGAGGCAATCCGCAACTTGTATAAAGAGGATGCGGCCAAGTACGAGCAAGAGTCTAGCAAGAGACTGCTTGTGCGTCGCATTTATGACATGATTGTGTCTCAGATGGAGAATAAGAAGAAGCGTATAGTAGCAAAAGATATCCGCAACAAGAAAGGTGATAGGTTTGAGTGGTATGCTGAGGAGTTTGAATACCTCGTATCTTCAGGCATCGCCCTTGATGTGCACGCTATCTCTAATCCAAAATATCCTCTATCAGAGTCTGTTCACAAGAACCTGCTTAAACTGTATCTGAACGATGTGGGAATGCTCACGGGACGATTGTATGAGTACAATATCGCTCCTGTGACAAAAGACGAACGAAGCATAAACCTCGGTTCTGTTTACGAGAGTGTGATAGCACAGGAATTGAGGGCACACGGGCATGATCTCTTCTATTATGACAATGCGAAGAAAGGTGAGGTTGACTTCCTGATTAACAATGTGGCAGGAATGACGGTGCTGCCCATCGAGGTGAAATCGGGAAAGGATTACACTTCACACAAGGCTCTTGACCGATTCCTTGCAAACGAAGAGTATAATATTAAATCGGGCATTGTACTTGATAATGAGCGTAAAGTCTATACAAAGGACAATGTCACTTACATGCCTATATACTTTATCATGTGCATAGAGCGTAGTGAAATCCCTGAGGATAAATGTATTTTCTAATCCTCAATATCAACAAAACAACAAGTTAAGTTTTTTTCGTCAAAAAAAATGCTACCTTTGTAACTGAAATGAAAAAAAGAATCATCTATATAATGTGTATGTTGCTCACATCGGTGAGCATGATGGCGCAGGACGAGGTCAAATCGCTTGTGAGCCAGTTTGACAAGGCGGGCAACAGGGAGCGTGTGACTATAGCCAACACGCTGTTTAGCAAATATATCAAGGAGGTTGCCGACACGGTGTTCCGTTATGACAACAGTGTTGACCAGAACTATCTGGAAGGGACTGTGTATTATTGGGCAGCTGAGTATTCCAACAATCGCGCGCAGTATGGCCAGGCGGCCCTCTATGTCAACCATGCCCTGCCCCTTTATAAGAAGTATGGCGACCATGGCGAGTACAGCGACTGCCTCGCTCTGGCCGGTGCTGTCTATACCCGCATGGGCGACTTTGCCACTGCGGTGAAGTTTCAAGAAGAGTGTCTGGCACTCGACCGCAAGAGTGGCGACAAGCAGCTCGTCAGCTCGTCGCTCAACAACATTGCTGCCACATGTATCTCGGCAGGAATGATTGACCATGCCGAGAAGTATATACTTGAGGCCATCAGGATAGAGCGAGAGCTCAACCGCCCCGCCACTCTCACCGTCAGGCTGGGTATGGCCAGTGAGATATTTACCCGCAAGGGCAACTATGACACAGCATTGCAAATGGCCGACGAAGCCCTCAAGACCGAAACCGCCAAGGGCAACCCCGACAAGGTGCCCGTGCGACAGAGCCAGCTGGCGGCAGTATTAACCGGCATGGGCAAGACTCAGCAGGCTATGCAACTGTTGCGCGAGTCAGAGAAAGGACTGAGGGCGACGGGCAACAATAACTCGCTGGCCATTGTGCTGAACCAGATGGGCGAGATTGAGGTGAGCCAGGGCAATGATGCCAGTGCCGTGAACCACCTGCGCGAGAGCGTGAAGCTGTGCCAGGAAACAGGAAACCTCACAATAGAACTCAAGGCACGACACACGCTGTGCAAGGCATTGCGCGCCACCGACCCCCAGGCTGCCATGGCCGAGCTTGAACAATATGCAACGCTCAAGGACAGCGTCTACTCTACCGAGGCTGCACAGAGCATGTCGCTGTTTAATGTAAAATATGAGACTGCCGAGAAGGAACACAGCATCGAGCTGCTGGAGGAGCAGGTCAAAAACAATCACCTCATGCTGGGCATTCTGGGTATCGTGCTGCTCACTGCCGCTGTGGTGGCGTTGCTCATGTGGCGTCTGGCGGCTGCCAGAGGCGCCAAGAACCGAACACTCATCAAGGCAAACCTGCTCAAGGACGAACTCCTCGAGATTGCCAAGAAACAGAGTGCACACGGTGACGAGCAGCAAAAGATTACACAGGTGGCTCATGAAATGGGCAACATGGGTGAAATGCCGCAGGTCAAAATCACCAAGCGCGAGAACGAGGTGATGCTGCTGTGCTGCGACGGACTGCAGGCAAAAGAGATTGCCGACAAGCTCAATATCTCGCAGCGCACGGTCGAAACACACAAGACCAATCTGTTCAAAAAACTGGGTATAAACAACACCGTTGAGCTCGTGAGATATGCCCAGGCCATAGGTGCAATGCAAGACAAAAAAGGCTGAAAATACTGATTTTTCTCTACGTAATTACACGTAATTAGGTACGTAGTGAGGGCGTAAAGTGCTTGTAATTAAAAAGAAATGATTAATTTCGCATATCATTTTTAAAAAACAAGACGCCCCATTATAATTTAAAAGATTACTTGAAAACTTATTTTTAGTAATGGAGAAACAACACCATTACTTAACTCAACAAGCGTGGCTTCCCCATCAAGGATACCACGCTTGCTTTTTTATTGCTAGAAACTTTTTCTACCCCCTCAATCGTGCCGAAAACGAGGGGTTCATACAAGAAACTAGCCA
>JAKSLZ010000046.1 GCA_024400935.1 Muribaculaceae bacterium | reverse complement strand
AGCGCAGCTAACAGTACACATTGTTTTTTCATACGCACAATTTTGTGAGTTAGTTTATAAAAAATTGGTAGTTTGTCTCTATAATAGTCAAATGTTTATACATCAGATGTGGCATCGAGACTCTGCCCTACTCCACTTTTAATACGCAAATTTGAGATTTTTTTTTGAATTATGCAAACTTTTTTTAGTTTTTTTGAGGATTAAACCCCCATTTATGTTTTAAAACATATTTTTAACACTTTGGTGTCAATCTGTAAGGAGCGTGCACACAAGCCATTTTACACGTATAAAACGCACACACCCGCGCTGTTCATAATCATGAAACTTTTTTGGGTTCGTTTACATTTTTTTTGTTTTTTCTTTGGTGGTTATGAAATTTATTTATACTTTTGCACACTTGACTATTATCTACACTACGGCAAATGTGCCGCATCCGAAAGAATAATAACCTCTATCTCACTGAATATAAGTGGATTGACAAATATAAATATATTAAAAAACTAATTGTATAACTAATCAAAAAAGTGCGTATGAAAAAACAGATTGCCCTTGCGGGCGCTCTAATGCTTGCGTGCGCTGGAACCAGCTACACTTATGCTGAGCCCGCGACCCAGGCAGTTTCGGCAACCGCCGGAATGGTGAAAGGTACTGTTGTTGATGAAAACGGCGAGCCCATCATTGGCGCTAGCATCCAGGTAGTAGGTACTATCCAGGGTGCTGCTACTGACATGGACGGCCGCTTCAGCGTGAAGGCTGGCAGCAATGCTAAGCTTCAGGTTAGCTATGTAGGCTACAAGACAGTAACAGTTAATGCTTCAGAAGCTGGACGCGTTGTCCTCGTTGAGGATAAGGCACAGCTCGACGAACTCGTAGTTGTAGGTTACGGCCAGCAGCGTAAGGCTAACCTTACCGGTGCTGTAAGTAACGTTGACGTGAGCAAGGCTCTTGAGTCTAAGAGCGAGACCGACGTGGCTAAGGCTCTCCAGGGTGCCGTTCCCGGTCTGACTATCTTGAACAACAGCGGTGACATCAACGCTGACGCTAGCGTTGTTATCCGCGGTATCGGTACCCTCTCTAACGGCGGTACTTCTACTCCCCTTTACATCGTTGACGGTGTGCCCGTAGAGAACCTCTCGGCTATCAACAGCGATGACATCCAGAGCATTTCAGTACTCAAGGATGCAGCATCTAGCTCTATCTATGGTACTCGCGCTGCTTTCGGTGTAATCATGGTTACCACTAAGACTGGTAAGCTGGGCGACAAGGTGAAGATTTCTTACAAGGACAACTTCGCATGGAGCCAGGCAACTACCACTCCCTCTTATCCCAACGTTCCCACTCAGGTTCAGGCCCTCATCGATGCTAACTATCGCAAGGGTAACGCTGCCGAGCTCTTCGGTATGTACATGGACAGCGAGGCGTTCCAGAAGGGTATGAACAACTGGATTGCTAAGCACGGCGACACTAAGGCTGGCTATCGTGAGATGGTATTCGGCGACGACTATGATGAGTATGGCTACTATGCTAACTGGGATGTTCCCGGCATCATCTTCAACAACGCTGCTCCCTCACAGAACCACAACCTCTCTATCAGCGGTGCAAGCGGCAAGACTAACTTCTTCATCAGCGGCAACTACAACCAGAAGCAGAACCTGATGAACTTCAACCCCGACAAGATCAAGCGCTACAACGTGACTGCTAACATCACCACCCAGGCAACTGACTGGTTGCAGGTAGGTGTTCGCACAAGCTACAGCGACCGCGACTTTGACTATCCCTACGTTCAGGGTCAGGGTTCTTACCAGTATGTATGGCGCTGGGGTTCATTCTTTGGCCCTTACGGCTACATCACCGGCGAGGACGGCAAGCAGTATGACGGCCGCCAGATGATCGGTTTCCGCAAGACTGCAGGCGATGCTTATCAGAAGACTAACAGAATGCGCCTCGGTGCGTTTGCTAAGGTTGACTTCAAGCACGGCCTCACTTTCAATGCTGACTACACCTTCATGAAACACCACATGAAGTACAAAGGCATCGGTCTTCCCAGCACTATCCTCAACACTTGGGGTGTTAATCCCAGTCTGGCAACTCTCAACACTACTACTTTCATCGAGAGCAGCCGCGAGGACCGCACTAACCAGATCTTCAATGGTTACTTCAACTACAACACCAGCATCAACGACGCTCACAACCTGAACTTCCTGGTTGGTGCTAACGTTGAGAAGGAAGACTTCGAGTACCTGTACTACGAGCGCTGGAACATGCTCGACACTAACCTGCCCGAGCTCGCTCTGACCGACACTGAGTACACTTACTCACACACTCACACTCACAAGGGTTCAGCTGGTTTCTTCGGCCGTATCAACTACGACTACAAGGGACGTTATCTGCTCGAGCTCAACGGCCGTTATGACGGTTCTAGCCAGTTCCCCAAGGCTGACCAGTGGGCATTCTTCCCCTCTGCATCTATCGGCTGGCGTTTCAGCGAGGAAGCTTTCATGGCTAACGCTAAGAACGTCCTGAGCAACGGTAAGCTCCGTGCATCTTACGGTTCTATCGGTAACCAGGTTGTAGGTGACTACATGTTCCTGGAGACTATGAGCAAGGTTAACGCTGGTGTTAACTGGCTCGGCACCGGCGCTGCTAAGTATGACTACTTCGGCATGCCCAAGATGGTTCCCGCAACTCTTACTTGGGAGACTATCAACACTACTAACATCGGTCTCGACCTCGGTTTCCTCAAGGGCGAGCTCAACGTAACATTCGACTGGTTCCAGCGTGACACTAAGGACATGCTTGCTCCTGGTAAGGAACTCCCCTCAGTACTCGGTACTGGCGCTGCTTATGGCAACGAGGGTTCACTGCGCTCACGTGGTTGGGAACTTACTGTTGACTACCGTCACCGCTTCGGCGATGTAAACTTCTATGCTACCGCTAACATCAGCGACTATAAGACTAAGGTAACTCAGTGGGATAGCAACAACCTCATCAACACTAACTACACTGGTAAGGAATATGGTGAGATCTGGGGCTTCGAAACAGATCGTTACTTCGACTTCAACGACTTCACTGGCAAGAACGAAGCTGGTAAGTGGATCTACAAGGAAGGCGTAGCTGACCAGTCACTCCTCCAGAAGGGTTCATTCGTTTATGGCCCTGGTGATGTTAAGTTCGTAGACCAGAATGGCGACGGCGTTATCGACTGGGGTGAGGGTACTCCCGAGAACCACGGTGACCTTATCAAGATCGGTAACTTCACTCCCCGCTACCAGTATTCACTCCGCCTTGGTGCTGACTGGAAGGGCTTCGACCTCGACCTGTACTTCCAGGGCGTTGGCAAGCGTGACATGTGGACTCAGTCTGCATTCGTTATGCCTATGATGCGTGGTGAGGATGCTATCTACAGCAACCAGACTAGCTATATCACCGAGGCTGAATTTGCTGCTGGCAAGATCGACCAGAGCAAGGACTTCCCCCGCATGTGGGGTGGTGGTGCTGGCCAGGGCTCAGCTTCAACTTCTATCCTCAACGGTGGTAGCTACAACTTCTATCCTCAGACTAAGTACCTTGTTAACATGTCTTACCTGCGCATGAAGAACATCACCGTAGGTTACACACTGCCCAAGGCTCTTACTCAGAAGATCACCCTTGACAAGGTTCGCATCTACGCCGCTATCAACAACGCATTCGACCTGATCAACCACAACAAGGGTACAGGTCTCGATCCCGAGATCAACACTGGTGTTGGTTCATTTGGTAATGGTGTTTGGGGACGTACAGATCCTATCATGCGTTCTTACTCATTCGGTATCCAGATTGACCTCTAATCAAGCATGACACTTTTAAGTCAATTTAATGCATTGAATTAATAACATTCTAACGGATAATAATTTTATGAAAAAAACATATTTATTATTGGTAGCTGCTGGGTTGATGCTGTCGTCTTGCTCTGACTTGCTCGACACCGAACCCTACGATCAGTTTACTAAAGACAACTTCTTCACTAGTGAGAAGAACGTAGAGCTCTTTGCTAACTACTTCTACAATGAGTTCTCTGGCTACGGCAACGGCGGTAGCTATGGTAACTTCTACTTCAACTTCCTGAACGACGACCAGGGTACCACAGGTACTACCGAGTGGACTTACACCAATGTTCCCGCAACATCTGGTACTTGGAACACTCCTTACACTGAGATTCGTCGTGCCAACACCCTCATTGCTGCTCTGCCCAAGATTTCTGAGATGAGCGAAGCTAGCAAGGCTAACTGGGACGGTATCGCACGCCTGTACCGCGCTTGGCAGCACTACAAGCTGGTTCGCGCATTCGGCGACTGCTACTGGGTTGACCATGTACTCGACGTGACTGACGACGGTATCCTCTACGGTCCCCGTCAGCCCCGCAACGAGGTTATGGACAAGGTTCTTGAAGACCTCAACGTTGCTTGCAAGAACATCAATGTTAACGCAGCTTCACGCACTGCTGTCAACGTTTACGTTGCTAACGCTATGAAGGCTGAGGTTTGCTTGTTCGAAGGTACTTACAGCAAGTATGTAACTAAGGACAACGCTCGCGCTAACAAGTTCCTCACCGAGGCTAAGGCAGCTTGTAAGGTTATCATGGAAAATACCAACTATGACCTGAACCCCAACTTCAAGTCTAACTTCGACCAGCTTGACCTCGCAGGCAACAAGGAGATGATCCTCTACAAGCACTATGTTTACAACGTGCTCGGTCACGGTACTGTTGACTACACCTGCGGTTCAACTCAGGTTCACGGTATGACTAAGGACGCGTTCGACAGCTACCTGTTCAAGGATGGTAAGCCCAAAGCTACCACTACTTGCGACAAGAACGAGGCTGGTAAGCTTGTCAAGCTCGACGACAACTCTGGTTTCGGTGAGGCTAACTTCGTTGACATCAGCGATGTTCTCGCACAACGCGACCCCCGTATGGCTGCTCAGGTTGACCACATCCTCCAGTTCCCCGGCTGCGGTTACGCACGCTTCGGTGGTGCTCAGTCTACTTCAGCTACTGGCTACGGTGTCCTCCTGTTCGACACTAACGCTATGAAGAACACTGACCGCCAGTCAATCGGTACTAACACTACTGACGCTCCCATCTTCTGGTATGCTGAGATCCTTCTCAACTATGCAGAGGCTTGCGCTGAGCTCGGTACTATCACCGACGCTGACCTTAACCTGTCTATCAACAAGCTGCGCAACCGCGTTGGCATGCCCTCCCTCACAACTTCTGTTGCTGCTGACCCCGCTAACAACATGGGTGTAAGCAACATCATCTGGGAGATCCGCCGCGAGCGCCGCGTTGAGATGATGTACTGCCAGAACGACCGTTACTACTCACTCCAGCGCTGGAACCAGCTCGAGCTTCTCGACACTCAGAAGCATCCCGACCAGTGCCGTGGTGCTTATGTAGGCAACCTCACAGCTGCTGACGGCATCGACCTGAGCCAGATCGACGTTGACGCTGACGGTTACATCAACTGCAAGAACGGTGGTGCAGAGCGTATCTACGATCCCAAGTACATCCTCTTCCCCATCCCCAGCGGACAGAAGACTCTGAACAACGCAATTGGTCAGAACCCCGGTTGGTAATCAACCCCGCTGCTAACGCTTAGGCGTTAGCGATGGATAACATAAAATCAGCCGCTTGGCATTGCGCCAAGTGGCTGATTTTTCTTTTACCTAACACTAATAAGAATTTAGATAGACTATAGGGCCTATAACGGCTATAGTGGCTTAATGGCTATAACGGCTATAATTCCTTATTTCTTGGGGAGTATGTGGCGCAGGTTGCGCTGCAGGCCGGCAAGCTTGGTGCGCTTTACGGCGCTGTGCGAGAAGAGTCGCGAGAACGCAGCCTGGTCCATCTGGTCGATGTCGGCGGCGGTAAGATTGAGGAATGCTTCGCTGGGTTGCAGCTCGGGCACACGGGTGGGCTGTGCATTGCGGTTGTGCGGGCACACACGCTGACACTCGTCGCAGCCATAAACGCGGTTTCCAAGCGCTTCACGTGTCCACTGGGGCAATTCCCCACGATACTCTATTGTGAGGCACGAGAGGCAACGTGTGGCGTCTACAGGGCATCCGTTCTTGAGAGCGCCGCCCGGACATGCCCGCTCACAGGCCCCGCAGTCGCCGCAAGTGAGCGTGCACGGATCATCAGCAGCAAGCTCGGCGGTAGTGATAATGGCCCCCAAGAAGAAATATGAGCCCCGGCCAGGGATAATAAGGGCATTGTTGCGCCCCACAAAACCCACGCCGGCCTGCACAGCCCAGTAGCGCTCGCGCAGCGGTGCAGTGTCGACACAGCAGCGAGTGTCGGCACCGGGCACCAGCTCCTTGATGTAAGCCGCCAGACGCTGCAGGCGGTCGCGCATCACCTCGTGGTAGTCACGCCCATAGGCATAGTAGGCAAACTGGGGCGCATCTTCGCGCTGCAACTGCGCCGGATAGTAGTTCATGGCAACGACAATAACGCTGCGTGCACCGTCAAGCAAGAGACCAGGATTGTCGCGCACATCAAGATAGCGCGCAGCATAGTCCATGCACCCATTGCCCCCAGTGGCCAGCCACTGGCGATAACGCTCCACAGCGACCTCGCTCACAGGCTGCGCCTGAGCGATGCCACAAGCATCGAGGTCGAGCTCGCGAGCCCGCCCCTTAATAAGAGAAACTATGTGCCGTAATCCTTGTACTTGCATAACCAGTGACCCGGGGAAAAGCCGGGAAATAGCCAGAATAGCCGCTATAACCTTTATAGCCTAAATAGCCTAAATAGCCTAAATAGCAATAAAACCCGAAAAGGGCGCAGCCCGCTCCGAAAAGGCACGCAGTGCCGCTCTAAAAAGGGCGAAGCCCGCTCTGAAAAGCGAAGCGCTCTTAAAGCGCAGCGCCCTTACATCGGTATCTTATCAAATTTATACCCTTGTTCACGCAGCCACTCTATGGCCTTGGGCAGGGCATATTTCATGTTCTTTTCAGCCTTGAGCGAGTCATGAAAGACGATGATAGAGCCATTGCGTGCATAGCGCTTGACATTGTCCAGCACCTGCTCACCGTTAAGCTTCTTGCTATAGTCGCGCGTCACCAGGTCATACATTATTATGGTGTAGCGCGAGCGCAGCACCTTGCTCTGTGCCCATCGCAGCAGGCCGTGAGGCGGCCTGAACAGAGTGCTCTGTATCAGTTCGTGAGCCTCGGCCACATTGCGCAAGTAGGCACGCGTGTTCACCTTGGCTCCCTGCATGTGGTTCATGGTGTGGTTGCCCACACTGTGTCCACGGCGCTTCACCTCCTCAAACAGTTCGGGATTGCGCCGCACGTTATCGCCCACACAAAAGAAAGTCGCCTTTATGCCATAGCGGTCGAGCGTGTCGAGCACCCAGGGCGTCACTTCGGGCACCGGCCCGTCGTCAAAGGTGAGATATACCGTGTGCTCACGCTTGTGTATGCGCCATGCCGTTTCGGGAAACAGCATGCGGTAAAGCAGCGGCGGTCGTTCTACTAGCATACTCAGTCATTTAGAAAACTAGGCATCCAGACGGTCCATCCAGATGCCTAGCATATTTGGTTTTATCGTTTATTCACTCATTACTGGACGTTGCCAGTGTCGGCCGCGGGCTGTGCCTGTGCAGCCTGCTGCTGCATCTGGGCCTTCTCGGCGGCGGTGAGTGTCTGCATGTAGCCCTGCAGACGGTCAAGGTTAACGCCCATCGCAGCCACCTTCTTCATGATTGCGTCAAAGCCCTTGTCGTTGATCTTAGCATAATCCATGAGCAGCTCGGGGAAGTAACGCTGGTCAATGTACTGGTCAATATTGCTCAAGCGACCTGCATCGCTGGGCGACAGTGACTGGTAGAACCTTGCATACTCGGCATAGCGCATGATCTCGCTCTCGAGCACCTCGATGGCGCGCTTAGTAGCCTCGGGCTTCTTGCCCACACGGCCTATGAACTCATAAGCGTCGGCCAGCTGCTGACCCATCTGGATAGACAAGGGTGAAGCCTTGGCGGGGAGTTTCTGCTCCATGAGCTGGAGCACCTTGAAGGCCTTGTCAAAGCGGTCGGCCGCATAAGCCTTGGCATCCTTGCCCATGAAAGTGCTCTGGCCAGCGTCAACAGCGCGCAATGCGTTGGCACCCTCGTTAGCGAGGTCGTTAGCCAGCTCGCATATCGCGGTGCGGTTAGTAGTCACCATGCGGCGGATGGTCTCGTCGAGGTAGAGCGAACCGGGTGTTGCCACGTCGAGGCCGCCCCACTTGAACTTGTTCATCACGTTGTCATACATCTTGTCGGTAGACGAGTGTATCAGTCCGTCATCGCTGCGCAGCGGAGTCACCTGATAAGCCAGACCAGTGTTGCGCAGGTAGGGATCGAGACCCAGATAGTAGCTGTCGGGCACGGTCATTGCGAAGTAGCAGGGACGATTCCAGCCCTGGCTGATAGACGATGCGATGAAGTCAAGCGACATGATCTGGCTGGATGTCATGCCCTGGCCCATCACCTGGAGGTTCAGAGGTATTGCCTCGGCAATCATGTCGCGCTGAGCAGCGGGAACCACGCCAGCTGCAACGGCCTTGTTGCCGTCAACGGGGATAAACACGCGAGGATACTTGATCTCGGGCAGATTGTACTGCACGTTCATATAATCCTTGCCGTAGTAGTGCTCCAGTGACTTGAGCGCGGGCACGGGGATAGTGTCGGGCTGGATAAAGTAGCCATACTGGCGGCTGTCATAGGCAAAGGTGTTCTTGTTAGCGAGCATGGGCAGCGGCTTGCTCTCATAAGCTGCACGCTGCATCTGGTGGATGTACCAGTCAGTCGACAGGTAGCTCAGGTTCACCACGCGCACGTCAGTGCGGTAGTTCTCCACCTCCTGTGCATACCACAGGGGGAAGGTGTCGTTGTCACCGTTAGTGAAGATGATGGCGTTCTTGTCGAGGCTCGACAGGTAGTTCATACCAAAGTCGCGGGCGGCATAACGGCCCGAGCGGTCGTGGTCGTCCCATGTCTGGCTCACCATCTGCAGGGGAACCAACACACCCACGAGGGCTGCAACAGCAGCAACGGCAAGGCCGTGCTTGTTCTCATCCTCAACTTCCTTCTTGCTTGCCTTCTTGAGCAGAGACATGCATGCGCTCCACAAGCCGGCAACACCGAGGCCAATCCATATAGCAAACGCATAGAACGAACCTGCATAAGCATAGTCGCGCTCACGAGGCTGGCTGGGTGTCTGGTTGAGGTAAAGCACGATGGCAAGACCTGTCATGAAGAACAGGAAGAATATTACCCAGAACTGTTCGATGCCCTTCTGTCCACGCCATGCCTGCCACAGCAAACCTATGATACCCAGCAGCAACGGCAACATGAAGAACACGTTGTGGCCCTTGTTGCCTGATCCCAGGTCAGAGGGAAGCAGCGACTGGTCGCCCAGGCGCAGATTGTCAATGAAGGGGATACCTGAAATCCAGTTGCCCTGGGTGATCTCACCACTGCCCTGGATATCATTCTGGCGACCGGCAAAGTTCCACATGAAGTAGCGCCAGTACATGTAATTAACCTGATAGTTGATAAAGAATCCCAGGTTCTGGAAGAATGTGGGCTTGATCAGGTCGCCCTGATAGCCGTCAGGCCTGGGGTTGCCGTCAGCGTCAACACGTACTATACCCTCAACTGTCTCGCCGGGAGTGCCGGTCCAGCTGATGTAATCTTTCTCATGAGCCTCGCTGTGAATGCGGGGGAAGAGCATGTTTTGTGCCGATACATATACATATTTCTCCTTATTGCCCACCTGGATGTAGCTGTCGGGCTCGTCGGGAGTTTCCTTAACCTTCTGGGCATAAAGCGCCTCGCCCACTTCCTTCTGGGGAGTGGCACCGCCATTGCCGTTGTCCTGATACACCAGCTCGCTCTTGTAAGTGCGGCCATAGAACAGCGGGCTCTCGCCATACTGCTCGCGGCTCAGATACTTAGTGAGCGCAAACACGTTGTTGGGCGAGTTCTCGTCGAGAGGCAGGTTGGCGCTTGAGCGAATCAAGATGACTCCATAGCCGGCAAAGCCGATGAAGATGACCAGGATGCTGGTGACAATGTTAGTGTAGAGACGTGCGGGCATCTCGGCCTTGCGGAAGAAGATAAACCAAACCGCAGCAACCAGCAGAGCGAGCTTGACAATCCAGCCGCCCACGCTCAGCGCACCTGAAAGCAGGAGCGACACAAAGAGCAGCACCTTGACGAGCATCTGGTTCTTGCCTGTGTACAGCGCATAGAGGCATCCGCCCAGCACAGCCAGCAGTACTACTGCATAGATAACTGTACCCATGTTGAACGACAGGCCCACGCTGTTAGTGAAGAACAGCTCAAAGTTCTGTGCATTTGACACGAAACCGGGCTCCAGTCCGTACAGGATGAACACGATGATTGCAAACGAGATGAGCAGCGTGATGAGCGAACCCTTAGCAGTGGTGTTCTCATACTTGCGGTAGTAGTAAACAAGCGCAATAGCGGGGATACACAGCAGGTTGAGCAAGTGCACACCCAGCGACACACCCAGCACATAAGCGATGAGCACCAGCCAGCGGTCGCTGCCGGGCTCGTCGGCACGGTTCTCCCACTTGAGGATGAGCCAGAATACCAGCGCAGTGCAGAATGAAGAGAACGCATAAACCTCGGCCTCAACAGCTGAGAACCAGAAGGTATCGCTCCAGGTGTAGGCCAGCGCACCGGCCACACCGCCGCCCATGATCACCAGATACTGGGCCAGCGTCATGCTCTCTTCTTGACCTTTCTTAACCACCAGTTTCTTTACCAGGTGGGTGATGGTCCAGAACAGCAACAGGATAGTGAGCGCACTGAACACTGCCGACATGGCGTTGACACAGGCCGAAACCTTAGTGATGTCGCCACCGGCAAACTTAGAAGCAAAGTTAGCTGCCAGGATAAAGATGGGGTTGCCGGGCGGGTGACCAATCTCGGTCTTAAAGCCTTGTGCGATAAACTCCGGGCAGTCCCAAAAACTTGCTGTTGGCTCGATTGTGAGCATATAAGTGGCCAGCGCCACCGCAAATACTACCCAACCGAGCAGGTTGTTTACAAAGTTATACTTTTTCATTATAATGAGTTAAAAAATTTGCGCTACTTGTGTAATAACTCACAAAATTACTGCAAATCTTTGAGATACACCATATATTTAGCAAATATTAACGGCATTTACCGGGATATACGGCACATCCGGCATATCCAGCACTTCCGGCATATCCGGCATATCCGGTATATCCGGATGTGTCGGGACTATCGAGTGTTCCTTGAGTGTCGAGGTGGGAGCTCACTGCACCTTGCGGGCAGCGCGGTCGATGCGGCGGTTGGCCTCTAGGATGCGGCCATAAGGGATGCGGCCTTCTTTCACAGCCTTGACGATGATGTCGATGAGCTTGGCGGGACGGTCGGCTTCGAAGCCGGTGTTGATGTTGTTGCTGGCACACAGCATGTCGGCACCCGCGTTGATGGCCAGCACCACTGCACGCTCAGTGCTGTAGTTGTCCAGAATCGCCTCCATGTAGAGGTCATCGGTCATGATCACCCCGTCATAGTGCAACTTGTTGCGCAGCAAGCCTGTGAGGGTCTTGCGCGACAATGTGGCGGGATAGTCGGGGTCAATGTTGCGGTTAAAGGTGTGTGCGGTCATTATGAACGGAGCCTTGCCCTGCTTGATGAGCAGCCTGAAGGGCTCCAGCTCCTGCTCGGTCCATGTGGCGGTAACGTCAACAAAGCCATAGTGCGAGTCGCTGGTGGCATTGCCGTGGCCGGGAAAATGCTTGAGCGTGCAGGCCACACCTTGCTTGGCGCTCTCGTCAACAAACCAACCCGCATGACGGGCTATCGTCTGTGCGTCAGCACCAAAACAGCGCTGTATTGCACCCAGCGGCGGGCATTTGGGATTGAGCACATCCACCACCGGAGCCAGGTTGACGTTTACGCCGCTCTCTTTCATCTCCTGAGCCAGCAGGCGCGAGTAGTAGCGTGTGGTGTCCTCGCTGTTGGTTGTGCCCAGATACTCGGCCGACACCGTCTTGCGATAGCCATATTGCGGCTTCAGGCGAGCCACACGGCCGCCTTCCTGGTCGGCTGCGATGAGCAGCGGATAGTCGGCCCAGCCATACAGCTGCGAGGTGAGGGTGGCCAGCTGGTCCTTGCTGGTCACATTGCGCGACCCTATCTTGCCCGTGCCGGTGAGGTCTACGTCAAAGAGGACAATGCATCCCACATGCAGGTCGTGCACATAGCGGTAAGCGTCACAGTTCTCGTCCACAGTGTTGCCGCGAAATCCCACCATGAGCATGCGGGCGGCCTGACGACGCAGCACGCTATCGGCAGGCAGGGCAGCAAAAAGGCTATTGGCTGCAGTGAGCACAATAGCCAGTGTTATCAATATGCGTTTCATTTACTTAGCGTTAAAGAAGCCAAAGAAGTAGTAGCATGCAATCCAGTCGACGCGTATGCCGCGGGCATAGCCCAGCACCTTCTGGCTGGCATCGGTCACCTTGCCGTCATTCAGGTTCACGTGGCCCAGCTTTTTACTGTTGCCGTCGCGCACGGTACCGTCAGTGTTGATATAGCCCAGGCGGTTGCCGGCCATGTCATATATCTCCAGCCTTACAATCTTGCCCAGGGCGGTGCCGTCAGCGTTGCGCACGGTACCGTCAGCGTCAAAGCTGCCCACCGAGTGGAAGCCGTTGTCGCGAATCATGCCGTTGCCCGAGATGCGACCCACGGTGTTGTCGTTGCTTGCGTCGCGCAGCACCTGAGCGTTGCTGCTCATGCACATGCCAGCCATTGCCAGCACTATCATTGTCAAGTATATTCTCAGAGTCTTCATAGCCTTTTCCTCCTAAATTAAATTTAAATTCTACTCTAAATTTTACATTTAGACTTCTTATAAGCCACAAAGTTAAATTAAAATTCTTGAAAAAGCAAATTTTTGTTCTCGCAACGGGGTCCGCGAGGCTTCACGGCGGGGTGCGGCATTAGCGGGCTCGCACGCAGCTAGCGCGTGGCTCACACCGCCACATCAGCCAGAGCCGCCTCAAGCGACGGCAGGGCCGCCTGGTGAAACGCAAAGCGGGCGGGGCGGCAAGTCACGCAACGTGCCATCACCACAGCAGGCGTTGCGTCACGCGCTACACTGTAGAGCATCAAGCAGTTGCCATGGTCCACGGCCACAGGCTGGCACGCTCCGCCACGCGTCCAGGGATTGCGCTGCAACAGGTCAACGCGGTCTCCTGCCGCTGCAAAGGTCGAGACGCTGTGATGCCACCCCTCGAGCCGCCACTCCACCGGCCTAATGCAACAGGGCGGCAGCATGGCCTTGACCACACCATTGCTGCAGTTAGTCACCGTCACCTCGTCCTTGAGGTCCTCCACCGGCAGCCACTCCAGCGGGCCTTCCTGCAACAGCCGGGCATACCACGAGCGGGCTCGCATCATGATCCACGCATCCATGTCGATGCCGTCCTCGCGCTCAACGGCGCATTCCCGGCGCACAGGCTCAAGCTTCATCACTCGCTTGCACAGCGCAAGCATTTCATTCTCAGACAAATCATAAAACAAAACATTGTTATCCATAGCTGTAAACTGAACAAAGTAATTTAAACGCGACAAAGTTACCCACAACACCGCCATGTCCCACACATCAACCAGGCAAACGCACTACCGCACCAGTCTTTACCATCACCGGCAAGCAACCTCCCAAGACACATTTTTGGGGTGATTGCGGCCCGCAGCGGGCCCCTAGTGTTTTTATTTTTCATAAAAAATAACTAACTTTGCAAGGCTATGTGTGCGCACACTACACGCACACGCACTGATTTGTGCACTTTTATAACTGATAAACAACACAATAACAGATATGGAGAACAAACTTGACAAGAACGTGTTAGGCCCGCTGAGCCTACGCTCAATCATTAACTTTGTCATTGCAGTGTTTACTTTTGCTGCAATTTCGTGGATTTTCTTTTACCCTAACGACGTCAACGGTGACGCTCTGCACCAGAGCGACGTGATACAAGGTATGGCCAACGGCCAGGAGATTCTGGTACACGCCAGCAACAACGGCGGCGAGATTTCGCGATGGACCGATGCCCTCTTTGGCGGCATGCCCACTTTCCAGATTCGCCCCACCTATTCTAGTTCGCCCTATCTGTCTTGGTTTGACAAGGTTTACACCCTGGGCATGCCCGCTCCCGTGAGCTGGATTTTCATCATGATGCTGGGCTTCTTCATCTTGCTGCTGGCCTTCAAGGTGAAATGGTATCTTGCCATCCTGGGTGCCATAGGCTATGGCTTCTCTAGCTACTTCTTTATCCTCATAGGCGCCGGCCACATCTGGAAACTGCTCACCCTGGCCTATGTGCCTCCCACAATTGCCGGCATCGTGTGGTGCTACCGCGGCAAGTATCTGGGTGGTGCCGCTCTGGCGGCCCTCTTTGCCGCACTGCAGCTCATGAGCAACCATGTGCAGATGAGCTACTACTTTGCGTTTGTCATCGCGGCACTGGCCATTGGCTATCTGGTCAAGGCCATCAAGGACAAGCAGATGAAGCAGTGGACCATCGCCACATGCGCACTGCTGGTGGCAGCTGTCGCCGCAGTGGCAGCCAACGCGCCCAACCTCTACCTCACTTACAAGTACTCTAAGGAGACCATTCGCAGCGGACACAGCGAGCTCACCCCCGTCAAGGCCGAGGGCGAAGATGCGGTACAGAATACCGCTACCGACGGCGGCCTCGACAAGGAATACATCACCCAGTGGAGCTATGGCAAGAGTGAGACTTTCTCTCTGCTCATCCCCAACATCAAGGGCGGTGCTACCATCAAGCCCGAACACGGCGACAACAAGATGATGACGCTCAACGAGGTGGACAAAGCTGCCACGATGAACGAAAACGGCCAGATAGGCAGCCAGGAGTTTGAATACCTGGGGCAGTTCCCGCAGTACTTTGGCGACCAGCCCATGACTAACGGCCCCGTCTATGTGGGTGCACTCATCTTTGTGCTCTTCCTGGTGGGATGCGTGGTTGTCAAGGGCCCAGTCAAGTGGAGCCTCGTGGCAGTTACCATCCTGTCAATATTCCTGTCATGGGGCCACAACATGATGTGGTTCTCTGACCTGTTCATTGATTATTTCCCCATGTACAACAAGTTCCGCACCGTGGCCAGCATCCTCGTCATTGCCGAGTTCACCATGCCGCTGCTGGCGGTGCTGGCACTGCAGCAAATGCTCACTGAGGAGAACTTCTTCAGCACACACAAGAAAGCCCTTGCCGCAACGTTCGGCATCAGCGCTCTGGTGTGCATCATGGGTTGGCTTGTTCCCAGCCTGTTCGGCAGTTTCTACTCAGCACAAGAGACTGAGCAGCTCATCAACACCGGCCAGCTGCAGCAGGTTCCCACCCTTGACGCCGCTATCCAGGCAGTGCGCTCTAGCATGGTAGCCAGCGATGCACTGCGCAGCTTCTTCATCATCGTGCTGGGTGCTGCTGTGCTCCTGTTGTTCTTCAAAAACAAAATCAACGCCAAGGTTGCTGCCGCAATCGTCACAGTTATCGTGCTGGGCGACATGTACATGGTCAACAAGCGCTATGTCAACGAGGACACCTTTGTTCCCGCCGAGGCTAACACTGCCGCTATCACTAAGCGCCCTGTAGACGCTAAGATCCTGGCCGACAAGGATATCAACTTCCGCGTCTTGGACCTGCAGCACTTTGGAGAGGCGATGCCCTCTTACTTCCACAAGACCGTGGGCGGCTATCATGCGGCTAAACTCACCCGCTATAACGACCTCATTGAGCGCCAAATCGTCAACAACAACACCGCAGTGCTCAACATGCTCAACACCAAGTACTTCATCCAGGACGACAACAACGCCGCCCAGAACCCCGAAGCACTGGGCAACGCATGGTTTGTTGACTCGCTCACTTATGTCGACAACGCCGACAAGGAGATGGAATTCCTCGACAAGTTCAACCCCGCGACTTCAGCCGTGGCCGACGCTAAGTTCAAGGACGTGCTCAAGACTCCCGTGCCCAAGCAGGCAGGCGACACCATCTACGAGACCACCTATGCCCCCAACAAGCTCACTTACAAGAGCCACAGCGCTAAGGGCGGTCTGGCAGTATTCAGCGAGATCTACTTCCCCTGGGGATGGAACATCACCATCGACGGCAAGCCCGCACAGATGGGCCGCGTGAACTATGTGCTGCGCGCAATGCAGATTCCTGCTGGTGACCACGAGATCGTGTTCCACTTCGACCCGCAGGAGGTTCACGACACTGAGAGCGTTGCGTCTGTTGCCATCATTGCCATCTACTTAGCCCTGCTGGCTGCCATCAACGTGGCAGTGTTCTTCGGTCGCAAGAAGGATGACGACAATGACAACGATGCCCAAGACGAGCAAACAAAGATCCAGTAAATTACATGGGTAGGTTCAAGCGCTATCGCACCGCATGGAGCCGCCATCACCGCAGCCGCGGTTTTGGCATCCACTCGCCATATGCATTCAAGTTTGTGCGCGAGGTGCTGGGCGAGCGCTTGCCCTTCTATTGCTACAGCCACATCGAGGAACTCAGAGACAATGTGGTGAAACTCAACCGCGGACTACGCCCACGCACCGCCGTCATCACGACAAAGGACGCCAAGCAACTGTTCCGCATCACTAACCATTTCAATCCCAGGCACATCCTGCAGGTATCGGCAGGTCATGCAGTCACCAGCGCAAGCATGCTGGCCGTGTCATCGGCAAGCCAGCTGTGGCTGCAGCAAGGCCAGTTTGACCCCGACTCGGTGGCCGGCAAGGTGCTCGCACCCTATGGCGAGCGCATCCACATCCACGAAGACCTCGAAGAAACCATAATCAACTATGAGGCAGCGCTGGGCCACGACGAAGTGCCGTTTGTCCTTGTTGACACGGCGGTCCACGAGAGCGACATCCCCATGCTCACCAGCCACCTCCACAAGGTGCTGGCCGGGCATGCTGTAGTCATCTTGCGAGGCATCGACCGCAGCGACCTCATCAAGCAGCTGTGGCTGTCATGCAAGCAAATGATGCCCATGGGCCAAACCTACACCAACGAGAAGACCGCCATCCTCTACGCCACCCCCAAGCTACAGCGCGAAGACTTCTTCCTCTGGCTCTAACGCTCCTAGAAATCCTAGATAACCTAGAAAGCTTAGAAAACCTAGATAACCTAGAAAGCTTAGAATGCCTAGAAAGCTTAGAATGCCTAGAGAGCTTAGAATGCCTAGAGAGCCTAGAATGCCTAGAGAGCTCCCCCTCACGACTTAGGACGAGTGTATCGATCCTTGCGAGCCCGCTCACTCATGGTCTTGATGCGGTTGTCCAGATCAGGGTGCGACGACAGCAACTCCTTGGCATACCGCATGTATTTGCCGCTCTTGTCATTCTCCATAGCCTTCAGTTTCTCAAACGCCATCGCCATGGCCCAGGGGTTCTTGCCGTGCTTCTTGAGGAAATCATATCCATAGTCATCGGCCGCGGCTTCTTGCTTGCGCGAGAACTTGGCATTGACGAGCGTCTCGCCTATGTCGCCCAGCGTAGAGCGGGCTATGGCACCAATCGTGCCGTCGCTGGTCATGAGACCGTCGCGCACCGCCGACGCGATAAGAGCCTCCTGAAACGCACGTTTAGAATCACTGTGCGCTATGTGCCCCAACTCATGACCTATCACACCCAGCAACTCATTGTCGCTCATGATGTCCATGAGCTTGGTATAGACGCGCACACTGCCGTCAGGACTGGCAAAGGCATTGGCCTCATTACTCTTATACACCTTGAAATTCAACTTCACCTTGCCCACGCTGGTCATACCCTTAGTGAGGCGGTTGAGGCGCTTAGTATAGTCGCTCGAGGCCGGCATCACAGTGTTCTCGCGGTCCATCTCCTGCATCGTCTGTTTCATGTATTGTTGTAGCTCGGCATCAGTGATAGTATAAGCCTAATAAACCTTAGACGCACCTTGAAACAGCTTGTAAGCCTTGTAGAGCGTACCCAAGTCCTGCCCCATGCCCACAAGGCAGCACGCCAGTGACACATATAATGTAATAATCCTTCTCATCCCAGTAACAATTTATCCAGGCGCAAAGGTAACAAAAAAAAGCGAAAAACCCTCAAAGTGTCCTCAGAGGGACAGTCCTCCTGAGGGCACTTTGAGGGTGTCTAAGCAATCAAAAAAGTCTGCTTTGCACTGATTTTCAGCTACAAAGCAGACTCGCTGATGTGTTGTGGATTTCTCCTTGGTTTACTTGATGCGAGCACCGGCTGCGTTGTACTTCGCGCCGTCCTTCTCGATAACCACCTGGCCGTTCTCGATGGTCTTAACCACCTTAGAAGATTCAACTGCGATATCGTTGATGCCGGTGAATTCGGGAACGTAGTGGAGCTTCACGGGCACGTTCCATGAGTTCTTAGCGTCTACGTCGATTGCCATGCCGCCCTTGGTGTTAGTGACGGTCACTGTACCGCTTGTGATGAAGTAGGGCTTGGTGATCTTGCCGCTGCGCAGCACTGCAAAGTAAGAGGGCTGGATCACGTTGTCGCTGCCCACGCCAGTAGAAGCTGCTACGGTGCCGCTTGCAGCGCTGTGGTTGATCTCGTATGTGCCGTCGGGGATGATGGTTTCGGGGTCAGCCTCGTCGAGGAACAGGCGGAATACCGCACCGTTTGAACCGTCGGCAGCCATCATCTGGATAACCACGTCCTTCTCGCCCATATCGTGGCGGTCGATGACGTTAATCTCGTTTTCGCTTGTGTAAGTGTAGTCTACGCTACCTGTCTGGGTGTCATACTCGAGTGCGCCTTCGGGAGGAGCGGGGGCATACATGTGCACCTGGAACTTCTGGCCGTCGCTCTCCAGGGTGAAGTTCATGTCATAGTTGCCGTCAACGATGGCGCAGGTAAAGTCGATTTCGCCCAGATAGTATGAGTCGAAGGTTACCCATGACATCATGTTGGTGTAGAATGAGTCAAAGTCGCTGGTGGTGTAGTGGCCCACGAGGCTTGATGCATACAGGTCGATGGTTGCATACCAGTCGCTGTTCTGCGCGTTGATCATGAACTCGCCGTTATAGTCCTGTACATAAGCGGGGTTGGCAAAGTCGATGACGATGGTGCCGTCTTCCTTGACGGTTGTAGTAGCACCGTTGTTAGAAACTTGGTCCACAGACCACTGCTTGAGCTCGGCGCTCGCTGCCAAGGCAACAGCACAAGCCATCACGAGAGTAAAAATTTTCTTCATAGATGATTTTTTAGTAAGTATAACATTTAGTAAATTATTCCCTTTTTGTAACTGAAGTTGCATAAAAGCGAGTACAAAGGTAATATTTTTTTACAATTTATCGGTTTGCGATTAAATTTATTGCTATATTTGCAGTCTAAACAAAAAACACTACTACTATGAGCAGAGGAAAGGACATTTGCAAGAGACTGAAAGAGGTGCGCCGCGAGATCGCGCGCGCCAACGACATCGAGTACATCACCAGTGAGTGCAAGTTCAAGGGCGAATGCACCGGCACTTGCCCCAAGTGCGAGGCCGAGGTGCGCTACCTAGAGGAGCAGCTGTCGCTGCGCCACCGTGCCGGCAAAGCCATTGCCGTGGCTGGCATCGCTGCGTCGATGTTCCTGTGCTATGCCCCTGCATCGCAGGCGGCTACACCGGCAGCGGCAGTGCCACAGTGCCAGGCCGACGCTAAAGCCGACAACGGCGTGCAACTCATCCCCTCTTACCCTGCACAAGGCGAAACCATCACCGTCAACGGCATCGTTGCCGACAAGGACAAGGAAGCGCTGACAGGTGCATTGATCACATGCAACGGCAAAGCAACCACTGTAACTAATGTCGACGGAATGTTCTCCATTGAAGTGCCGCGTGGAAGCATAATCAAAGTGTCATACATAGGAACGGAGGACGTAACCTTCACCGTTCCCGAGGATGCCACGACCAACTTCGACGCTTTCGTCATTATGAAGTATGGTAACGCCAATTTGCAAGGAGAGGTAGTTATGCTCAAGCCCAGCAAAACACAGAAGGACTGCATAATATATAACCACGACTGGCCGCTTGACGCTCCAGAGAATGCGGTAGAGGTAACTATCGATGTACACGAAAAACGCAACGCAAACAAGAGATTAAAAGGCTCGGTTGTATATCTGAAGCAAGGCAACAAAGAGGTGGCAAGGGCTAACGACAACGGGCGCGTCAGGACGACCGTTCCCCGCGGTGCAACCATCATCATCAAGACTCCCGGCTACAAGGACGTGCAAGTAAAGCTCGACCGCAAAGCCAAGAGCATCGGCCTCATCGCAATACCCTTCCCCGCAGAGTAATACACATTACACCCCCATCAAAAAGTGCCATCAAAGGGAGCCCCTCTTGATGGCACTTTTCGTTTGCTAAAATAAAATTTGCACAAGTCCTAAATTCCGGATCAGCGGATAATTCTGGTTGGTGTCACGTCGTGACCATCCCATCGGGATGGAATATGGTAGCCAGCCATGAAGGCCTGCAAATGCAGGACGATATGGCTGGAAGAAAGGCAACATAAACAGAGCATGCCTTTAGGTATGGGATAAATTACGTGTGGTGATGTGCGACCCCTTCGAGATCGGGTTGTGGGGTGTTCTCCGACGGCCTGCGGCCATCGGTTACGATGCAATGTGACGACTTTGTCGTCATGTTACCAACCAGAAAAATCCGCTGATCCTAAATTTCCGCTCGATATTGTGCCACTTCAGCAGTATTCACAAACTATAATCAGCCAAAATTGATAAATTTTCTTGAATTTGGCTGATTATACACCCCTATATCCAGCCAAATTGGACTATTTTTCGCCATTTTGGCTGATTATAGCAAATCAACACACCTTATATGCAACTTACGAAACAATTTTTTTCAAAACCACAAAACATAATAATTCTCCATAAGAGGCTGTGTCATAATGCGAGAATACAACTTCTGATTGTGCCATCAACCGTTATGCCCGGCTACGGGCAGTAGGAGGCTGTGTCATAATGCATGAATCAACAGCGCGCTGTAAGCGCAATGCCACTATCAGCCCAGGGCAACGCCCTGGGTAAAAGGACATTAAGACATCTCGCCCTGTAAGGGCAAAAGCATTGTTATCTCGCATAAATGCATTTTGACACAGCTCCATTCTTCAGCCACAAGCAAAATCGTATTATGACACACCCTCTTGGAAAGGTTACTTGCTGGGGCGATATTGTGCATTTGATTTTTGAATTTTTGTATATATTTGAAAATCAAATATTTACCCCCCCTGTTTTTTAATGGCGGATTTGTTTGTTTTTACAGATTCTTTTTATAACTTTCCTCTATAAACTTATATCTTCAAGCTCAAATTCCGTTTGTTTCAGCCA
>JAKSLZ010000045.1 GCA_024400935.1 Muribaculaceae bacterium | reverse complement strand
GCAAGAAGATGGCTAATGAAGAAAAAACTCCCCTTGAGATCTGGAAACAGGCTCTCGAGAAAGTCACTCCCCAAGTCGAGGTTAAGTCTCGCCGTATCGGTGGCGCTACTTTCCAGGTGCCCACTGAGATCCGTGCTGACCGCAAGGAGTCTATATCAATGAAGAATCTCATCATCTTCGCTCGCAAGCGTGGTGGCAAGACTATGGCCGACAAGCTGTGCGCTGAGATTATTGATGCTTACAATGAGCAGGGTGGCGCTTACAAGCGCAAAGAGGACATGCACCGCATGGCCGAGGCTAACCGTGCATTCGCTCATTTCAGATTTTAACATTGGAAGATAAGGGAAATAGATAATAATGGCAACTAACGGACAATTAAAGTACACTCGCAACCTCGGCATCATGGCTCACATCGATGCCGGGAAAACAACAACATCGGAGCGTATCCTGTTTTATACCGGACTCACCCACAAGATTGGTGAGGTGCATGATGGCGCTGCCACCATGGACTGGATGGTTCAGGAGCAAGAACGTGGTATCACTATCACTTCGGCAGCTACTACCGCTTTCTGGAACTACACGGATAACAAGTATAAGATCAATCTTATCGACACTCCGGGACACGTTGACTTCACTGTAGAGGTAGAACGCTCGCTGCGCGTCCTCGATGGCGCTATCGCCACTTTCTGCGCGGTAGGCGGTGTTGAGCCCCAGAGTGAAACCGTGTGGCGTCAGGCCGACAAATATAACGTGCCCCGCGTGGCTTATGTCAACAAGATGGACCGCAGTGGCGCCAACTTCCTTGAAGTGGCTCGCCAGATGCACGACATCCTGGGTGCAAACCCCTGTCCCATTCAGCTTCCCATCGGCGCCGAAGATACTTTCAAGGGCGTTGTGGACCTCATCAAGATGAAGGCCCTCGTGTGGAACGATGAGACAATGGGCGCACATTATGATGTGGAGGATATTCCTGCCGACATGCTTGACGAATGCCAGGAGTATCGCGAGAAGATGATTGAGCAAATCGTTGAATGCGACGAGGACCTCATGAACAAATACTTTGACGACCCCGAGTCTATCACTGAGGATGAAGTTCGCCGTGCACTGCGCATTGCAACCCTCAAGATGGAAATTGTACCTATGTTGTGCGGTAGTTCGTTCAAGAATAAAGGTGTTCAGCCTCTGCTCGACGCTGTGTGCGCTTATCTCCCCAGTCCTGCTGACAGTGAGGAGATCGTGGGCCACTCAATGGACGATGCTGAGAAGGTTGAGCGTCGCAAACCTGAAGCTAGCGAGCCTCTGTGTGCGCTTTGCTTCAAGATTGCTACCGACCCCTATATGGGACGCCTC
Organism: Muribaculaceae bacterium; assembly: GCA_024400935.1. Taxonomy (GTDB): domain Bacteria; phylum Bacteroidota; class Bacteroidia; order Bacteroidales; family Muribaculaceae; genus Sodaliphilus. The sequence goes on along the minus strand of JAKSLZ010000045.1, from coordinate 20,897 downwards.
GTGTTCTTCCGCGTTTATTCAGGCCAGATCGAGGCCGGCTCTTATGTATTTAATAGCCGCTCGGGCAAGAAGGAGCGCATCTCTCGCTTGTTCCAGATGCACAGCAACACTCAGAACCCTATGGAGGTGATTGGTTGCGGTGACATCGGCGCAGGTGTGGGCTTCAAGGACATTCGCACCGGTGATACTTTGTGTAGCGAAGATCATCCCATGGTGCTTGAGGCAATGGACTTCCCCGATCCCGTTCTTGGTATCGCAGTTGAGCCTAAGACTCAAAGCGACCTCGACCGCCTCGGAGTAGGTCTCCAGAAACTTGCCGAGGAGGATCCCACATTCCAGGTTGAGAGCAATGAAGATACAGGTCAAACCATCATTCGCGGTATGGGTGAGCTTCACCTTGACATCATCATCGACCGTCTGCGTCGTGAGTTCAAGGTTGAGTGCAACCAGGGCCGTCCCCAGGTTACCTACAAGGAGTCAATCAGCCAGGCTGTAGAGCTTCGTGAGGTATTCAAGAAACAGAGTGGTGGTCGTGGTAAGTTTGCCGACATCATCTGTCGCGTAGAACCTGTAGATCCTGACTTTGAGGGCAGTCTGCAGTTTGTAAACGAAGTTACCGGCGGTGATATCCCCAAGGAGTTCATCCCCGCTATTCAAAAGGGCTTCGTGAACGCAATGAAGAGCGGTGTTCTTGCCGGTTTCCCTGTTGAACAACTTAAGGTTACCGTGCTGAGTGGTTCGTTCCACCCCGTGGACAGCGACCAGCTTTCATTTGAGCTCTGTGCAATGCAGGCATTCCGCAGCGCATGCGTCAAGGCTAAGCCTGTGCTGCTCGAGCCCATGATGAAGGTAGAGATCGTTACTCCCGAAGAAAGTATGGGTGACGTGATTGGCGACATGAACCGTCGCCGTGGCCTCGTGGAGGGCATGGAGTCAAGCCGCAGCGGTGCTCGCATCGTCAAGGCTAAAGCTCCTCTGGCCGAGATGTTCGGCTATGTGACCGCTCTGCGCACCATCACTTCAGGACGTGCAACTAGTACAATGTCGTTCTCACACTACACCGAGGTGAGCAAGTCTATTGCTGAGAAAGTTCTCGCTGAGTGCCAGGGACGAGTTGATTTACTGAAATAAAATTTAAACATTACAAATATGAGCCAAAAAATTAGAATCAAACTGAAATCTTACGACCACAGCCTGGTTGACAAATCAGCTGAGAAGATCGTAAGCACAGTTAAGAGCACTGGCGCAACCGTGCGTGGTCCTATACCCCTGCCCACTCACAAGCGCATCTTCACTGTGAACCGTTCGACTTTTGTTAACAAAAAGTCACGTGAGCAATTCCAACTCTCTTCATTCAAGCGCCTCATCGACATCTATGAGTCTTCAGCTCGCACAGTAGATGCTCTCATGAAGCTCGAACTGCCCAGTGGTGTTGAGGTTGAAATCAAGGTGTAGTACACTATTGATTAATTCAAAAAGAAAAGATTAAAACTAACAAGTGTTTTTATAATTTAATTAAAAAATTTCAGAGAAATGCCAGGATTATTAGGAAAGAAAATCGGAATGACATCCGTTTTCAGTGCCGACGGTAAGAATGTACCGTGCACTGTTATCGAAGTTGGTCCTTGTGTAGTAACTCAGGTTAAGACTGTTGAGACCGATGGTTACGAGGCATTGCAGCTGGGCTTCATCGAGAAGAAAGATAAGCACACTACAAAGCCCGAAGCCGGTCACTTCAAGAAAGCCGGTGTGGCTCCGCAAAGACACTTGGCCGAGTTCAAAGGATTTGATGGCGACCACAAGGCTGGTGACACCATTACAGTAGAACTTTTCAACGATGTTGAGTTTGTTGACGTTGTTGGTACTTCTAAGGGTAAAGGTTTCCAGGGTGTTGTTAAGCGTCATGGTTTCGGTGGTGTAGGTCAGAAGACCCACGGCCAGGATGACCGCCTTCGTGCGCCCGGTTCAATCGGTGCCTGCTCTTATCCCGCTAAGGTGTTCAAAGGAATGCGCATGGCAGGACAAATGGGTAACAAGCGTTGCACCGTTCAAAATCTTCAAGTTATTAAAATACTGCCCGAGAGCAATGTTCTCGTAGTTAAGGGTTCAGTTCCCGGCAGTAAAGGTTCAATCGTTTTAATTGAGAAATAATGGAACTCGCAGTATATAACATTAAGGGTGAAGACACCGGGAAGAAAGTAACGCTCAACGATGCAGTTTTTGCAGTCCCCGAGCCCAGCGAACATATCGTTTACCTCGATGTTAAGCAGCACTTGGCTAATATGCGCCAGGGCACCCACAAAGCTAAAGAAAGAAGTGAAGTTTCAGGTTCAACTAAGAAGTTAGGTCGCCAGAAGGGTGGCGGTGGTGCACGTCATGGTGACATCAACTCTCCTCTGCTGGTTGGTGGTGGCCGCGTTTTCGGTCCCCGTCCCCGCAACTATAGCTTCAAGCTGAACAAGAAGATGAAAGCTATTGCTCGCAAGTCGGCTCTCACTTTCAAGGCTTCACAAAATCAGATCATGGTAGTCGAAGACTTCACATTTGACGCTCCTAAAACTAAAGATTTCGTAAATATTACTAAAAATCTTAAAATTGAGGGTCAAAAAGTGCTTCTCGTTTTACCATCTCAAGATAAAAATGTATTTTTGTCATTGCGAAATTTGCAGAACGCAAATGTAGTCACTGCAAGCGATATCAACACTTATCGTATTCTCGACAATAAGATGATGGTTGTTACCGTGGGCAGTGTTGACGTGCTTAATAACTTAAAGTAATAAGGAGGCAATAAACAATGAGTATTAAAATTCAACCCATCGTTTCTGAGAAGGCTAACGCCATCAGCGAGAATACTAATCGCTTTTCATTCAAGGTGTCTCCCGATGCTAACAAGTTCCAGATCAAGGACGCTGTAGAGAAACTCTACGACGTTAAGGTTGTTGGTGTGAGCACAATGAACTATGACGGCAAGAAGAAACAGCGCTACACTAAGAGCGGTATCCTTCGTGGTAAGGTTGCTGCTTTCAAGAAAGCTGTTGTAACTGTTGCCGAAGGTCAAACTATTGATTTCTATAGCAATATTTAATAAAGAGAAATGGCAGTAAGAAAATTTAAGCCCACAACACCGGGGCAAAGACACAAAGTTATTGGTACATTTGAAGAAATTACTAAGAGTGCACCAGAGAAATCTCTTACAGTCGGAAAGCGCAGCACAGGTGGTCGCAACAATGAAGGCCACCTTACTATGCGCTATCTCGGTGGCGGCCACAAGCGTCGCTATCGTTTCATCGACTTTAAGAGAAATAAAGACGGTGTGCCAGCTCGTGTAAAGAGCATTGAGTATGATCCTAACCGTTCAGCTCGCATCGCGCTCCTTTACTACGCAGATGGTTATAAAGCTTATATAATTGCACCCAACGGTTTGCAAGTTGGCGCTACAGTTGAAAGCGGTGAGAACGTAGCCCCTGAATTGGGAAACGCGCTTCCACTCAGTTCTATTCCTGTTGGTACTTTAATTCACAACATTGAGCTCCGCCCCGGACAGGGCGCTTGCATGGCTCGTTCAGCCGGCACTTTCGCTCAATTGACTTCTCGTGAAGGCACCTACGCAATCATCAAATTACCTTCGGGCGAAACTCGCAAAGTACTCGCTGCTTGCCGCGCTACCATCGGTGTAGTTGGTAACAGTGACCACGCTCTTGAGCAGTCAGGTAAGGCTGGCCGTTCACGCTGGTTAGGACGTCGTCCTCACAACCGTGGTGTAGTTATGAACCCTGTTGATCACCCCATGGGTGGTGGTGAAGGCCGCCAGAGTGGTGGACATCCCCGTTCACGCAATGGTCTTTATGCTAAGGGCTTGAAGACACGTGCACCGAAGAAGCAATCTTCGAAGTACATCATTGAAAGAAGAAAGAAGTAATTTGTTGAATTGATTTAACGCCGAATTATGAGTCGTTCATTAAAAAAAGGCCCCTTCATCAGTGTAAAACTGGAAAAGAAGATTGACGCTATGAATGAAAGCGGTAAGAGCACAGTCGTTAAGACTTGGTCTCGCGCATCTATGATCTCTCCTGACTTCGTAGGTCACACTATCGCTGTTCACAATGGCAACAAGTTCATCCCTGTTTACGTAACTGAGAACATGGTAGGCCACAAGCTGGGTGAATTTGCACCCACACGTACTTTCCGTGGTCACAGCGGTAATAACAAGAAGTGATCCCGGGTAAATAATTTAAAAGAAAAAAAGAATTAAAATACAATGGGTAAAAGAAAAAAAGAATCAGCTAAGTTGATTAAGGAAGCTCGCAAGAACGAATCCTTCGCTAAGCTGCGCAACTGCCCCAGCTCACCCCGCAAGATGCGCCTGGTAGCTGATATGGTTCGCGGTGTCGAGGTTTTCAAGGCTCTTGGTTTGCTTCACTTCTCAAACAAAGCAGCTGCTGCCAATGTAGAGAAACTTCTGAAGTCAGCTATCGCTAACTGGGAACAGAAGAATGGTGCAAAGGCCGAGAGCGGCCAGCTCTACATCAAGTCAATCAATGTTGACTGTGCACCTATGTTGAAGCGCCTGCGTCCGGCTCCTCAAGGACGCGGCTACAGAATTCGCAAGCGTTCGAACCATGTTACATTGTTCGTCGACACTATTAACTCTAACGAAAAAGACGCATAAGATATGGGACAGAAAGTTAATCCAATTGCAAATCGTTTAGGTATCATCCGTGGTTGGGATTCCAACTGGTACGGTGGTAGTAATTATGGAGATACTCTGCTCGAGGATAACAAAATCCGCAAGTATCTTAAAGAGCGTCTGGCAAAGGCCAGCATTTCACGCATCGTCATTGAGCGCACCCTCAAGCTGGTGACAATCACCATCTGCACTTCTCGCCCCGGTGCTATCATCGGTAAGGGCGGTGAGGAAGTTGACAAGCTCAAGAAGGAGCTCCAGAACCTCACTGGCAAGGAAGTACAGCTCAACATCTACGAGGTTAAGCGCCCCGAACTCGATGCTGAACTCGTGGCTAACAACATCGCTCGCCAGGTAGAAGGTAAGATCGCTTACCGCCGCGCTGTCAAGATGGCTGTCGCTTCTACTATGCGCGCTGGTGCTGAGGGTATCAAGGTTCTCGTGAGTGGTCGCCTTAACGGCGCCGAGATGGCTCGCAACGAGATGTTCAAGGAAGGTCGTACTCCCCTGCACACTCTCCGTGCCGACATCGACTATGCTCTCGTGCCCGCACTTACTAAGGTAGGTCTCATCGGCATCAAGGTTTGGATTTGCCGTGGTGAAGTTTATGGCAAGCGTGATCTCGCTCCCAACTTTGCTAACAACAACGAGCGCCGCTCAGGTGGTGACCGTCGTCGTGGCGGTTTCCGCAAGAAACAGAACAACAATCGTTAAGTTTATTTTATTAACTGAAGAACAATGTTACAACCTAAAAGATTAAGATACAGAAGACCTTCTGACGGACATCCTCGCCAGTACAGCAAGCGTGGTAACCAGCTCGCCTTCGGTTCTTTCGGAATCAAGACTCTCCAGAGCAAGTGGATCACCGCTCGTCAAATCGAGGCTGCTCGTATCGCTGTGACTCGTTACATGCAGCGTGAAGGTCAAGTTTGGCTTCGCATTTTCCCCGACAAACCTTACACCCGCAAGCCCGCCGATGTACGTATGGGTAAAGGTAAAGGTGATGTTGCCGGTTATGTTGCACCCGTTCACCCCGGTCGCATTCTCATTGAGATCGACGGTGTGAGCTTCGAGACTGCTAAGGAAGCGCTTCGCCTCGCTGCGCAGAAGCTTCCCGTGATAACTAAGTTTGTGGTTCGTCGTGACTATGATCCGACACAAAATGTGTAATTAAGAGATTATGAAGAAGAATAATATTAAGGAACTGAGCGATAAAGAGTTGCTCGACCGCCTTGATGCGGCTCAGAAGGAGTACATGCAGGAGTCAGTTCAGCATGCAATCACTCCCCTTGACAATCCCGCCAAGATTACACTTGACCGCAAAATGATTGCACGCCTCAAGACTGAGGTGCGTGCTCGTCAACTCAACATTAAATAATCCCAAGAGAAATGGAAAAACGTAATTTAAGAAAAGAAAGAATTGGGGTTGTTTCTAGCAACAAGGGTGACAAGACAATCACTGTAACCATCAAGTGGAAAGAGAAACACCCAATCTATGGTAAGTTTGTCAACAAGACAAAGAAGTACCACGCTCATGACGAGAAGAACGAGTGCAACATCGGTGATACCGTTCGCCTGATGGAGACTCGTCCCTTGAGCAAAACCAAGAGATGGAGATTAGTTGAAATAATCGAAAAAGCGAAGTAATTGAATTATGATACAGACTGAAAGTAGACTGACAGTAGCCGACAACAGTGGCGCACGCGAAGTGCTCTGCATCCGTGTCCTTGGTGGCACCGGACGCCGTTATGCTTCGGTAGGCGACATCATTGTTGTTACCGTTAAGAATGCAATCCCCGCAAGCGATGTAAAGAAGGGTACAGTATCACGCGCAGTCGTTGTACGTACTAAGAAGGAGATTCGTCGTGCTGACGGTTCATACATCCGTTTTGACGACAATGCTTGCGTATTGCTGACAAATGCTGGCGAGTTGCGTGGAACTCGTATCTTTGGCCCCGTGGCTCGTGAACTCCGTGCCACTAACATGAAGATTGTTTCACTGGCTCCCGAAGTACTTTAATAATTTTTAAAGCAATAGAAATAAGTAATGGCAAAGTTACATATTAAGAAAGACGATACCGTTAAGGTACTGGCTGGTGACGATAAGGGTAAAGAAGGACGCGTTCTCAGCATCGACGCTAAGAAGAACCGCGCTATCGTTGAGGGCAGAAACATCGTTTCTAAGAGCACCAAGCCCAACGCTAAGAACCCACAGGGCGGCATCGTGAAGATGGAAGCACCCATCCACATCAGCAACCTCCAGGTCGTTGAGCCCAAGACTAAGAAAGCTACACGCGTAGGTTTCAAGTTTAACGAGAAAGGTGAAAAAATCCGTTATTCTAAAAAAACAGGAGAGGAGATTAAGTAATGAGTACAACGTTGAAAAAACAATATGACGAGGTAATTGCTCCCGCTTTGATGAAGCAATTCAACTACAGCTCGTCAATGCAGATTCCCCGTCTCACTAAGATCGTCCTCAACGAGGGTCTTGGCGACGCAACACAGGATAAGAAAATCATCGACACAGCTATCAACGAGCTTACAACTATCACTGGCCAGAAGGCTGTTATGACACTGTCGAAGAAGGATATCTCTAACTTCAAGGTGCGTAAGAAAATGCCCATCGGTGCTCGCGTGACTCTGCGTCGTGACCGCATGTATGAATTCATGGAGCGTTTCATCCGCATCGCTCTGCCCCGTATCCGTGACTTCAAGGGTATCCCTGGCAAGCTCGACGGCCGTGGCAACTATACAGTGGGTGTGACTGAGCAAATCATCTTCCCCGAAATCAACATCGACAGCGTTAACAAGATGACTGGTATGAACATCACCTTCGTTACCACTGCTAAGACTGATGAGGAAGGTTATGCACTGCTCAAGGCGTTTGGACTTCCTTTTAACAACAAATAAAAAGTAAATTAGTTTATGGCAAAAGAATCAATGAAAGCCCGTGAGGTAAAGCGCGCTAACCTCGTTGCTCGTTACGCCGAGAAACGTGCTGCCCTCAAGAAGATTGTCAACACTTCTGATGATCCCCAAGAGGCTTATGAGGCTGCCCGCAAGCTCCAGGCTCTTCCCAAGAACGCTTGCCCCGTGCGTCTGCACAACCGTTGCAAGCTCTCTGGTCGTCCCAAGGGTTACATGCGCCAGTTCGGCATCTCTCGTATCGACTTCCGTGAGATGGCTTCTGCTGGTCTTATCCCCGGCGTTAAGAAGGCTAGCTGGTAATCAGCGTCACTTAAAAGATTATAATTTTTTTCTAGTATTAAATATTGTTCGGACTCTGAACGGTTTTGAGTCCAGAGTTCCGAATCAATTTAAAACATTTTAAAATAATGACTGATCCTATTGCAGATTATTTGACAAGATTGAGGAATGCGATCAAGGCACAGCACCGTGTCGTTGAAATCCCTTCTTCAAAATTGAAGAAAGAGATCACTAAGATTCTCTTTGACCAAGGTTACATCTTGAACTACAAGTTCGTCGAGGATGCAACTCCCGCAGGTACCATCAAGGTTGCGTTGAAGTATGACGCAGTTGACAAGGTAAATGCTATCAAGTGCCTTACTCGCGTGTCTCGTCCCGGCCTTCGCCAGTACACTGGCTACAAGGACATGCCCCGCGTGCTCAATGGCTTAGGTATTGCTATCATCTCTACTTCTAAGGGCGTTATGACCAACAAGGAAGCTAAGGCCCAGAAGATTGGTGGCGAAGTTTTATGTTACGTTTATTAATTAAAGGAGGGAACAAGATATGTCAAGAATTGGTAAATTGCCCATCGTGTTACCCGCCGGTGTAACATTTGAACAGAAAGACAATGTAATCACTGTTAAGGGCCCCAAGGGTGAGCTCAAGCAGTCTATCAACCCCGAGATTAAGGTTGAGGTTGAAGGTAACGAGATCAAGGTTACTCGTCCCAACGACGAGCGCCAGTCACGCGCACAGCACGGTCTGTATCGCGCTTTGATCAACAACATGGTTGTTGGTGTAAGTGAGGGTTTCAAGAAGGAACTCGAGATCGTCGGTGTCGGTTACCGTGCAACTAACCAGGGCCAGGTTCTCGAACTCGCGCTCGGTTTCTCACATGCTATCTACCTGAAGATGCCCGATGAGGTTAAGGTTGAAGCTAAGAGTGAGCGTAACAAGAACCCGCTCATTACCCTCGAGTCTTGCGACAAGCAGCTCCTCGGTCAGATTTGCGCAAAGATCCGTTCTTTCCGCAAGCCTGAACCTTACAAGGGCAAGGGTGTTAAGTTCGTTGGCGAAGTTATTCGTCGTAAGTCTGGTAAAACGGCTGCTGCCAAATAATAAGTAGAACATCATGATATCTAAATTAGAAAGACGTAATAAAATTAAAGCACGCATTCGTGGCCGCATCAGCGGTACTCCCGAGCGTCCCCGCTTGTGTGTCTTTAGAAGCAATAAGCAAATTTATGCCCAGGTCATTGACGACCTCGCCGGCAACACACTCGTTTCTGCATCTTCTAAGGGCATCGACGAGGGTACTAAGAGTGAAATCGCTGCCAAGGTGGGCGAACTCGTAGCAAAGAAGGCTCTCGAGGCTGGTATCAGCACTGTAGTTTTCGATCGCAACGGCTTCCTGTTCCATGGTAGAATCAAATCATTAGCTGACGGCGCTCGCAAAGGCGGACTTAAATTTTAATAAATCATCATGGTTAAGAAAAATAATAGAGTTAAAATAAACAGCGACGTCGAACTGAAGGAGCGCCTGGTTGCCATCAACCGCACTACTAAGGTTACCAAGGGTGGTCGCACGTTTACATTCGCTGCTATCGTCGTTGTTGGCGACGGTAATGGTATTATCGGTTATGGCCTGGGTAAGGCTAACGAGGTTACTACAGCCATCTCTAAGGGTGTTGAAGTTGCCAAGAAGAACCTGGTTAAGGTTCCCGTTTACAAGGGCACTATTCCCCACGAGCAGGTCGCTAAGTTTGGTGGTTCTCGCGTCATCATGATGCCCGCAACTCCCGGTACCGGTGTAAAGGCCGGTGGTGCGATGCGTGCTGTATTTGAGAGCATCGGTGTTACCGACGTGATTTGTAAGTCTAAGGGTTCTTCTAACCCCCACAACCTGGTAAAGGCTACAATCGCCGGTCTCCAGGAGATGAGAAGCCCCCTCGAGGTTGCTCACTATCGTGGCATCACTCTTGATAAGGTGTTTAACGGTTAATAACAAGTACTATTATGGCTAAGATACAAATCAAGCAAGTTAAAAGTCGCATCAATCGCCCCGAGCGTCAAAAGAGAACTCTCGATGCTCTCGGTTTGCACAAATTGAATCAAGTTGTGGAGCATGAAGATACTCCCGTAATCTTGGGTATGGTTAACACTGTTCGCCACCTGGTTGTTGTAACCAAGGCTGGTGAATAATAAAAATTGATTTAAGAATATGGAATTACATAATTTACAACCCGCTGTAGGTTCAAACAAGAAGAAACGTCGCGTGGGCCGCGGTCCCGGTTCAGGCAAGGGTGGTACTTCAACTCGTGGTCACAAGGGTGCTAAGTCACGCTCAGGCTACAAGAACAAAGTTGGTTTTGAAGGTGGTCAGATGCCCCTCCAGCGCCGTCTTCCCAAGACTGGTTTCAAGAACATCAACCGTGTTGAGTACAAAGCTATCAACTTGGTTGTTCTCGAGACTCTCGCTGAACAAAACAATCTTGAGAAAGTTACTGTTGCCGACCTCATGCAGGCTGGTCTCGTACGCAAGGGTCAACTCGTTAAGATCCTTGGCATGGGCGCTCTCACTCGCAAGCTCGAGGTAGAGGCTAATGCATTCTCTAAGACAGCTGAGGCTGCTATCACCGCAGCTGGTGGTTCAATTGCTAAAGTTTAATTCTGATGAAGTTAATTAATACAATTAAGAACATCTTGAAAATTGAAGATTTGCGTAATCGCCTCGGCGTTACACTGCTCTTCGTCCTCATCTATCGATTGGGATGTTTTGTAGTGTTGCCGGGTATCAATCCCGCTGACCTTGAGGCAATGCGCAATTTCACTAACAGTGGACTGATGCAGCTGCTCGATATGTTCTCGGGTGGTGCATTCTCACAGGCTTCAATTTTCGCACTGGGTATCATGCCCTACATCACCGCTTCTATCGTTATCCAGCTTATGGGTATGGTTCTTCCTTCTTTCAAGAAGATGCAGCAGGAGGGTGAGAGTGGACGCATGAAGCTCAACCAGTACACACGTTATCTGACCGTAGCTATTCTGCTCGTTCAGGCTCCTGCTTATCTGATCAACCTTCAGATGCAGGTTAACGCTGCTGGTGGTCATGCATCTCTCAGTTGGTTCATGATGCTCTATCTCACTCTGGTGCTTACAGCTGGTGCTATGTTCATCATGTGGCTCGGTGAGAAGATTACAGATAAAGGTATCGGTAATGGTATCTCGATCATCATCCTCGTGGGTATCATCGCACGTTTCCCTGGTGCAATCATCCAAGAGTTCGTTAGCCGTCTCAACACAGCTCAGGGCGGACTCGTGATGTTCCTTGTTGAAATCATCATCCTCTTTGCTGTTATTGCTGGTGGCGTTATGCTGGTACAAGGTACCCGCAAGGTGCCCGTACAGTATGCTAAGCGCATTGTAGGCAATAAGCAGTATGGTGGTGCTCGTCAGTACATCCCCTTGAAGGTTAATGCTGCCAACGTAATGCCCATCATCTTTGCTCAGGCTCTCATGTTCATCCCCATCACATTGGCTGGATTTGGAGCTCATCAGCAGGATAGCGGTATCCTTGGCACTATCTCACGTGTATTTGGTGACATGAACGGCATCTGGTACAACGCTGTATATTTCTTAATGATCGTTGCCTTCACTTACTTCTACACAGCAATCACAGTTCGTCCCAACGACATCGCTGAAGGCTTGAAGAAGAACAGTGGCTTCATCCCCGGTATCAAGCCCGGTAAGAAGACAGCTGAGTACATTGACTCAATCATGTCTCGCATCACATTGCCCGGTTCACTCTTCCTGGGTATCGTGGCAATCCTGCCCGCATTTGCACGTTTCTTCGGCGTTAACCAGAACTTTGCTCAGTTCTTCGGCGGAACTTCACTCCTCATCCTTGTAGGTGTAGTTCTTGACACACTGCAGCAAATAGAGACTCACCTCACGATGCACCATTATGATGGTCTCATGAAGTCTGGTAAAATCAAGGGTCGCACCAATTAATTCTATTGGATAATCAGTGCGCATCTAATATGATTTATCTAAAGACAGATGAAGAAATAGAGCTTCTGCGCGAAGCTAACCTTGTAGTGGCCCGCACACTTGGCGAAATCGCCAAGTGGGTGGCCCCAGGGGTTACTACTCGCAAGCTCGACCAGATAGCAGAAGATTATATCCGTTCACAGGGCTGTGTCCCCGGTTTCAAGGGCCTGTATGGTTTTCCCGCAACATTGTGCATCTCGGTCAACGAGGTAGTTGTTCACGGATTTCCGTCAAACTATGCACTGCGCGAGGGCGACATCGTGTCTTGCGACTGTGGAGCAGTCAACGAAGCTGGTTTTAACGGAGACTCCACTTACACATTTTGTGTGGGCGAAGTGAGCGAGGAGGTGAAAGCTCTCCTGCGCACTACCAAGGAGTCACTTTATCTGGGTATTGAAAAAGCTGTTCCCGGCAATCGCATCGGTGACATCGGCAATACCATCCAGCAATATTGTGAACGTCACGGCTACAGTGTCGTGCGCGAGATGTGTGGACACGGAGTGGGGAAGAAACTCCACGAAGATCCTGAAGTCCCCAATTACGGACGACGCGGCACCGGCGCCCTCATCAAGAACGGCATGTGCATTGCCATCGAGCCCATGATCAACATGGGTAGCAAGAACATCGTTGTTGAACGAGACGGCTGGACCACCCGCACTCGCGACCGCAAGCCCAGCGCTCACTTTGAGCACAGCATTGCAGTCCACCACGGAAAGCCTGATATTCTCTCTTCATTTGACTATGTCAAGGAAGTCCTGGGCGATCGCTTTATTTGAATTTAGTAGAAACAATATTAGACAAATCACTATCTAGAAGTTTATGGCTAAACAGACAGCAATAGAATTAGACGGAACAATCGTTGAGTCATTGTCAAACGCTATGTTCCGCGTAGAACTTGAAAACGGTCATCCCATCATTGCCCACATCTCTGGCAAGATGCGCATGCACTACATCAAGATTCTCCCCGGTGACAAGGTTCGTGTTGAAATGAGCCCCTACGATTTGACCAAAGGAAGAATTTCATTCAGATATAAATAAAAAATAAAATACAATTATGAAAGTAAGAGCCTCTATCAAAAAGCGCACTCCTGATTGCAAGATCGTACGTCGCAAAGGTCGCTTGTATGTAATCAATAAAAAGAACCCTAAGTTCAAGGTGCGTCAGGGCTAATAGTCCGCTCAGAACAAGTTTGGGCATGGTTAAAGCACTTTTTTTGCTTTAATCGTTCAATATTTCAATTAATTTGATTAATTTTGCAAAAAAATTTAAAATAATAATATGGCAGTACGTATTGTCGGAGTAGATTTACCCCAAAATAAGCGCGGTGTAATTGCATTGACCTACATCTATGGTATCGGTCGCAGCAGTGCCGCAACTATCCTTTCTAAGGCCGGTGTCAGCGAAGATACTAAGGTTAAGGACTGGACCGATGCCGAGGCAGCAAAGGTGCGCGAGGTAATCGGTAACGAATTCAAGGTGGAAGGTGACCTTCGCACTGAGATTCAGATGAACATCAAGCGTCTCATGGATATCGGTTGTTACCGTGGCATCCGTCACCGTAACGGTCTTCCCGTGCGCGGACAGAGCACAAAGAACAATGCCCGCACTCGCAAGGGTCGCAAGAAAACAGTTGCAAACAAGAAGAAAGCTACTAAATAATAATTAAGTATGGCAAAAAAGACAGTCGCAGCAAAGAAGAGAGTTGTTAAAGTTGACGGAGTAGGTCAGCTTCATGTGCATTCTTCTTTCAACAACATCATTGTGTGCCTCGCTAATGGCGAGGGACAGGTAATTTCATGGTCTTCTGCTGGTAAGATGGGCTTCCGTGGTTCTAAGAAGAACACTCCCTACGCAGCTCAGATGGCAGCTCAAGATTGTGCAAAGGTTGCTTACGACCTGGGCCTGCGCAAGGTCAAGGCGTATGTAAAAGGTCCCGGCAATGGCCGTGAGTCAGCAATCCGTACCATCCACGGTGCTGGTATCGCAGTAACAGAGATCATCGACGTTACTCCGCTTCCCCACAACGGATGTCGTCCTCCCAAGAGAAGAAGAGTATAATATTTTTGGCTGTATTATAGTCTCGTTAAACTCTTGTTTTAACAACAACATTTTTTATTTTTCGCGAATCTCCTAACAGTGATTGGATTGCAATCTACTACAACCTCTCTGCAATCGCGGCTGCACTGTGGTTGATTCACACAGAACAAAACTTTAATTATTTAGAACAAACAAAATGGCTAGATATACCGGTCCAAAATCTAAAATCGCTCGCAAGCTTGGTGAACCCATCTTTGGTGAAGATAAGGCTTACGCTAAAAGACCTTATGCTCCTGGTCAGCATGGCGCCAACAAGAGAAGAAAACTCTCTGAGTACGGTACACAGCTTCGCGAAAAACAAAAGGCTAAATACACCTATGGTGTGCTTGAGCGCCAGTTCCGTAACCTTTTCAAGAAGGCATCGGCTGCTAAGGGTGTAACTGGTGAAAACCTTCTTCAGTTGCTTGAGCAGCGTCTCGACAACGTGGTTTACCGTTTGGGTATTGCTCCCACTCGTGCAGCAGCTCGTCAGCTCGTTCTGCATCGTCACATCACTGTTGATGGTGGTGTCGTTAACATCGCATCTTATTCAGTAGCTCCCGGTCAGGTAGTTGCTGTTCGTGAGAAGTCTAAGTCTCTCGAGGTTATCCAGGATTCACTTGCAGGCACTAACCACAGCAAGTATCCTTGGATTGAGTGGGATGAGAATGTTAAGGGCGGTAAGTTGCTCCACCTTCCCCAGCGTGAAGATATTCCTGAAAACATCAAGGAACAGTTGATCGTTGAGTTGTATTCTAAACAGTAAAATTTTAACAGTCCATGGCTATATTAGCATTTCAGAAACCCGACAAGGTGCTCATGCTCGAAGCCGACAGCACCTTTGGCAAATTCGAGTTCCGTCCTTTGGAACCCGGCTATGGTGTTACCATCGGTAACGCTTTGCGCCGCATCCTCTTGTCAGGACTCGAAGGCTATGCAATTTGCAACATCCGCATCGACGGTGTTCAACATGAGTTCGCAACTATTCCCGGTGTTAAGGAAGACGTTACAAATGTAATCCTTAACCTGAAGAAGGTAAGACTCAAACGCATTGTTGAAGACATCGAAACTGAAAAGGCATCTGTCAAGGTTTCAGGCCAGGATGTGTTTAAAGCTGGTGACATTGGCAAGGTCCTGAGTGGATTTGAGGTCTTGAATCCCGATCTCGAAATTTGCCACGTGGATCCCTCTGCTTCATTCCAGATTGAACTTTCAATTAATAAGGGTAGGGGATATGTTCCCGCTGAGGAGAATGTAAATCCCAATGAGCCTGTAGACGTAATTGCTATCGACTCTATCTATACTCCTATTATTAATGTGAAACCTTCGGTAGAAAACTACCGTGTGGAACAGAA
Source organism: Muribaculaceae bacterium (assembly GCA_024400935.1). GTDB lineage: Bacteria > Bacteroidota > Bacteroidia > Bacteroidales > Muribaculaceae > Sodaliphilus. Next base: position 5,542 of record JAKSLZ010000045.1, on the reverse strand, counting down.
GACCGACTACGAGAAACTTATACTTGAAATTACAACCGATGGTTCAATTCATCCTAAGGAGGCTCTCAAAGAAGCTGCTAAGATTCTTATCCAGCACTTCATGCTCTTCAGTGACGAAAAGATCGCTATCGATATTGACCAGAACAACGGCGTTGAAGAATTTGACGAAGAAGTTCTCAAGATGCGTCAGCTCCTCAAGACTAAGCTCATTGAGATGGACCTCTCGGTTCGCGCTCTCAATTGCTTGAAGTCTGCTGAGGTTGAAACTCTGGGCGAACTTGTAGTATTCAACAAGAATGACTTGCTCAAGTTCCGTAATTTCGGTAAGAAGTCGCTTTCAGAGCTTGAAGAGTTGCTCACTACCCTGGGTCTCTCTTTCGGCATGGATATTTCAAAGTATAAATTAGAAAAAGAGTAATTAACGATGAGACATAATAAAAAATTCAACCACTTAAGCCGCAAGAAAGCTCACCGCGACGCAATGTTGTCAAACATGACAACTTCGCTGATTCTCCACAAGAGAATTTTCACTACTCTTGCTAAGGCTAAGGCGCTCCGCGTTTATGCTGAGCCCATCATCAACCGCGCTAAGGACAACACTACTGCTTCTCGCCGCGTTGTATTCAGCTATCTTCAGAGCAAAGAGGCTGTTACTGAACTGTTCACTAACATTGCTGCTAAGATTGCCGACCGTCCCGGTGGTTACACTCGCATCTTGAAGCTGGGTAACCGTCTTGGTGACAACGCTAAGACTTGCTTCATTGAGCTCGTTGACTACAATGAGGCTATGCTTGAGGCTAAGGCTCAGGAGACTGCTGCTAAGAAGAAAACTACTCGTCGCAGCCGTCGTTCAACCAAGAAGGTTGAGGCTCCTGTTGCTGAGGAAGTTAAGGAAGCAACTGCTGAGTAAGGTTATACCTTACATTAAGTTACTAGATTATTCTGTAACAATAATAATGAATCACCCTCTGGAATTCCACGAGGGTGATTTTTGCTAATTATACGTTTGACTATCATTAACCTCTTTCTTGTTTAAAGATCATGAAATCATTTTTGTCATTGTTTGTTCTTTTAACCCTGTCGTTGTGTTCTAGCTTGGTTTCGTCAGCTAGTTTATCTATTTCTTATAGCAATTTAAAAGGGGATGTGGATGGCAACGGTAGTGTGGATGTGAGTGATGTCAATGCGTTGATTAATATTGTATTAGGTAAGAATGTGCCTGATGATTTCAAAGGAAAAAGTGATGTAAATGGAGATTTGAACGTCGATGTGAGTGACTTAAATGAAACTCTCAATATAATCTTGGGCAAATATAGCACTCCTGACCGCATATGTCTTGCTTATGCTCCCTATTATAGGTCGCAGTTGCCCAGAGCCGACATTGTTACCCACATCTGTTTTTCGGCTGCCGAGGTTTATGTGCGCAACAACGTTTACCAGCGTTTTAAAATTCAGGGCGACAATAACACTTCGGCCATGAGTAAGGTGCTTGCTTTGAAACAACAGAACCCCAATCTAAAAGTGTTGCTCTCTTTCACACACACTGTAGTAAATAGTGACAACCGTCAGGACGGAGGTTTCAGTGCAATAGCGGCAACTGAGAGCAACCGCATAAAATTTGCCCAGGATTGTCTAGAGTATATGCGCAAGTGGAATCTTGACGGTATAGATCTCGATTGGGAGATGCCGGGCTTGTCATGGAGCGGTGCGGCTTGTGATCCTGCCAATGACACTGATAATTTCACTTTGCTAGTCAAGCAGATGCGAGAGACGTTTGGTACTGACTATCTTATTACCCTTGCCGGATATGTCATGAATAAACGTCGCACTACTGATGGCTGGAAGTATTTTGATTTGCAAGCCATTAAACCGTATATTGATTGGGTTAACATCATGACCTATGACCTGGACGATGCCAGTGGCGGTCATCGTGGCTTTAATTCGGCTGTGAGGAGTTCTACTTCTTATTGGGACATTGACCGCACTATTGCCGAATATCAGAGTGCCGGATATGACGCCTCGCACATGGTGCTGGGCATACCTTTTTATCTGCGCCACAGTTTTGAAACATCTCCATCGGCTATTGACTATCGGGATTTCCACCGTTATGCTGAGTCGGTGGGCTATAATTTCAACAATTGGGATGATGATGCAATGTGTCCCTATGCAACTCTCGATGGTGTTTTTTTTGGATCATATGACAATGTCGTGAGTATTGCTGCCAAGGGCGAGCGCTATGTCGGTACAGGCATAGTGCGTGGGTTCATGTACTGGGATGCTGGTGCCGATGATATCGATTATACACTTTCTTCGGCGTGTTGGAAGGCTGTTATGAAGAAATATTAAAACGTTTACTATGAATAGATTTGCTATTTTTATTATTGTTGCTTTTGTCTCTCTAGTGTCTAGAGCCGAGGCATGGATACGCATCAACCAGCTCGGATATTTGCCCAGGGCGACCAAGGTTGCAGTTTTGATGAGTCAAGAGGAATCAAAGGTCACTTCTTTTCAGATAGTCAATGCAGCCACAGGAAAGGCTGTGTATAAGTCTAAGGCAGTGGTAGCCACAGGATCCTTGCAACACATGAAGTCGACTTATAGGCTCAATTTCAGCGATTTTAAGGTGCCGGGTGATTATTATATACAGGTAGCTGGCACGGCACAGTCACCTAAGTTCACCATAGGTGCCCATGTCTATGACGGCACGGCCGATTTTGTGCTCACTTATATGCGCCAGCAGCGATGTGGTTTCAACCCGTTCTTGTGCGACAGCTGTCATCAAAAGGATGGTTATATCCGCTATCATCCCACTAAGGAAGGCCAGTTCATTGATGTGCGCGGAGGATGGCATGACGCGGCCGACCTCTTGCAGTACACCACCACGTCGGCTAATGCAATATATCAGATGATGTTTGCTTATATGCAGAACCCTTCGGCTTTTGGCGACAAGCATCAGGCAAATGGCTTGGATGGTGCTAACGGCATTCCTGATATCGTGGATGAGATATATTGGGGTCTTGACTGGCTCGACCGCATGAATCCCGAGCCTGGAGAGATGTATAACCAGATTGCTGACGACCGTGATCACATAGGCACCAAGTTGCCACCCGATGATCCTGCTGATTATGGCATGGGGGCTAATAACGGCCGCCCTGTTTACTTCATCAACGGAAAACCTCAGCAGCGCGGACAATACATGAATGCCACTATGGGGGCAGCCAGCACGGCGGGCAAGTTTGCCAGCGATTTTGCTTTTGGAGCACGACTGCTGCAGCCGTTCTATCCTGAGTTTGCCGCAAAGATTGGAGCAAAGGCCTCTCCAGCCTATCAGGTGGGAGTGGATATGCCCGGTAATGCCCAGACGGTATCGGTGGTTTCTCCTTATATATATGAAGAAGATAATTGGGTGGACGATATGGAACTGGGAGCAGCCGAGCTTTACTGGTCGACACTTGACGCAAAATACATCACTCAGGCTATGGAATATGGTCGACGTGAACCCATTACGCCCTGGATGGGAGCCGACAGTGCTCGACATTACCAGTGGTATCCGTTCCTCAACATGGGGCATTACCAGCTCGTCATGGCAAGCCGGTCAACAGGCAACGAACGCCTAGCGCAGGAATTCATCGCAAACATGCGCACCGGCATCCAGCGCACGCTTGACCGTGCCCACTCTACAGGCAACCCGTTCCTGTGGGGCATACCGGGAATATGGTGTAGCAACAACCTCACCACTGCAATGCTCACACAGTGCATACTCTATCGCATGCTCACGGGAGACCGTACTTATGAGGAGATGGAAGGTGCATTGCGCGACTGGCTCTTCGGATGCAACCCGTGGGGTACAAGCATGGTGGTTGAGCTGCCCGCCACTGGTGTTTATCCACATGCACCGCACAGCAACTATGTGTTCCAGAACAGAGGCATGCCCACCGGGGGCCTTGTAGACGGACCGGTATATGCCACTATTTTCAATAGCCTGAAAGGCGTAAACCTCACCGACGACATGCCCCACGTGGTGGCTAATGCTTACGAGATGTTCCAGCCCGGAGACGTGGTGTATCATGACGTTACACACGACTATAGCACTAACGAACCCACAATGGACGGCACCGCTTCGCTCACATTCCCCTTATCGTTTTACCAAGTCGAAGGCGCTTCGCAACGATAAAGTTGGCAATGTCACTATTTTTTATTAATTTTGTTTTTGATTACTTAAAACACATTCTCGACAATGAAAAAGATATTCTTGATATTCATTTCAGCAATAGCGTTGTGGTCATGCACAGGTACGGCTACCGCTACGACATCTGATGCATCTGCCTCATCATCTTCAGCAAGCTCTGCTCCAGCTCCTGTTGCAACCAGCAAGCAAAACATGCGCTTCCATTGTGACAAAGATACCATAGCAATTAACGAGCTTCTCAAGAAAGGGAGCGACAGTGGTCTCAAAGATCCCAACGAACTTGTGGCATTCTATGCACAGCAGTTGCTCGGTACACCCTATGTAGCACACACACTTGAGGGTGACACTGAGATGCTCACAATCAATATCCATCAGCTCGACTGCACCACATTCATCGAGACCCTATATGCGCTCACTCGCACAACCATGAATGGACGCTATTCATGGCGGGACTATGCCGCTAATCTGGAAAATCTGCGTTATCGCGATGGTGTGATGGGCGACTACTCCAGTCGTCTGCATTATATCAGTGAGTGGATTATCAACAACCGCGGCCGTGGCAACCTGTATGAGGTGACTCCTGATGTGCCCACAGTAAGTTATTTGGTTAAGGACATCGACTTCATGAGTACGCACAAAGACAGCTACGTCTCTCTCAAAGACGATAGCGAGATGGTTGCTAAAATCAAAAGTTTCGAAGCCGGATATCGCAATCACCGCATGCCTTATATCAAAAAGCAAAACCTTAATCGTAAAGAAGTGAAAGCTGCCCTCAAGAATGGAGACTTCGTGGGTCTGGTCACAAATATAGCCGGACTCGACATTTCGCACCTCGGTATCGTCTACAAAGACGACAAAGGCGAAATCTATCTCCTCGACGCATCGATGGGAGGCAAAAAAGTCATGTTAGAGAAATCAAATATGTTTGCAATGTTACAGAATCGCAAATCAAACCTTGGCTTGCGCGTTTTCCGCATGATGAAATAAAAGATATACATTATATATGTATAAAGGACAATGTACCACAAGTTGCATTGTCCTTTTCTTTCATTTTATCCCCATGTTCCATTGTTCTTTGTGCGCAGGGGTAGGGTAGTATAACGTCACATTCTTCTGCTACTTTTCCTCCTCTCATCCTTTCATGCCCTATCGTTTCCCTCACTATCCTCACTATCCTCACTCATCCTCTGTCGTCCTCGGCCGTCCTCCGTCCCCCTTCAATGTTTTTTTCGTGCCTTCTTCTAATGCAGCGACCCTGTTTTACTACCGAAAGCGGTAGTAAAACGCAAAAAACGCGTTTTTTTTCAAAAAAAGTCCCCCGAAATTTTGCCGGTTAAAAAAAAAGCAGTAATT
>JAKSLZ010000044.1 GCA_024400935.1 Muribaculaceae bacterium | reverse complement strand
ATCCTTCAATCACTGCCGGTGTAATCTTCAGTGAGCTCTTCCACCTCCAGAACAACTTCTTCAGCTATGGTAAGCTGCGTGGTAACTGGGCTAAGGTGGGTAAGGATGGTCCCGCTTATCTGTTCACCGACACCTACAAGCAGTGGGTGACCTTCCCCGACGGTGGTTATGGTGTTGACCCCACAGTGGGCCGCGCTTATGACCTGCACCCCGAGATGACCTCTACATGGGAAATCGGTGCTGACCTGCGTTTCTTCAACAGCAAGACTCGCCTCGACATCGCTTACTACTCAACTACCGTTGACAACCAGATCGTTACAGTGCGTGTCTCTCCCTCTTCAGGTATGATTCTCCAGACTCGTAACGAGGGTGCCATCGCCAACCGTGGTCTTGAGCTCACGCTCAACCAGGACATCTTGAAGCATGGCGACTTTGACTGGACTGCTCTGCTCAACTTCTCGTTCAACCGTGGTAAGGTGCTGAGCCTGCCCGACAACATCGTTGAGATCCAGGGTACACAGTATGGCGACATCTTCCCCGTTGCCCGCCTCGACGGTTCTACTACCGGTATCTCAGGTAAGGACTACAGCCGCGATCCCAACGGCAACGTGATTTGCGACGAGAACGGTTATCCCATCATCGACTCGGCTAAGGGTATCTATATCGGTAACCGTGAGCCCAAGTTCCTGCTTGGTCTGGGTTCAACATTCCGTTACAAGAATGCCAGCCTGTCATTCCTCATTGACTCACGTTATGGTGGCGACGTTGTTAACGTTACCGGCCGCAGCCTCATTGGCAACGGTATGAACCACCTTTATGATAAGTACCGCAACCGCGAGATCATCTTCGACGGTGTACAGGCCGTTACAGGCGCTGACGGTGCAGTGTCTTATGTAAAGAACCAGACCCCTGTAGTTCTTGACTACAACTTCGTTAACAAGTACTTCTATTCAGTATCTTCTAACTTCATCGAGGACGGTTCTTACATCCGCTTGAGCTATGTGACCTTCAACTATGACTTCACTCCCATGTTCAAGACAACTTGGCCCATCAAGGGACTCAACCTCACAGTTACAGGCCGCAACTTGTTCCTGCTCACTAAGTACACAGGTAACGATCCCTCAATTCTGGCATCAACCGCCGGTGGTACTGGTGGCATGGGTATCGACAACTACAACGTGCCCAGCACCCGCAGCTTCAATGTTACTCTTAAAGCAACTTTCTAAAAGGACATTATTATGAATAAGATAAAATATTTAGCACTTCTTTTGCTGGTAGCTCTGGTATCGGTAAGCTGTGAGGACAATTTGGGCGACAACGTTAACCCTGACAAGGCTCACTCTATCGATGCTAAGGTGGGACTCCCCGTGCTGGTGTTCTACTCAAGCCAGGTGGTTTATGACCACACTGAGTATTATGCTTACCTCTCGCAGATGTTCACCACAGGCTCTAAGTCGCTGATGAGCTCTGGTTACTCTTATAAGAGCGAGTGGGAAATGCTCACAATGAACCGTCACCCGATGTGGCGCCGCCACTTCTATGATATCGGTAAGAATGCCGTTAACCTCGTGGCTAACGCGCAGGCAATCAACTCACCCAACTATGAGCTCATTGCCCGCACCATCAAGCTGATGTCAACTCAGCTCACAACCGATGCCTTTGGTGATATGCCTCGCAGTCAGGCTTATCAGTCAAATGCACCCGCCTATGACACTCAGGCCTCAATCTACAAGTGGATGCTTGAGGAGGCTGACGAACTCATTAAATTATATGAAGACAAATCTTACACAGAGTGCGAGACTAACCAGCAGCTCACATTCAAGGAAGACCGCGTTTATGGCGGTGACCTCGAGAAGTGGAAAGGCCTCGTGTATGCTGTGAAGGCACGTCTGTTGCTGCGCAACATCCCCAACGTAGATGTGAGCCAGGCTACTTGCCAGAAGATCTATGACGCTGCCGACGCAGCCATCAAGCAGTGGCGCAAGGGCGACCTGATGTATGGCGAGTGGTTCGGTAACGAGCCCCGTTACAACTACAGCGGCGGTACAGGCGAGCAGAATGCCGTTTGGAGCATTGCACAGCCCGTCATCAACTCTTGGGAGAGCCGTGCCAACAAGCTTGGCGACGCTATCCCCTCTAAGTTCTTCCTGGTTGACCTCATGGGTCTGCACGATCCCGGCAGCGAGATCAAGTGCGGTCTGTGCGACTCACGTCAGGGTTATGCTAACGACCCCCGCGTGCCTCTGCTCATGATTGCTCGCAATGGTCCCCAGACAGCTTCAAACGTGGCTTCTACCCAGGTTAAGATGCGTTTCCTCGAGAACAACATCGGTATGGGTACATCGTTCAAGGGTGTAAACTTCCCCAACATGTATATGGGTGCGTATGCAGGCGCAAGCAACTGCTACAACTCAATCTTTACAATGGAAGAGCTCTACTTCATCAAGGCTGAGGCAGCTTACTGGATGAATCACAAGCAGGAAGCATGTAACCTTGCCAAGGAAGCAACAGAGCACAACATCCAGCGCCACCTTGACTTCTTCATCGAGCACTATCCCAACCCCAACTACAGCGAGAGCACCGACAACAAGTATCCTGGTGCTGCAACTGCAACAGGCGTGGGTTACATGCGTGCTCAGTACTGGGATGCTATCGTGAACGCGTTCCTGAACAATGAAGAGCTCCTTAACTCAACAGGTAAGAGCGTGCTGGTTAAGAAAGTAACCGAGCGCGGTAACGAGCACTGGTTCTTCGATCCCACTAACTTTAACCTCAGTGACCTCATGCAGCAGAAGTACATCTCAATGTACCTGCAGCCCGAGCAGTGGACCGACATGCGCCGCTACCACTTCAGTAACAAGCGCAACGCTTACGGTATAGGTGATGCTAACGAGATCATTTATCCCACTCTGCGTCGTCCTTACAACCTCTATTCAGCTTACTGGATTGACGGCCTCACCGAGGAGGAGAAGGAGAACACTTGGATGCAGCGCATCAACTATGACCCCGAGACCGAGGAGAAGTACAACCGTGCTGAACTCCAGCGCCTGGGAGCTTACAAGAACTACAAGTGGCTCCAGGAGCCTATGATCTGGGCTCACAAGTATGGTGAAGTTAAGTCGCTCACCGGTGAGTAATCAAAGTTTACCGTTTATTTATAAAATAGTATACAATTATGAAATTATATAAGATTTTTGGCGCTATGGCATTTCTTGCTGCTGCCGTGACATCATGTGCAGTGCACGACCCCTTTGCCGACAAGATGGAACTGGGCCAGGTGCTCCCCACCGTAGACTGGGAGCAGAACTCAGTGCTCGTTAAGGCCGGCTCGGTTGCCACCTTCAAGGCCAAGTATTATACAACCGGTGACAAGCAGATTGACCACTGCGAGGTGTGGGCAATGATTACCCGCAGCCAGGAAGCTACAGCAACCTGCAAGCTCGCAAGTTCACTGGGTTACACTAAGTCAGTAGCTTCGAGCGACACCGTTCGCAGCTCACAGTGCATGCAGACCTACAAGCACAGCGATGCAGTGTGGGACGGACACGAATATGTCCTCACCGACTCGTTTGCAACCAGCCGCACGCTGGCTCCCGTGATCTGGAACTCACCCACAGAGTGGGACCAGGAGAAGTTTGACGCTTACTATCCCGCAGGTTTCCAAGAGGAGTTCTGCGATTATATCGTTAACGCTCTCACTAAGGACAGTACTTATTACAATGACCTGCGCAATGTCTATATCAACTATGACTTCACAAAGGAGAAATTTGAGGAGCTCAATGCCAAGTATGGCGTATCGTTCCCCACACTTACTGAGTCAGGCGAGAAGAGCGATGCTTGGTACACTACTGACGAGGTAGACCACTACTACTATGAGGTAGTAGAGGGCGGCGTCACTGTCATCAAGGAGATTGCTACCCCTGACCTTGCTCCCGCAGGCGCAAATGTATATGAGATCTACAAGTCGTCACCCTGGCTCATGTGCCGTTACAGTGACAACACCGGTGGCAAGATTACTAACGTGCGTCGTGAGTACATGCCTTACTGGAAGGACCTCATTTCTTCAATCCCCTTCACCGGCTGGATCTATAACACCGCCGACAAGAACTATGCAGTGAGCTTCTCGCGCACTTATTACATGCTGCCCGACTTCCGCGTCTATGACACTGACGGCAAGGTGGGTATCACATCTGATAACAAAGAAATCACCCTTAACTAAACTTTGCGACTATGAAATTGTTTAAAAATATAGGACTTTTGGCCTTGCTGATGCTCGTCATGGCGGCTTGTGTCGACAAGGAGCCCGCTTATGGTAATTTCTCAGGCAAGGACGTTGACTTCACTTACAACGTGGATGGCAGCGAGTACACACTCGACTTCTATGTTGTGTCTACCATCAAGTTCAACAACACCTCTGCTAAGACCGGATCAGTGACTTGGGACTTTGGTGACGGAGCTACCTCAAAGGAGGCTAACCCCACTCACAAGTTCACTAAGGCAGGCCTCTATCAGGTGAAACTCACCGTTGATGGCGCAGGCTCACGCACTTATCCTCTCCTTATTTATGATATCACTCCTGTACTCAGTGTGACTGAGCAGACAGCTCCCACCGTTGTTATCAACGACGTGGCTGTATCGCTGGGCATTGAGCTCCCCAACCCCGAGAACCTGGAGTGTAAGTATGTGTGGAAATTCCCCGAGGGAACTAAGGACTCTAAGGGTAACGTGATTTCTACATTTGAAGGCTACTCTCACGCTGACGGCACAATCGACAACCCCGGTGCACTCACATTCGGTAACATCGGTTCTCAGAAGATTGAGCTCCAAACATGGTTTGACGTCAAGGGCGAGAACCGCCGTCTTGAGGACTCTTATGTAAACGTACAGGTGGGCTCAAGCATCCCCGCTCCCACATTGTACTATGCTGAGCTGGGTGGCAACATCAAGGCTTACAAGCTCGTAGATATGAGCCAGCTGCCTGCAGGCACTCAGAACAAGCCCTTCGACATGGGTGTTAACTCTGGTAACATGCCCACCAACCTCGTGTTTGCTGTTGAGAAATCAACAACCGACGAGGGCACAACAGTGGAGCAGGACAACGTCTACATCCTCGACTGTGGCAAGCAGTACTACTATGTAAACGATGAGAACAGCACTCTGGGTGACGGTAAGATCACTGTGATGAATGCTGATGCTTCAAGCGTAAACATCATGATCACTAACGTGGGCCAGCAGGCGTTCAATGACCCCTTCCAGGGTTGTGCTAATGGCCAGTACCTGTATTACACTGACCGTAACACCGGTATCCGTCAGATTCCTCTGTCGACCCGCAGCGCCGTTGAGAGCACCAACTTCAACAGCACCTCGGGTTACTTCGTAGTTAACAATCAGCTGTCTTACTACGGACAGGGTATCGCTTACGGTGCTATCCACACCGGTCTTTACATCGACAAGAGCGGTATGTTCTGGTGGCCTAAGAACTACTCAGGTAACGGTATCTACCGCTTCATGCCCAGTGACATTGGCAAGACCGGTGCAGGTGTTCCCATTCCTCATCCCATCGTGCTCCAGACTACTCAGCCCCGTGCGTTCACTCTTGACGAGGACCGTGGCTTCATGTATGTGTGGATGTGTAAGGGTACTACTCCCGGTGTGGGTCTGTGCCAGTATCCCATCCCCGGTCCCAACGAGGGTCTTGACTATGACAAGTTCATCACTCACGTTACCATGGATGCTGATCCCATCAACACTACCGATGCCGAGGGTGTTTACACTTCACAGTTTGCAGTTGATGCCGCTACAGGTTATGTGTACTTCGGTTTCCGCGCTGCTTCAAGCGAGAAGACTTATACAACAGGTCTTTCTTACTTCGATCCCGCAACTAAGAAGGTTTATAACTACAATGGCAACAAGGACAAGATCTTGGGTGTTTGTATCAATCCCCGCTTGACCAACTTGTTCTAAACTTATATTAATTAATGCAGGGATGCCGCCCACCTGGGCGAGCATCCCTGTTTTTTGAAATTAACCTTGAGACAGCGATATTTGCGTTAATCACGACAGTAACGTTAATCACGATATTAACGTGAATAACGATAGTAGCGTGAGTAACGCGAATAACGACAGTCTCGTCTCTTTCTCACTTCCGTCACAATTATCTATGAAACGACTTTATACCTCATTACTTGCTATCGCATTAACACTTGTTGTCGTGGCCCAGGTGGTTGTCCCCGTCAAGCGCGAGCAGCGTGCCGTGTGGGCATCAAGCTATGTGAGCGACTGGCCCTCAGGCGCAATCACCGACCGCAATGCCGCCACAATGAAGCTGGCTTGCGAGCGCATGCTCGACACGCTGCATGTCAATCACATGAACGCTATATACTATCATGTGCGTGCCTTCTGTGATGCAATGTACAACTCGGCCTACGAGCCCTGGTCAAAGTATGTGGCAGGCACCCGTGGCGCTACACCGGCGTTTGACCCCTTCCAGTTGCTGGTTGACGAGGCCCACAAGCGTGGCATCGAGGTATATGCCTGGGTAAATCCCTATCGCTATGCGCCCAAGGGCAGTTCTTGGGGCGAGAGCGACAAGGACTACATCTACACCCATCCCGAGTGGCTCATGCAGGACGACTATGAGACTGTGCTCAACCCCGGCTTGCCCGAGGTGCGCCAGCGCATCGTGGATGTGTGCAAGGACATCATCACCAAGTATGACGTTGACGGCCTTGTCTTTGACGACTACTTCTACAACCAGGACGGTGCTCCCATGAGCCTTGACGCTGACCTCTACAACGCCTACAAGCAGGGCGGGGGAACGATGTCGCAGGGCGACTGGCGCCGTGAGAACGTCAACCAGATGGTGGCCGACGTCAACGATATGGTCAAGCAAACCAAACCCTGGGTGCGCTTCGGCATAGGCCCTGCCGGCGTGGCTTGCTCGGCAGCCTCGGTTGCGGCTAAGTATGGCGTAGAGCCCAGCCCCGGCAGTGACTGGCAGTATAATCAGATTTACAGCGACCCCATGGCTTGGATAAGCCGCGGCACGGTCGACTTCCTTGCTCCCCAGGTCTACTGGAACACCGCAGGCAACTATGACGAAGTGACCGGCTGGTGGGGCAAGATAGGCAAGAAATTTAACCGCCATGTGTTCATCAGCAGTTATGCCGTTGAGGGCGTCAAGGACGGTTGGGGACTCGACGAGTATCTCAAGCAGGTCGAAATCCTGCGCGAGTCAATGACCAATGGCGTGTATGGCACAGTGTATTTCAAGTATATGACCTGGCGCATGCTCACCGGCAAGCTCACCCCTGACGGCAAGGGCATAGGCTTGCGCCATTACTTGCTGAGCAACGTCTACAAGTATCGCTCACTGTCGCCCGCTGTGACATGGGTGCAGCCGCCAGTGAAATATGGCACTGTCACCGGCCTGCAGCAGAGTGGCGACGTGCTGACGTGGGACGCTGTGGACAACGTGCGCTATGTCACCTATGCTATCCCCGACAGTGTGAGTGACGCACAGTTCCAGTGCCAGCCCGAGTATATGCTCGACATGGTGTATGGCAACAGCTACACTATTCCCGCAACCAAGCTGCAGAACCACCGCTATGCAGTGACTATACTTGACCGCTGGGAGAACGAGTATGCCCCTGTAACTGTGGGTGCAACCGTGACCGAGGCTCCCACACCGCAGCTGGTTTATCCGGCTCAGAATGAAGCTGTGACCGAGCTCTCTACACTGCACTGGCAGACGTCAAATCCCGCATGCACCTACACGCTGCAAGTGGCCACTGACGAGGCCATGGACAATGTGGTGGCAAGCGTGGCCGTTGATTCTACCAGCTGTCCGCTGCAGAGCCTCTCTGGCATCAGCACCGGCAAGTATTACTGGCGTGTGATAGCCCGTGGCCTCAACATGACCGATGCCGCCAGCGCTGTGCAGTCGTTCAATGTGGACCGCCTCAAGGTTACCGTTCCTGCCGACAAGGCTGTGGATGTGGCCCTCACACCGGCCATCACCTGCACGCAGGTTGACGGTGCCGACTACCACTTTGAAATCTCAACACTGGCATCGATGGCAACAACTCACATGACCGTCGACAGCAAGAACAATACAATAGAGATACCTCGCTACATGCTGGGCGGTGCTACTACTTACTATGTGCGTGCTACAGCCTCGTTGGGAGGCCGCAGCGTCACCAGCGATGTCTCGTCGTTCCGCACAATGGAGAAGGTGCCTGCCGTGCCCGAGTATGTGGGCATAGGTGCCGATGGCGAGACCTGCTATCCGTCTACAGTCATCAAGTTCAAGCCCGAGGAGGGCGCACAGAGCCTGCGCATCGAGATCTCGAGCAGCACATCGTTCCCCTCACGCTCGTCTTACAAACCCACCTGCGACCCCGGTGTGTTTGAGTCAATACCGCTGGGCGAAATCACCGGAGTGGGCAAGATGACGGTGGGCAAGACCTACTATGTGCGTGCACGCTATGCCTATAACACCGTGGCCACCGGCGCTACAGTGCAGTACACCGGCTACTCGCCCGTGCACTCTTTTGTATACAGCGAGGCAATGCCCGGAGATGTAAATGCCGATGGTGTGGTTGACATCACCGACGCCAACCTCGTCATCAACGCTGTGCTGGGCAAGCCCTATACAGGCAATGCCGATGCTAACGGCGACGGCGTGGTCGACATCAGCGACATCAATGTGATACTCAACATCATCCTGGGCAAATGACGGGCTGTATAGCCGGGATAGCCTTGATAGCCTTGATAGCCGGGATGGAAAAATAGGAATTTACTTTTTAACCAATTAATATTAACTAACTATGAAGAAATTTTTACTCACAGCCGCTATTGCTCTCACAGCAATGAGTCAGGCTTGGGCAGTTACTGATGGCCAGACTTACGCTGAGTTTGATGGCCTCAAGATTGCCAACCAGTGGATTTTTGACCGTGTCCACACTACAAAGGACTACATGGCAAACGACATCTGCAACACCCGCGCGCGTACAGCCGTAATGGACGACGGCGTGATCTATGTGGGCCGCAGCGAGGAGAAGATGTGCATCGTGGGCAACGATACCGTGATGCAGAGCGTGCTGCACCGTTTCAGCGTTAAGGACGGTTCTCAAATGGCCGATCTGCCTCTTACACTTAATGGCGCTCCTTACAGCCGCTTCCTGGGTGTAGCTAGCGTGGGCAAGGATAACTTCCACCACATCTGGGTTGCTCCCATGACCAGCAATGCACAAGCTATGGTTCCCATATATATGGTTGACACTGAGAGCGGTGAACTTACCCTCATGGGTAACCTGAGCAAGGGTGAGGCAATTGAGCGTACCGACTACCTCGATGTAGTGGGCGACATCACCTGCGAGCAGGCTAAGTGTACAATCATGACTGTTGCAGGTTCAGGTTCTGACCCCGGCAGCCCCTCGGTTTACTGCTGGACTATGGAGCAGGGCGAGAGTGGTGCCGACAACTGGGAAGGTGGCTTTGAAGGCGATGTTTTCGTTGACTTCACCGAGTATTATCCCGAGACTTGCACAGGTTTCTCACTCGCACCCGTTGTGAAGATGCTCCTGGGCGAAGACGAGGAGACACGCTATGACGGCGAGTTGTTCTACATCGACTGCTTTGGCCGCGATCCCGTTCTCTACTCTAAGGACGGTTCACTCATCGACACCTTTGAGAATGCCCCCGACGAGGTTAAGCAGCGCGACAAGAATGCCAACGGTACTTGCGAGTTCAGCGTTGACGGTCGCCACTTCCTGGCTTATCCCAAGGGACAGTATGACAAGGACGGCAACGGCTGCCAGGCTTACATCTGCGAGTTCACTGACGAAGAGTTGACACTGGGTAGCCTCGATATGCGTTGGCAGGTTCCTGCTGACTCACTCGGCAAGGTATCTGACACTGGTCTGCGCATCCACTGCATCAACACTGAGACTGAGATTGACGAGAAGGGCAACGAGGTTGTTACTCTGTTCACCTTCAAGGCTTACAACGGTATGGCAGTTTACAAGATTGGCAAGAACGTGGGCGGTGACACTCCCGAACCCGGTCTGCCCGGCGACATCAACAACGATGGCGTAGTTGACATTACCGACGTTAACATCGTTCTCAACATCGTCCTGGGTAAGGATGACGCTGCCAAGTACCAAGGCCGTGCCGACACCGACGGCAATGGTGAGGTTGACATCACCGATGTGAACTTCGTCCTGAACAAGGTGCTGGGTAAGTAAGGATTTAAGAACGCTCGCTTTGCGAGCTATAAGAACGGCACTGCGTGCCTATAAGGACGCTACGCTTTAAGAACGCTACGCTATAAGTGACTTTGTGCGTAGCGTTCTTGTTTTCTTATAGCCTGCAAAGCAGGCGTTCTTAAACCAAAGCATTCCTTTTTGTGTTAAAATGCTTGTGTAGATGATTTTTTTAGTGTAATTTTACGGCAAATAATAAATTACATAAACCAACTAACACTAATTGTCTTATGAAGAAATTTTTACTCACAGCCGCTCTTGCGGTGGTTGCAGCATTTGGTGCAAGTGCAGCGACCGATGGTCAGACCTATGAAGAGGTTAATGGTCTTAAAATCAAGAATCTGTGGTCGTTTGACCGAGTACACACTCCCAAGGAATTTCAGGCAAGCCCCATTTGCCACACGCGTGCCCGCACCGCTGTGATGGCTGGTGACGTCATCTACGTTGCCCGCAGCGAGGAGAAGGCAGTCGTTGTAGCTCCCGGTGACACTGTAGTTGCTGCAGTAGTTCACCGTTTTGATGTTAAGACTGGTGCTGAGCTTCCCGATCTGGACATCACTTACGAAGGACGTCCCTTCGGCATGTTCCTGGGTGTCAACAGCATCGGCGTTGACAACTTTGGCCACCTGTGGGTAGCTCCCTATACCAGTGAGAAGGCTACAACAATCCCCCTGTATCAGCTTGATGCAGAGAGCGGTGAGCTCACTAAGGTTGCTGATCTTGAGAAGGGCGACGTGATTGCTCGTACTGACTACTACGACCTCGTGGGCGACATCACCCGTGAGCAGGCTCCCTGTAAGGTAGTCAACGCTGGTACTAACGTGCCCACCCTCTACAGCTGGTTTGCTGAGCAGGGCGGTGACTTCGAGGGTGGCTTTGACGGCGACACTTATCTCGACGCAACCATGTTCTATCCCGAGACAGTTACCGAGTGGGGCTATGGTCCCTTCGCTAAGATTTTGCTGGGCGAGGACGAAGAGACCCTCTATAACGGCGACCTGATGTATGTAGACGGTTTCTACAGCAAGCCCATGCTCTACTCAAGCGACGGTTCGCTCATCGACTCATTTGAGGAGGTTGACACTGAGCTGTGGCCCGAGGACGGTACCAATGGCGTTACTGAGTTCAAGATTGACGGCCGCAACTTCATCGTTTACTCAATAGCTCAGTACAGCGGTGACGGCCACGGCTGCCAGGCAAACATCTGCGAGCTCGGTCCCGACATGACTCTGGGTGGCATGACTAAGTACTGGCAGATTCCCGCCGACTCACTGGGTAAGGTAAGTGACGGTGGTAACCGCATCCACTGCTTCAACGTGCAGTACAGCAAGGACGAGCAGGGTGACGAGGTGGTTACTCTGTTCAACTACAAGGGTTTCAACGGTATGAGCGTTTACCAGATTGGCAAGAACGTGGGCGGTGACGATCCCGTACCTCCTCTTTGGGGCGACGTGGACGGTAACTGGGTGATTGACATATCCGATGCTAACGTCCTCTTCAACATCATTCTGGGTAAGGACGACGCTGCCAAATACAACGGACGTGCCGATGTTGACTGTAGCGGCACAGTTGATATTACTGATGTTAACAGAGTCATCAACTCAATCCTCGAGTAAAGTTTTAAGAACGGCACCTATAAGAACGAGGCCTCTATAAGAAATTAAGAACGCTACGCTATTAGAGTTATTCTAAAGCGTAGCGTTCTTTGCAACTGATAGGCACGTTAGTGCCGTTCTTATAGCTCGCAGAGCGAGCGTTCTTTCAGTGCAGCGTTCTTATAGGCACGCAGTGCCGTTCTTATAGCCTGCAAGGCAGGCGTTCTTAAAGAGCAACGTCCTTATAGGCACGCCAGTGCCGTTCTTAAAGCTTTTTTTGCCCTAAAATGTTGTGGATGTGTAATTATTTTTGTAATTTTATCGCCTGAAAAACTATATACTAACATAAACTTAATTTTTAAACATGAAGAAATTTTTACTTCTCTGCACAATGGCTATCACTGCCATGGCAAGTGCGTGGGCTGTTACCGACGGTAAGACCTACGAACCCGTGAATGACATTAAGATCAAGAATCTGTGGATCATGGACCGCGTTCACACTCCCGCTGAGTTCAACGCATCACCCCTGTCACAAGGTACTTATGCTCGTATGGCAACTCTGAAGGACGACGTGGTTTACGTTTCTCGTTCAGGCGCTCAGATGGCAATCACTGAGACTAACGACACTATTCTCCAGTGCGTTGTTTATCGTTTCAATGCTCTCACCGGCGAGCGTCTCGCTGACCTCCCCCTCACATTCGAAGGCAAGCCTTACGGAACTAAGGAGGCTGCATCTCTGTTTGCTAACAACATCGGTACCGACAACTTCGGCCACATGTGGGTAGCTCCTTATGCTTCAGAGGCTAACACAATCCAGAAGGTTTACATGCTCGACACTGAGACTGGTGAACTGACACTGGCATGTGAGCTCGAGAAGGGCGACGTTGTTGTTCGTGTTGACTACATCGACCTCGTGGGTGACATCACTCGTGAGAACGCTATGTGTACCATCATGGGTATGGGTTCACAGGCTGCTACCGTTTATCGCTGGCAGGCTGAGCAGGGCTCAGACTTCGAGGGTGGCTTCGAAGGCGACACTTACATTGACTTCACAATGTTCTATCCCGAGACAGTGACTCAGTGGGGTTATGCTCCCTACGTTAAGATCTGCCTGGGTGAGGCTGACGACGAGGAAGGTCTGTATCGTGGCGACCTCTTCTGGCTCGACGGTTTCCAGACAGCTCCTGCTCTCTATGACTTCTCAGGTGAGCTCATCACTACATTTGAACCCGTTGCTGCCGACACCCCCGAGCTCGTTCCCGAGGCTGGTACAAACGGTATCACTGAGTTCTCACTCGAGGGCCGCAACTTCGTGGTTTACTCAATGGCTCAGTACAGCGGTGACGGTCACGGCTGCCAGGCAAACATCTGCGAGCTTGGTCCCGACATGATGCTCGAGGGCATGCAGCACTACTGGACTATTCCCGCCGACTCACTGGGTAAGGTATCTGACTCAGGTACTCGCATCCACTGCCTCAACGC
This sequence comes from Muribaculaceae bacterium, assembly GCA_024400935.1. GTDB lineage: Bacteria > Bacteroidota > Bacteroidia > Bacteroidales > Muribaculaceae > Sodaliphilus. The sequence goes on along the minus strand of JAKSLZ010000044.1, from coordinate 9,462 downwards.
TCAGAAGGGCGTAGACGCTCAGGGCAACGAGGAGATCACTCTGCTCACTTACAAGTGCTACAACGGTATCGGCGTTTACAAGATTGGTAAGAACGTGGGTGGCGACGATCCCGAACCCTCTATCCCCGGCGACATCAACAACGACGGCGTTGTTGACATCACCGACGTGAACATCGCTCTCAACATCGTCCTGGGTAAGGATGACGCTGCTAAGTACCAAGGCCGTGCCGACACCGACGGCAATGGTGAGGTAGACATCACCGATGTCAACTTCGTACTCAACAAGGTACTGGGTAAATAATAAACAACTTATAGATGAGCGTGCCTGGATAACCATTCAGGCACGCTTTTTTAAGTTATGTAATTAATAAAACCCGTCTAAAAATATTTTAACCTCTAATTGATTATGAAAAAAATATTAGCCTCTATAGTCCTGGGCGCTGCGGCTCTCACAGCCAGCGCAAGCGCCACATGGAACGTGCTGGGCGTTGAGTACACAGTCGACACCCTGTTCCACAACCAAGTGGGCCCGGGCACCATGCAGACCTCGCTGTGGTTCCACAACTCCACTAACCAGCTGCGTGTGTTCTACACCACAATGGACATGACCAACCCCTTCTTGTCGCTGCGCGGCGTGTGCGCTAAGGACATGCTTGCCGGCAACGAGCGCATCTCGGCCATGGCCGAGCGCAAGAGTGCTCCGGGGCAGCGCTACTTCATAGGCGTCAATGCCGACTTCTTTGCTACCAGCGGAACAACCGTGCGCGGTGTGTCGCAGATTGGTTCGCCCGTGGGTTCTACCGTTGTCGACGGCCAGATATTCCGCGCCCGCACCAACGTCACTAACTACAAGAACATGATTGTAGACTATGACGGCAAGTTGTATATCAATCCCTTCACCTTTGCCGGCACCGTTAAGGACAACGCAGGCAACAGCGCCAAGATTAGCGTCCTCAACGCAGGCTACAGCAGCAACAAGGTGACCATCTACAACGACCGCTACTATGGCAGCACCAGCCAGGGAGCTGTGGGCACCTGCGTCACTGCAAAGGTTGCCGACGGCTACCAGTTCACCACCACCGGTGACGTTAAGCTCATTGTCACCGGCAATCCTGAGGAGACTGCCGACGCCACTATCCCCGATGGCGAGCTCGTGCTCTTCGGTCACGGTACAGCAGCATCGTTCACCAAGGGCCTCAAGCCCGGCGACGAGGTGACAGTGAACCTCACCTGGACCTACAACGGCAAGAGCGTCAACCCTTACCAGATTATCTCGGGTAACCCCAAGATTCTGGAGGACGGCGTGGTGCTCGACAGCGAGGCCGACCGTGGCGATGCCAACACCCTGCAGCCCCGTGCCGCAGTGGGCTACAGCCATGGCGGCGACAAGGCTTACTTCTGCGTGGTTGACGGCCGCAGCACCCTGTCAAGCGGTGTTCGCACCAAGGCGCTGGCCGACATCATGCGCTATGCCGGCGTTACTGATGCGATGAACGTGGACGGCGGCGGCTCGGCTGTGCTCTACACCAGCACCCTGGGCATACGCAACAAGCCCAGCGACGGTAGCGAGCGTGCCGACGGCAATGGATTCTACTGCGTGAGCAGCGCTCCCGACGATGACGTGATTGCCGAGATTCGCTTTGTGGACTACAAGCTCAATACTCCCAAATATGGCCTCTACACCCCCAAGTTCTATGGCTACAACCAGTATGGCATGCTCATCGACCGCGATGTTAAGGGTGTGACTCTGGAGTGTCCCGAGGGCATAGGCCACATCAAGAACGATACGACTTTCTATGGCGACGGCGAGGGCATCGACATGCTCACAGCGCGCCTGGGCGACATCACAGTGTCTAAGCAGATGTTTGTGGGCGGCAACGTCGACGATGTAGCCATCAAGTATGACTCAATCGTTACCGACGGCTACCGCGAGTATCCCGTTGACGTGCAGAGCATCGTCATGGAGACCATCATGCCCATCGACCCCGCTGCTCTCACATGGGAGTCAAGCGACCCCACAGTGTGCGAGGTGGGTGCCAATACAGGTGTTGTTAAGGGTGTGAAAGACGGTGAGGCGTTCATCGTTGGCACGCTCAACGGCCGCAGCGACACGCTCAAGGTCATCGTTCAGAAACCCACTGCACACGCCATGCCCATCGATCCCGGCATCGACGTGAGCACATGGAAGTTTACTCAGGCAGGCGGCAAGAGCGGTGTGATGACTGCCGACGGCGACGGCTTCACATTTGAGTACACCGGCGCTTCGAGCCGTGCTCCCAAGCTGTCGTTCTCTAAGGACTTCGACCTGTGGTCATTGCCTGACACACTGCGCGTGCGCCTCAACCCCGGCGAAGCTCCCGTCAAGAGCATCGTCTTCGGTCTGCGTCACAATGGCGGTGGCATCACTTACCAGACAGTTACCCCTGAGGAGGTTAAACCCGGCGTGGAGAACTGCTTTGACGTTCCCACTGCTTCTTGGATGGAGACTGACGTGATGGGCAATTATCCCATCCACTTGTCAAGCATCCAGGTGGGTATGGGTGCTTCAAACACCGGACAGGAGTACAAGATGCATTTCATGGGCATCGAGACCATCTATAACTGCATCCCGTTGAAGCCCGATGGCATCAAGGGTGATGTGAACGGTGACGGAGTGGTCGACATCACCGACGTCAACATCGTCATCAACGCTGTGCTGGGTAAGCCCTTCACCGGCAACCCCGATGCAAACGGCGATGGTGTGGTCGACATCAGCGACGCCAACCTCATCCTCAACGTGATTTTAGGTAAATGATTTTGGTCAAGGGATTATCGTTAATGACGTTATTGACGATTGTAACGAAAGTAGCGTTATTAACGATATTAACCCCTCACCCCCTTAACCCGTTAACCCTTTAACCCTTTACCCCTTTAACCCTTTACCTCCTTAACCCCTTAAAAAAATGAAACTCAATAAACTGTTACTATCAGCGTTGCTGCTTGTGGGCTTCGGTGCCCATGCCGAGACTACGTGGATGATAGCCGGCAAGGCGCAGCACGTAGACACGCTCATCTACCCGCATCCCGTGGGCCCGGGCGTGACGTTGAGCAAGTTTGACCTCCCCGAGATGCCCCTCAAGGTGAGTGTGATGGAGGTTGACCTGAAGAACCCCTACATCCAGTTTGAGACCTGCCTGGGCGGCGAGAGTGCGGTGGGCTGTGAGACTCCTCCCAGCATGATTGCACGCAATACTCGTCCTGGCCACGATGTGGTGGGAGCCTGCAACGGCGACTTCTACATGACTAACCCGCCTGCCGAGGTGGGTATGCCCCGCAGCGGACAGTTGCGCCGCAGCGAGGTGGTGGTAAACCCCGTGGGCACCGCTTGCTTCCTACTCGACGAGAACAAGCGTCCCTATATCGACCGTGTGGACTTCAGCGCACAGTGCAAGCACGGTGGCAACACGTTCCGCGTGCACACCGTCAACATGCTGCGCCTGGAGTATGAAAACACCGGCGGCAACCAGACGTTCCTCTTCACCAATGCCTATGGCAAGAATACCTATGCCTGCGCAAGCGGCAAACTCGTGCTCATCGCTCCCAAGAACGGCGACTTCAAGTGGCGTCCCAACAGCACTGAGACCTGCGTGGTGGAGAAGGTGATTGACCCGGCAGGAGCCATCCCCATCCCTGAGGGCAAGGCCTACATGTGGATGCAGGGTACCGATGTGGCCCGCGCCGATGCCATGAAGGCCGGCGACGAGCTCTCGATCACGCTCAACGTGAGCCTGCGCTCGGGCGGCAACAACATCGACTTCAAGGAGATGGTGGGCGGTAGCAACACCATCATCATGCGCAACGGCCAGCAGGTAGACCTGTGGGAAGAGCGCCATCCGCGCACCTGCATAGGCTTCAATGCCGACAGCACCCGCATGGTCATCCTCGTGGTCGACGGCCGCAGCCTCCAGTCGGTGGGCATCACCATGACCGAGGCATTTGGCATCTTCAAGGAACTCGACTGCACTAATGCCGTCAACCTCGACGGTGGCGGCTCGACCTGTATGATTGCCAACGACGACGTCATCAACACCCCCAGCGACGGCCCCATCCGCGCCGTGGGCAACGGCTGTCTGCTCATCAGCAGCGCACCCGTTGACGATGAGATAGGCATGCTCAACTTTGCTCCGCGCAGCTACAATATCTCGACAGCCGCAGTCATCTATCCCACAGTGTGGGGCTACAACCAGTATGGCCTGCTCAAGACCCGCAACGTAGAGGATGTGGTCCTCACCTGCGACCCCGCCATCGGCTCGTTTGACGAGAACCGCTGCTTCACCGCATCGCTCACTCCCGCAGTGGGTTACATGTATGCGACGCTGGGCGGTGTCACCACCAAGCAACTCGTCACTGTCAACGCCAGCGACCAGGCACTGCGCTGCGACAGCGTGATTATCGACAAGAACCACCCTTACACCATCGAGGTGCTGAGCGTGAGCGGCGAGAGCACTGACCTCGTCAACCCCGCCATCTTTCAGTGGACATCGGCCGATGAGGGCGTGTGCACAGTGAGCGATAAGGGCGTCATCACTGCCGTGGCCGACGGACGCACCCTCGTCTATGGCCAGGGCGGCACCTTTTGCGACACGCTGGTGGTGAACGTGCAGAATCCCAAGGCACGCGTCACCAGCATTGAGCAAGGAACCATCGACCCCGCCACATGGACCATCTCGCAGAGCGGCGGCAAGAACCGCACCGTTACAGCCATGGACAACGGCATGAAGATTGACTTCACCGGCTCGTCGACCCGCAGCGCCTATATCAAGCTTGCCAAGAAAATCGACATCTGGGGCATCCCCGACACCTTGCGTGTGCGCTATCGCCCCAATGGGTTGGAAATCAAGCGACTCACCCTCTCGGCAGCTGTCAATGGCGGCAACCAGGTCATCAGCGAACTCGTTCCCGACACCATCGCCGGCGAGTGCGTGGCATGCCTGCCCACCGATGCATGGTGCGAGTATAAGGACCTGAGCAACTACCCTCTGCAGTTCGTTTACCTGTATTTTCTCACCGAGAACCCCACTACAGGCCAGCAGTACTCGCTCGAGGTGCCCGGCATAGAGCTGATATACAACGTCAAGGAGGACAAACCCACCATACCCGGCGACGCCAACGGTGACGGCATAGTCGACATCACCGACGCCAACATCGTCATCAACGCCATCTTGGGCAAGCCCTTCACCGGCACCCCCGATGTCAACGGCGACGGCAGCATCGACATCAGCGACGTCAACCTCATCATCAACACCATCCTGGGGAAATAATCGTTTAAAGGTTTAAAGGTTTAAAGGTTTAAAGGTTTAATCGTTTAAAAGTTTAACCGTTTAAAAGTTTAACCGTTTAAAAGTTTAATCGTTTAAAAAGTTTAATCGTTTAAAAAGTTTAATCGTTTAAAAAGTTTAATCGGTTAAAAGTTTAATTCCTCCCTATAGGCCTTATTTAACTGATATAGCATATAAAGCACCCGCGCTGTGGAATGTAACAGCGCGGGTGCTTCGTTCATGTAAAAAAAGAAAATATTTTTTTGTTTTTATGGTGGGCGCTATGAATAGGGGGCATAATTTAGTCTTTTAGAATGTTTTTGTTTTATTAATTGTGCCATTTGTTTGGTTTTGTCGCATTTTTATTATAAATTTGCGACGGAATTTAAACATATGTGCAATGTTAAGTATTGAGGATAAAATATTTAGTCACTTAAAGAAATGCGGAAGGGGTACTTTTTGTTATGCTGCCGATTTGATCAGGTACGGAGAACAGAAAGCAATCGCTAAAGCCCTGGAGCGTATGACGCAGAGCGGGAAATTGCTGAGGATTTGCAGGGGGATGTATTATTATCCCAGAATTGACAAAGTGCTCGGTCTTGGGGTATTGTACCCGACCTTGGAAGAAATTGCCCAAAACCTTGCAAAACGGGATAAGGCACGTATAATTCCTACTGGCATATATGCCTTGAACAGACTTGGGTTCTCCACACAGATTCCTATGAATGTGGTTTTTCTTACCGATGGATATAACCGCAAGGTGACTCTGTACAATGGAGGAACCATCCAATTCCGCCGTACAGCAACCAAAAACCTTGCTTTCAATTCCCGGTTGGCGATGTTGCTCACATTTGCCTACAAGGAACTTGGCAAAGAAAACATTACCGAAGAAATCAAACTTAAAACAAAACAACTGCTTGCGCAGGATGAACATGAAGTTGTCAAGCAAGATTACAAACTGATGCCAGCATGGGTGTCGTCAATAATAAAATCACTTTATGAGGAATAACTATTTCGAATTGCCCGAAGCACAACAGCGCATGGTGCTGGAGCAGACCGCGGCAAAGCACAATCTTCCAGTCCAGGCAATAGAAAAAGACCTTTGGGTCACAGTAATATTGCAAACCTTATTCTCTCTGCCTTGTGCAGACAGTTTGGTTTTCAAAGGAGGCACGTCAATCAGCAAAGTATGGACGTTAATCAATAGATTTTCAGAGGATATAGACCTTGCCATAGACCGTTCTGTCTTTGACTTGGACGGTGACCTCACTAAGAAACAGGTCAAGAAACTCAGAAAAGCATCATCTGTATTTGTCCGTGACGAGCTATCTGAGCAGTTGTGCAAAGCTATACAGTCAACACCTATGAATGGTTTATGCTCAATTGAACCGCAACCCGATGGGGAAGGAGACTCTACATATCCAGAACCTCGCGTCATCTTTGCCAGATACAAGTCTTTATTCAACGACAAACTTGATTATATTGCACCCGTCGTTAAGATTGAGGCTGGTTCCCGCTCATTGTTAGAGCCAACAACAAGCGAGCCAATCAAAAGTCTAGTAGAAATCGCATTGCCGTCAATAAGCACAACGGTTTTCGACATACCAGTAAGAACGGCAGTTGCCGAAAAAACATTCCTTGAAAAGTGTTTCCTGCTTCACGAGTTATTCTCTCGTGGCGGATTTGTTGATGCAAAAAGGCGTTCAAGGCACATATATGATCTGCACATGATGATGGCTAAAGGAATAGACGAAAAAGCTATCTGCAATAATGAATTGTGGGAGACTATTCGTCATCATCGCTCAACACTAACCAGTATCAGCGGAGTTGACTACACGCCCGACATTCGTGACAGAATAAAACTTATCCCTACAGAAGAAAGTCTGAGCAGTTGGGAAAGTGATTATGCTGATATGCAAGGTTCGATGATCTACAATAATCCACCATCATTTCCCGAACTTTTGGAAAGCATGAGAAAATTAGAGACCAAATTTCATGATAGAAACTAAAGCCTTTTTCGGTAATTGAACGAAAAGATGTCAACAAGAGAAGCCGCCTTTGTATATTGCTAAAATAAATAGTCCTCTAATAAATCATTGAGATTCTTGATTTTCTTGACAACAAAAAAAATAAAGCACCCGCGCTGTGGATTGTAACAGCGCGGGTGCTTCGTTCTAAAATTTTACAGCCCAAAAATGCCATCAAAGGGACAGCCTAGGACAGTCCCTCTGAGGACATTTCAAGAATATAAAGAAATCTGGCGGTTACTGGTGGCAATAACTTTTATTTGTATTTCTTAAATTAAGGTAATACAATAATTTACTAATTTTGTAGTGCAAAAGTGAATTTATAATGAATGGTCAAAATTTATTTGTTAAATTATTGTACATCATTTGTTTCCTACTGTCTTCAACTGTTGTAAATGCACAATTTCGTGTTGTTGACAGCGAGACACTTGAACCATTAATTGGAGTGTATGTGCTTGACGAGCACGGCAGAATGTTAGAGATGACAGAGGCTGATGGATTAGTCAAAACTAATAATGGTAAGGTTACAATAACGATGATGGCTTATGAGCCTGTAGTTGTAGATGCTTCTATTCAAAAGGGCAATGTAAAATTGCAACCTAAAGCGTTTGACTTGTCAGAGGTAGTAGTGTCTCCAAACGATTATATAAAATACTCGGCAGTATTTCGTGATGTGTATCGAAACAACAACAAGTTGATAATCTACAGAGAAGGTATTGTGGATTTTTATCAGGATTGCAAAACAAAGAAGTACACTCGCCGAGTAAGAGCTTGTCGGCAATGGACGGACAAAAGACTTGATAGAATATTTAATTTCGATATTTTCTTAGGTCCTTATCCTTCAACAAACCTTGGTAAAATAAATACTGTTGAGAGAGATGGAGTGAGTTATGTTTCTGGCGATTCAACATATTTCAAGGCGATGAATGGCGATGCTCGGGCCATATTAAACATAAACGATAGTATTCACGGAGTTTATCGTTCAGTTATTGACAATCTTAAAACTGGTATTCAAACTTCACATCCATTGATAAAATGGAATACTTCAATATGCGATTGGACATACAAGAATGCAAATCGGTCTTTAGTTAATGTCGCATATTGTAGTACTTACCATGATTTTAGCTATCGATCTCCAAAGAATCCACTAAAGCCTATTGATGTAACTATGGCTTGTGAATTATATATTACAGGAGTAACAGCAATGAAGAAAGACGAGGCAAAAGCAGAAATGAAAGATAAAAGTCAAACCCGAGATTTTGTACTGCCTGATTATTTGCCACAAAACACATTTAATTTGGAAGAAGAGATTCAAGACATGAAACAGACAAAGTTTGATGAGTATTAAATCGTAAAATTCATTGTCTTTTACAGTATAGAGCCGTTTAGGTACTTTTGTGGTACTTAAACGGTTTTCGTTATGCAACATATTAGCATCAGTGTTTGGGGGGTGGAGTTTTGTTATTGTTGTAAAAAATAGTTGTAGTTTATACCGCTTGTTACGTAAAAAAGTAGTACCTTTGTGGTGTAATTTATAACTAAATGTATTTAATTATGAGGAAAATTTCTGCTTTTCGTAATTTGATGCTTGTTGCTGTGGCCGCTATGGGCCTGAATGCAACAGCACAGAACGGAGCTCCTCACAGCGTTACTGCTTCGGCTAATCTGGCTGACGTGACTCTGTCTTGGAAGGCTCCCGCATCGCCCATCACGCTCCAGTGGCATGATGGTAGTAGTTACAACGGCATGGACGGTAAGGCCTTTACTCCGGGCGGAACCAATGTGATCTATGCTGCAAACAAGTTCACTCCTGGCGACCTCGCAGCAGTTGCCGGCCAGCAGGTTAAGTCTATCTCTTTCTTAGACTACCGCCACTGCTACAAGGTGAACGTGCAGGTTTATGAGAACAAGAAGCTCGTTGCCGACAAGGCTGCCGACCTGAGCACTTACACTAAGAATGAAATGAAGGAAGTCGTTCTCGACGCTCCCTACACTATCCCCGCCGACAAGGAGGTGATGTTTGTGGCTCGCTATGAGTACAGCCCCATCAGCGCTCTCACAGCTTCTACCGACCGTTATCCCACTCCCGGCAAGGGCGATATCTACTCTTATGACGGCAAGACCTGGTATCAGGGTGC
>JAKSLZ010000043.1 GCA_024400935.1 Muribaculaceae bacterium | reverse complement strand
TCAGTGCAGGATTTATTCAACAAACTTGACAGCCTAGGACTGTCCCTACTGTAGCATTTCTGATTTTAATCTGCAAGATAATGTGCATTCCTCCGAGAGAAAAAAAAGCCCCGGTGCGGTTGTGCACCAGGGCTCATATCTTGTGATATAAAAAGTTCAATTACTTGAGAGCTTCCTGTACCTTATCGTTGGGTACCATTCTCTCCTCGAAAACATAGGCACCAGTCTTGGCCGAGCGGACCATCTTGATAACCTTGCTGAAATTACGACCTTCACCGGTCTGAAGGGTTGCAACTACTTTTTTTGCCATAATTCAGTATATTATTTAATTTCTTTGTGTACAGTTACTTTCTTGAGGTACGGATTGTACTTCTTGAGCTCTAAACGCTCGGTAGTGTTCTTGCGGTTCTTAGTAGTGATGTAACGAGACATTCCGGGAACACCGCTTGCTTTCTGTTCAGTGCATTCGAGGATGACTTGAACTCTATCGCCTTTAGCTTTCTTTGCCATAATAGATCTTTACTTTTCGATTGTTTTAATTTCTGTTAAGTGACCCTCATTAGCAGCCTTCTTGAGTGCTGCATCAAGACCCATGCGGTTGATGTTGCGGAGACCTGCAGCCGAAACTGTCAGCTTAATCCACTGACCAGCCTCGGGCCAATAGAACTTGCGATTGAACACGTTAACGTTGAATTTACGTTTTGTTCTTCTCTTTGAGTGCGATACATTGTTACCTGAAATCGCCTTCTTGCCTGTAATTTGACAAACTTTAGACATAACGTTGTTATCTTCAAATGTTGTTTTAAAATCTTGATTAACTCTCAATTTCAAGACAGCGACTCGGCACTTCACTGTAGCACAATATCCCAGGGGTTAAACTTCTTGCCGGGGCGCAAAAGGGGAGAAGCCATTGCTGCCGAGAAGGCTCGAGATTAACCTATGTTTATACCGTCCTACGCTTTATGCCCTTGCTTTTAGCATCATCACAAGCGACATCGAAGTTTCAACGATCAGGGGTCACAGAACAGGACTAACGGGAAAATACCGTTGTTGCCTGCCTTGAAATCGGGTGCAAAATTAGTAAAAAGTTTTCAATCTCACAAGTTTAGTGTGCTTTTTTACATGTTTTTTTGGGCAAAAAATAATTTTATAGTAACTTTGCATCACTGAAAACATTAAAAGCACAAGATTATGAAGAAATTTATCACATTTATTTGCGTAGCAATCATGGGTATAGGTTGCGCAAGCGCACAGGCCGAGAAAGGCGACTTTGCAGTTGGAGCGAACCTCCTTTATGGCAGTGGAATCAAAAATATAGGTGTGGGCGCACGCGTGCAGTATAACCCCATGAACAATGTGCGCGCCGAATTTGGCATGAATTACTTCTTCCAGAAGAATTACAACAGCATGTGGGATATGAACCTCAATGCGGAATACATGATTGGACTATTTGAGCACAAGGTTTACATCTACCCCATCGTGGGCTTGAGTTTTGCCAAGTTGAATTATGATCTTGACGGGCATAAGAACGACCACGGTGACGAAGGTAAAGGAGCTAATGATAATGCATTTGGTCTCAACCTGGGTGCCGGTGCCGAGTACCGCTTTAGCGAACACGTGGGCTTCACGCTTGAGTACCGTCACTCAATCATGAAGGATATCGACCAGGGCGTCTTTGGCGTAGGTGCCAACTACAAGTTCTAATCCTTCACTGCAACAATACAAGGGAAAGGGGGCTCAAGTTCCCTTTCCCGTTTTTATTTAATAGATGAACAACGACAACAACGAATGCCTGCTGTGCGGTGCACATCTCGTCTATGCCGACACACCGGTGGAGATGGAGTGCGCACTATGCCACAAGAAGTTCATTAATAATGTGAGATGTGCACAAGGTCACTATGTGTGCGACGCCTGTCACACCAGCGGTGTTGACAGCATTGTGGCGCTGTGCCTGCACGAGTCGTCATGCAACCCCATTGAGATTGTCGAGAAGATGATGTCGCTGCCATCGTGCCACATGCATGGCCCTGAGCACCATGTCATGGTGGGTGCGGCGCTCATCACGGCCTATCACAATGCCGGAGGTGCAGTTGACCTGGAGCGTGCTCTCACTGAGATGGTGAGACGCGGCAAGCAGGTTCCCGGCGGAGCATGCGGCAACTGGGGTGCGTGCGGAGCTGCCGTGAGCACAGGCATGTATATGAGCATTGTCACAGGCAGCACTCCACTGGCCACCCGAGCCTGGAGCCTCAGCAACCTCATGACTGCACGTGCGCTGGAGCAAGTGGCAAGCCATGGCGGGCCACGCTGTTGCAAGCGCGACTCATATCTGTCGATAATGGCGGCCGTACACTTCACCACACAAGAGCTAGGCATCACCATGCAGCTGCCCGAGCACATCACGTGCACACGCAGCCGGTTTAACAACCAGTGCCTGGGAAGCCGTTGCCCGTTCTCTCCACGTCTCACAGGGCTCTACCCTGCCCCACAATAACAACAATAAATAAAATGAAAGATGTAAAAATCACAGCAATGCGCAAGGTTCAGCACAACGACCTCATGGCTAAATATGAGAATCCCATTGAGCACACATGCGACGTGTGCGAGGGACAGTCATGGATAAGCAAAGGCGGCACATGCCCCGAAGGGCTGTGTCCCGAAGCATGGAAGACGATGCAAGAGTTTGTAGAGGCATTGGCCCGAGGCGAAGGCAACTTCTATGACGGGTGGATGAAAGACCCCTACAGCGCCATGATAAGCTGTAATGACGGTTTTCGCCCCGTAAGTTTCTACATCGAGACAATTGAATGACCGCACACGAGGCGGCACAACACCATAACATCACAATAGCAAATAACACATCACACTATATGAAATACAACAACATCATCACAACCCTGTTTCTGGCAATCATTCTCATGACATCGGTGGGCAGCTGCAACTCAAAAGGTTCAGAGCCCGAAGTCCAGTTCCCCAACGACTCCACAATCAATGCCCGTCTTGACACCCTGCTCAAGGATGTGCAGGCCGAAGTGGGCGTAGCCATAGCCCTTGAGGACACCATCATCACCGGTGTGAACATCGACAGCATCTTTCCCATGATGAGCGTGTTTAAGCTCCACATCGCCATGGCACTGGTTGACAAGAAGGTCAACGTAGACTCTATGATACACATCACGCCCGACAAGCTCAAGTATGACGTCTACAGCCCCATCTACGAGGAGCACCCCAGAGGCAACATCGACATGTCAATCTCTGAGCTGATGCACTGGTCGCTCAACTACAGCGACAACAATGCCAGCGACATGCTCATTGAAATACTGGGCGGTCCCGAGGTAGCCAATGACTACCTTAAACAATTCAAGCTCGACAACACTCAGATAATTTGGAAGGGATATGACATGCACCTGGTGCTGCAGCGCTACTTCGACAATTACACTACCCCACGTGATGCAATAAAGATCCTGAAAGAAGCGCACAAGCGCAAGTGGCTCGCCGACTGTCTGGCCGAGTGCAAGAGCGGAGTGCGACGCATTCCCGCACTGTTGCCTGGTGCAGGAAAGAAACAAGTCAAGGTGGGCCACAAAACTGGCACCGGAGGCACCATTGACGGCATGCGTTGCGGATATAACGACGTGGCTTTTGTAGACATGCCCGACGGACGCCACTATTACATCGCCATCTTCATCAACAGAACTAAGATGCAAGAAGACGAAATAGCAACCATCATAGCACAGATCTCTAAGATTGCCTATGACGAAATCAACGCCCACTACCACCCCAAAGTTGAGCAAGAAAAAGACTAGGCATTTTAGTTCCATTGCTGTATGGTTGCCAATAATAGTTTTATAATCTAGGACACGAATCAATGATACGATTCGTAAAGACTAATTTGCTCTTTCATCAAAAAGTACACAGATGAAGAAAGATAATACTGACACATTAGTAAGGAAAACGATTAAAATACTCTCTCAAGGGTGCTTGATATTTTTCCTGATGTTGTTCTTTGTATTCCTTCTTTGTTGGTTTATGAATGCTTGGGGCTTATAACATTAAAAACACATAAAACATGAATGCAAAATACAAGTTATTAATAGTTATAGCGGTTGTTGTTTTTACAATAATTACTTGCATCAATCCAATATATCCAGAAGAGCAATTTCTACAACATATAGGTACTGTTCTATTAGTTCTTTTGATGTTATTTGATATCAAAAAGAACTACTTGGGAAAAGTTTCGTTCATTGGTTTGGCATTGTTTACTATCCTTCATATCATAGGAGCAAGATACATTTATTCTTATGTGCCATACGATGAATTCGCAAAACAATTCTGCGGAGTAAGCATAAATGAATTGTTGAGCACAACACGTAACCACTATGACAGATTAGTACATTTTTCTTTTGGCCTACTGATGGTGCCTATGTTCAGCCAGATAGCCGAGAAGAAAATGAGATGTTCCAAGGGGACCGCAATTGTTACTGCTTGGATGATTGTACAAACCGGCAGTATGATATATGAACTATTTGAGTGGCTACTTACTATCGTAATGACAACTGAAGCTGCCAATAATTACAATGGTCAGCAAGGTGATATGTGGGACGCTCAAAAAGATATGGCTTTAGCCTTATTAGGTTCTTCTTTTACAGCAGTTTTAATGTATATAACAAAAAAGACAAATTAATATGAAAAGTTTACTTATAAAAGATACGACTGTGGCTGAGAGGGCACAGATTGTGCGTGAGGCACTGGGGCAGGATGTAGTCAACGAGGGCGGCTCGTTTGTCGACATGTATGACGACTACATCTATGGCTTCAAGGAACTGGCCGACATCAACCGCGAGTTCAGCGAGAAGAATGCCGGCAAGGTAGTATCAGGCAATGACCGCCGATAAAACACAACAACCGAGAACAGATATGAAACTCCCTCTTTCACTCAACTTTCGCGACCTGGGCGGCATTGCGTTACAAGATGGTAACGCGGTGCCTCATGGACTGTATATGCGCAGCGGCAAACTAAGCATTCTCAGCCCAGAGCAATGTGCCGCGATGTGCCACGAACACAACATTGGCTGCATCATTGACCTGCGCACCGCTACTGAGGCCGAAGAGTTTCCCGATCCCATTCCAGACGGGGTAAGATATGTGCAGATTCCCATATTGAGTGATGCCACTGTGGGGATTACCCACGAGACAGGATCAGACCCCGTGACCGTGATACGCCGCCTAAAGGACGAACCCGAGCGCCTGCGCGCACTCATGCCCGACATGGAGGAGTTATACCAGCACATGGTCGAGGATGAATATTCAAGCCAGCAAGTGAAGAAAGTGCTAGAAGTGATTGCACAAAACGCTCGTCAAGGCACTGGCACCCTATTCCACTGCACAGCAGGTAAAGACCGCACCGGCATCATTGCAATGAATCTGCTGCGCTCGCTGGGGGCAAGCGACAAGGATATCGTCAAAGACTACATGCGCACTAATCGCAGCGCACTGTGGCCCACACTGAAAAAATGTGCAGGCATTTTTATGCTCACTCACAACATGGCCATTGTCAAGGCCGCCTATAGATGCTTCATGGCCAACGAGAAACTGCTCCACATCGCCATGACCCACACCACTGATAGTTTGCGACAAACACTCAGCGATTTTCCCGATCATGGGCAGCATATAGGGAAATCTCTGCACTCAATGAGAGGAGAGCATCTACTTGCCAAGGACAAATACAGGTTATGAATTCTGGGATAAAGTGTATTATCTTGCGCGGCTGTTTTTTATCACAGCTAAGCCGCCTTGTGAGGTTTCTTTGTAGAGCGACGGCAGGTCGTGACCGGTCTGTTTCATGACCTCAACGATACGGTCGAAACTCACCGAGTGCTGGCCGTCGCTGAAAGTCGAATACAGATTGGAATCGAGAGCTCTGGCTGCGGCATAGGCGTTACGCTCTATACAAGGAATCTGCACCAGTCCGCACACGGGGTCGCAGGTGAGTCCCAGATGATGCTCAAGCCCCATCTCGGCGGAGTATTCGATTTGCGACGGAGTGCCGCCGAAGAGCTGATTGGCAGCAGCGGCAGCCATAGCGCAAGCAACTCCCACTTCACCCTGGCACCCTACTTCGGCCCCAGAGACCGAAGCATTGGCCTTGACCACGTTGCCAAAGATTCCGGCAGTGGCCAGAGCCCGCAATATGCGCTGCTCAGAGAAATCCTTGGTTTTGTGCAAGTGATAGAGCACAGCAGGGAGCACGCCGCACGAGCCGCAAGTGGGAGCAGTGACAATCTTGCCGCCCGATGCGTTTTCCTCGATCACTGCGAGCGCATAAGAAAACACCGTGCCACGGCTCTTGAGGCTGCCGGTGTAGCCCGACGACTTGACGTAGTAGCTCACAGCCTTGCGTCGCACGCCCAGCCCGCCAGGCAGCACACCCTCGGCCTCGAGACCGCGCTGGATGCTTTCTTTCATCACCTGCCACACTTCACGCAGGTAGTCCCATATCTCGCTGCCCTCGTGCTGGTCAACATATTCCCAGTAGGTGCGTCCTGTGCGCTGGCACCAAGCCTTGATGTCCTTGATGGTGTGGAGTTTGTAAATATCGGGATGCTCTACCCTCTCCTGTCCTTCCTCAACGATGTCGCCGCCACCTATCGAGTAATAGGTTTTCTCGCCCATCACAGTGCCTTGTGCATCGAGGGCGATGAATTTCATGCCGTTAGTGTGAAACGGCAACACGGTTGCGGGTTCCCACTTGATTGTGGTCTTGCCCACACTGCCTAGCACGTCCACAATGGCCTTGTCAGTCATGTGTCCTTTGCCTGTCGCAGCCAGCGAGCCGTAGAGATGCACGGTGAATGACGCCGCGCCAGGATACAATGCCTTGAAACGCTCGGCTGCAGCCTTAGGTCCCATCGTGTGACTGCTTGACGGACCATAACCTATTTTATAAATGTATTATATTGATTCCATATTGTGTAAAACTAGAACAGATTGCGCGACTTCATCTCCAGATAACGGTTCAAGACGTCGACCGAGAGGTTTTGCGGTGTGGTAAGCAACGCATAGATGCCCTGCTCACGCAATGTATTCACGATGAGACGTTTCTCGTATTCCATCTTCTCGGCGACCACATGCTGATAATACTCCTCGGTGTTGCGTGCCCTCTCGCTCATATATTCAAGCAACTCAGAGTCAGCAAAGAACACCACAAGCAGACGGTGGCGCTGGTTGAGCTGGTGCAGATAAGGCAACTGACGGTTGAGAGCCGTCAACCCTGAGAAACTAGTGTATAGCACAAGCAGACTGCGCTTGCCTATCAGACGATTAACGTTGACACATAGCGACGAGAAGTCACTCTCGCCAAACGTGGTTTCCTGTGCATACAGGCCTTCAAGAATCTTCTGCATGTGTCCAGAATGTTTCTCGGCTGGAATATATGTGTCAAATTCCTCGGCAAATGACACTATGCCGGCCTTGTCCTCCTTGCGTGTTGCCACATAGGAGAGCATGAGGGCGGCATTGATGCTGTAGTCGAGCAGCGTCATGCCATCAAATGCCTGCTGCATCACACGTCCCTTGTCAATGACATTAAAGATCTGCTGCGATTTCTCGTCGGTGTAGACATTAACCATGAGCTGATGGCGTCGTGCACTGGCCTTCCAGTTGATGGTGCGGAAGTCATCGCCCTGCACATAGTCCTTGATTTGCTCAAACTCGGTGTTATTGCCAGCACGGCGAATGCGCTTGATTCCCAGCTCGGTGAGATTATTGCTCATTGCCATGAGTTCATAGCGGTTGAGCATGAGGTAGCTGGGATAAACGGCAACGTCTATTCCTTCGCCACATGTGTAGCGTCGCATCAGCAGTCCCAATGCCGTAAATGCAAAGACGCGGATGCGTCCAAACGAGTAGACACCACGTTCAGTGGGACGCAGCTTGTAAGTGATATTACCGCCACTGCCTGCCGACAGATCCATATGGAACAGGATGTCACGACGCTGGAACACATGAGGTATCTCGTCGATGACATCAAGTTTTACCGGCAGACGGTAAGTGCTGTCAATGCGCAGCACCACCTCGTTGTCATCACCGTTAGAGAAACGTGACGAGCAGCTGCGCGACGCTGTTATGCCCTTGTGATGCCACAACAGAACTATCTCAACGAGCACAGCCAGCGCCAGCAAGCCTACAAGCGCCTTGCCCACGACAAAGAGCCATGGCATCCACATGCCTAGCGTGAGGACAACAACGATAAATGCTACAATATAATAAAAGCGTGTGCGTATGTACATCGCTATACTATTGAGAGTTAATTATTTGGGTACTTCAATCTTGTCAATCAGGTTCTGGGTCACCTTAGAGACGGTGTAGCCCTGCATCTCGGCCTCGGCCGAAATCATCACGCGGTGCTCTAAAACTGACGGTGTAACGGCCTTGATGTCATCAGGAGTTACAAAATCACGTCCCTGCAGCAGAGCAAATGCCTTAGATGCCTGCAAGATTGCCACCGACGCACGAGGAGAAGCACCCAGCAGCACTGCACGGCTGACGCGTGTTTGCTGCACTATGCTTGCAATGTATCGCAGCAATGTGTCGTCAACAAGCACCTGGCGCAACATCTTGCGCAACTCCAGCAACTGCTCACGGGTGATGATGGGTTTGATGCCCTCAAGCTTAGTGAGCGTGGCATTTTCCTGATGACGTTGCAAGATGTCCACTTCCTCGTCGAGTGTGGGATAACCCATTGTAATCTTCATCATGAAGCGGTCGAGCTGAGCCTCAGGCAGACGATAAGTACCCTCCTGCTCTACAGGATTTTGTGTAGCGATGATAGTGTACAGATCTCCCATGTGGTAGGTTGTGCCGTCAATGCTCACCTGGCGCTCGGCCATCACCTCAAAGAGGGCAGCCTGTGTCTTGGCCGGTGCACGGTTAATCTCATCCACAAGCACGATGTCACTGAACACGGGACCGGGATGGAAGTCAAACTGCGACGTCTGCATGTTGAACACTGTGGTACCCAGCACATCGCTAGGCATGAGGTCTGGAGTGAACTGGATGCGGTTAAACTTAGAGTCGACCAGGCGTGCGATGAGACGTGCCATGAGAGTCTTGGCTACACCGGGCACACCCTCAAGAAGCACGTGTCCATCGGCAATGATGGCAGTGAGCAACAGGTCAACCACCTGGCCCTGCCCTACTATTACTTCTGAGATTTGGCTACGCAAGTCATCTATGCGTTGTGAGAATTTAGTCAAATCGAGGCGTTGTTCGTTATTTTCCATATCTATATTTTGTTTAAAATTTTTACTGATAATTTATTAAAGCGACGCTAATATAGCATTCATTGCGTCGATGGTTTCGTGAAGCTGCTGTGTAGTGACTTCCTCGTTCATGTTGATGATGGTGCGCACCCTCATGATTGAATCCACGAGCTCGCCCTTCTTCATTCCTGTGTGCATAGCCAGCAGCTCAACCTCTGCGTCAAAGTGGTCGTCGTCATTAATGTCGACCATAACACGGCGGCGCAACTCCTCGGCAAAATACTGGTATTTCTTAGTGAGCAGGTCGAGGTGGTCACGTCGGCTATAATATAGAGAGCCTATGTGTCGCACCATGGCGATATTTTGGTTCTCGGGAGCCTTTATTACAGGGATAATGCGCTGACGGCGACGTGCAGTGAAGAACATGCTCAGCAACACAGTGAAAACTGCCAAATAGAGAGCCCACTTTAAAGACGGGTAAGACAGCATCACACGGAATTTAGAGTCGTGAAGTTCGGGGGTAATTTCCCCTTCATCAGGCATCGTTTCATCTATGCGCACTATGGGAAGGTCCTTGACCTGTGACAAGAGTCTCATCGATAAATAACGCATGGATTCGTAACGCATCGCATAGTTAGTGAAGAAGTATGGAGAAGAAACGATCATCAGCTTACCCTTGCCCAAATTGCGTATAGCAGCCATGGCAAATGTGCCGTCTTTCATCTCTATCTTATCAGGTATTACCAGTGTTGAATCTGTGTCAGGAATATAATCATAGTAGCGTCCTCCACTTCCATAATATTCTAATGAATCTCTTGACATCAAGGGAGTAAACGCTTCATCATATATTTCCAACTCATTTTTAATGAACATGTTCTTTACACGATACTTTTCCCCTGACTTGCACCATTTCACTGATGACGACTCACGAGAAACATTCCATGAACTCACTTCGTTTCCGTTCACATAGACACCTACCCTTCTGCCAAATTCATCACTATAAATTAAAGTAGTGGCAATCACAACATTGTCTCCACGTTCAAGCATTTCAACGACATTGGCTAGAAATAAAGAATCACCCACTATGCTTGATTGCATAAGCAAATAGGTCATGCGGCATGTGTCCTTAGAGGCACACTCAGCCAGTGTGCGCGGGGTCACGCTGTAACGTCCCGGCAAGGAAGCTTTCATCACCGAGTCAAACAGTGCACATCCCAGCGGCTGGGTAGACCGATAAGAGAACTGATCGTCCCAGTCATACTTGACTGGAGCATTTATCTTGACAATAGCGGTGAGGACAAAGAAGCACAAACACACGATTAAGAACAAGCGACCGCCTTTCATGACTGCTCACCTCCTTCCTCCTGGTTTTCTTCCTCAATATCACTGGCCACGGTGGCATATTTCTCAACAATCACATTGTGCAGGCTGAGCATAGTGTCATAGAGCCCACGAGTGGCGTCATAGTCGCCATACCTCACCCTCAAGAAGTGATTAGTGATTTCTCTAAATTCACGGTCACGCACTTCATGGGTGTACTGTAACGGTGTCTTGAAAATTTTCCAGTCAATAGCATCGCTGTCGCTCAGAGCCTTGAGCGTTTTGAGATAGATATAGCGACATGCCTCGCGATAATTATTCTTCTTGAGTGCATTGGCAATGGCAACGTCAAAGTCAATGGCATTGATGTCGTCCTCTACAGCCACAAAGTCCACTTTCTCGTTACGCCTGAGATAAGACATGATTTTAGCACGCTGGTTATACATCAATGCCAGGACACACAGTGCAACCCCTATCGCAATGAGATAGCGCATTCCCCCGGGCAGATTCTCTATGGGGTAAAGTAGCGTGCGATCAATATAATCCTTAATAAAATCAATAATATCAGAGACCCAACTTGTGGACTCGCCATTTAGCTGACTGTCATAGTCATATACGGGATCATTGCAAATTTCTTCAATAACCCGCTTATTAGCGATGATAGTGTCAGTAACTTGTGTTGTCATAGCATCATCAAAGTTTTTCAAAATTTAAAATGTCCCTTTCGAGCGACGCGTCCTCCTCGGCTGCAGTGACGCTGCCATAGTGGAATGCCATCGCAAGAATGTTGAATGACAGCAACAGGAATAACGCAAAGCAATTAAATATCGCTACCACAAGGCGAAATACTCCCATCAATCCGTTAAACGCACTAGTGCTGCCTATCAGCTCGCGGGTAAGGGCTTCAAAAATGCCCCATGGTCCCACTGAACAAACCGAGAGATACCCTATCAGGATACTCATCATGATTCCTATGGCTGCCAGCTTGCCCCATTGAGCAAAGCCTAGCTTGATGCCACGCTTAACCGCATCAACAAATCCTATGGGTTTCTCCACTATATACACCACGGGGATGAGCATAGCCGGCAATATCACTGCATAAGCTACCCACATACCCACAAGGGGGATAAAAAAGCCTATTACATTAGCAATAGCATAAACGGGCAACACAACAACGACAAAGAACACAGCCACTGGCAGCATTCGCACCGCGTTGTGAAGCAATGGCTTGAAGATGTCTCTGAACTTGATGCCCTCAAGGCGCGACTCACGGTTTTGATATTCAAGCAGCAAGGTAAGCATCACAGCTGCCGAGGACATTGTTCCCAAGAACACAGTCAAAAACACCGACATGACACCACCGCCAATGTCGTTTCTCATGCCTTCGGTCTCAACGTCTATAATGTTCTCAATTAATAACCCCTGAAACATACTCAGCGGCAACAAGGTATAGAACATGTATTTGAGCCACACGCGCCAGTTCTCCTTGATGAAGTCGAAGGTGGCATTGGCCTTCTCGCCCATCGTGCGGTCTACGTACAACTCTATCTTAGGCAATTTCTTTTCTTTCATCTGCTACAGGTTTGTTAACCATGCGGTGCACCTTGACGGGCATCACCACATAATAGTAAATAATAAATGCAGCGCTAAACAGGATCACGGCTGCACGTAAGACGAAAGGTGCTTCGACATGACGCGTCACATAGCTCTCCAGGATGGCGGCCACTAGCGTAACCGGCATCACACTCACAGCAATCTTCAATGCATGCTGTGCACCTCGCTTGAACGACTCGATGCGGCTGTAGGTGCCTGGATATAGCCATGCGTTACCCATAAGGATGCCCGCACCGCCTTCAAGCACTATGGTTGACAACTCGAGCGTGCCATGCTGCATCACTGCCATTGCCGAGGGACCTAACACTCCATACTGGGCAAAGAAGGTCATGAATGCCCCAAACATAATAGCATTATAAATAATGTAGTAACCCGTAGCAATGCTCGTAAAAACTCCAATGGTAAATGTCATGAGCCCAACCCAGAAGTTATTCAGCCAGATACTAACAAACATATAATCTGAATTGGGTTCATTATACACAGCCGTGGGTGTACCGTTCTGTATGTTATCAATTGTCATGTCGACATAATAGTCTCCCAGTATCAACCTGGGGAAGTCTACGTCATACACCGTTGAGACCACACCTATACCCACACACACCAGAAACAGGATGAGCGATGCACGCATCTCCTTGCGCGCATCATACATAGCCAGGGGAATATCACGCACCCAGAATTCCTTGAACCTGGACCAACTTTCACGGCGTTCCTTGTATAACTCGTTGTGGAGCATCAACGATAATCCGTTAAGATATTGGGTAGCCTTGGAATTGGGATAGTGTGTCTGGGCAAATGCCAGGTCCGAAGTCAAATCAGTATAAACGTCGGCTAATTTATCGGGCGATTCTTGCGAAGCATAGTCAATGAGTGCCTCATATTCTTTCCATTTCTTTAAATTTTGACGTATAAAAATGGCCTCTCTCATATATTTTTTGTGTTTTTTTCGATATACTATGGTTTTGAGTGCAAATATATAAAAAATTTTATTACTTTTGCACCTGCAGTTAAATATTTTTCAAAAAAATTATGGCAAGCACACAAATCATTACAGGACAATACGTCACTATCACTCAAACGCCAGCCAGTGTAACCGAACGCATGGCCGCACAACTCATTGACATCCTCATCATCACCCTATATACAAGTGCCATGCTGTACATGCTGTATCTTGTTAACATCTCAAGTTCTTTGGGCAAATATGACGTTTGGTTTTACTTGTTTGTATATGTGTTGCCCCCACTTCTCTATCAACCTGTGTGCGAACGCCTCAACCATGGGCAGAGCGTGGGCAAGATGATCATGAAGACACAAGTGATCATGCTCGACGGCTCCACTCCCACCCTGGGTGCTTATGCCATGCGATGGGCTCTGTACTGGATAGACATCATGGGCATGGGACTCATCTTCATCCTTTTCAATAAAAACAATCAGCGCATGGGAGACCTTGCGGCAGGAACTATTGTTATCAAGAAGAGCAATCCCGACAAGGTAAAATATCTTCTCAATGACCAGCACTTTGTATCAAACGATTATAAGCCCACTTATCCCGAGGCTGCCGACCTGACACTTAACCAGGTAGAACTCATTTCACGCGCTTTTTATAACGACCAACCCAACCGTACCGAAATGATTGTAAAACTTGCGCTTAAGATACAAGAACATCTGGGCATAGACCCCATGGGGATGGATCCTGCCACATTCATCAGCGTGGTGTCTAACGATTATTATTACTATGCCACAACTCTGGAAGTGTAATCCCCAGCCTGCGCTACGCTCCTATTGGGGTTAATAACGCTGCGCGTTGTACTGAGGGTGTTGCAAAAAGCTTGAAGCAACGTTTTGCCCGGTTACGGGCAGGACTACATCCACTATTTACCTTGCCCCAGCAATTTTCGACAGCGTGGGGAGAATCTCATATCCGGGCATGGTCAATACTTGATTTTCAGTTTTATGTCACGTTTAGCGTCCACACACCACTTGCCGTCCCAGCTTTGATACATGGTGAGGCGCTTGCCTTGCTGCGTCACTTTCTTGGGCTTGCGTGGCAGGATGTAGGTGGCTGTGTCACTGATGCCTTTAAGGTAAGCGTTGACCTGGGCAAAGGTAGCAATCCACACTTGGCCGCTATCGGCAAGCAGCTTGGCATGTTCCAGGTGCTGCCACAGGACTTCGGGATGGTCAAAGCGGTCCCAGCCATGGGTCATGCCGTGGGTCATCCCCACTACCCATTCACCTTTTTCTATAGCGCTGGCCAACCATGCATCCAGGCTCTCGACTGTGGCACCGCCTCCTATTCCGGTCTCAAATGTCCTGGCACCATTAATGCGAGGATGTGCCAGCACACGGGCTATCATCTCGTCGTTGCGGCCGTTGCCGGGGAAGCAAAAGCTCACAGGATGAATGCCGGTGTGGGCATAGATGGCGCTGTCGTTGCGCTCAATCTCACGGTCACCTTCCTCGGGCGTAATCCAGTCGAGAGCAGTGTGGGTAAAGCCGTGGTTTCCCAGTTCGTGCCCATGGGCAGCAATCTCCACGAGCTGTTCCCACGTCACCGGCAGGTGGTCCACCATGGGTTTGCGGCGGTCAATGTTGTCGGCAATGATCCAGAACGTACCCTTGATGCCCAACGAGTCCAGGTGAGGCATCACCATGGTGTAATGCTCAACGAGTCCGTCGTCAAAGGTATAAGACACGGCAGCGCGGGCATTGCCCTTGAACCGCGCCACCTCCTGAGCCATCATGTGGCTACACATCGATGCAGCCACAGCCGCAATTAGCAGTATTCGTTTCATAAGTATGCGTCAGTCAATAGATTGGGTTATAACTGTAGTATTCTGGAATGGGAATTGCGTTAGAATGATTACCCGTCACTCTCTTGATATTATATCTTTATCCTCTACAATAACCACATCTTCTATTTCTTCCTCATAAGAAGGATCCACGTCTATAGTCTCAATTTCAAAGACAAGAGTCTCGTTAGGACCTATACCACGGTCAGGGTTGCCATATATGTCATAAGCTAACGCTGCCGGAATGATTGCCTCAACTTTCATGCCGGGTTTCATGAGACTTAACATCTCACCGCAGCCAGGAGTAACTTGTAATATACGCTTATGGGTTTCACCATTACTATTCTCTACTACAGTGCCGTCTACCAGTTTACCCACATATTTTAACTTGATCCAGTCCTCGGCACCGAAGCACTGGCCCTTGCCGGGAGTGATCACACGGTACATGAGTCCGCTGGAAGTGGTCTTATATTTCTTGTTGCGTTTCATCTTGGCGATATATGCTTCGCCGTTTTGCTTGGCAGCAAGGGCCTCGGGTGTAGAAGCACGATCCAGCACAGCCTGCACCTTCATGCGCTCTACAATTTCCATAGCCTGATTTCCAAGTAAGTCAGACTGCTTCATCGATTCCTCTGGAGACAAACGCTCTGCTTCGAGTCCTTTCTTAAAAGCCTTCAAGAACACTTCTTCGTTCATGTTAACCTCCTCCGCAAAATATTGCATCAGCTTTACAGCCACAATAGCGCCGGCCATGAAGTTGGAATCTTCCATCATTTTAAGTGTCATCACACTTGTTTCAAACCCCTTGGCAAACATTTCATAGTCAAAGTTTTTTGCATCGATTGGCACGACATTAGCCATGGCTGTCCCTAAGAGCATAGACACCGAGTCAGACGGGCTCATCACTTCGGGCTCACTGTTTTGCGGCTGTGCGACCACGCTGCCTGCACCCATTACACATGTTACAATGGCAGCAACTACACATATCACTAACTTTTTCATACAACTAATCATTACGAGCTAACACCTAATATATTATTGGTGAAGCGTCTGCTGTTTCTCAATTGTTTCAAGCACAAATACCAGGGTCTCGTTGGCGCCAATCACCTCTTCGCCGGTATTAGGGTCTTTCACTCCCTGGGCACCATAGCCAAGTTCACTGGGGATGAGAACTTCTACCTTCATGCCGGGCTTCATGAGCTGGAGCACCTCGCCAAAACCGCGAATCACGCTACCGCAAGAGAAAGGCACTGCCTCGCCATTGCCGTTGTCAAACACCTTGCCGTCAATGTGCTTGCCCTCATACTTTGTCATGATCACATCATTCTGGGTAAAGCACTCTCCCTTACCCTCGGCCAGCACCTTGTAGACCAGGCCTGACTCTGTCTTGATGTAAGAGCTGTCCTCTTTAAGCTTCTTCTCAATAAATGCCTTGCCGTTTGCCTCGTTGATATCTGACTGATAAACCGTAGTGTCGGCTGTTTGAGCGCCATTGGCATCAGTGTTGCCGCCGTTGCAACTTGTCACACACAGGCCCAAGAATGCAGTAAATGCTACTAAAATAATCTTCTTCATAAATTCTATATTTTGTATTGTTATAATTTCATCACTATTTAATTCTTGCCACAGCCTCGGCTTCAGTGCCGGTAAACGGTCCTGAATGCTCCAGCTTGATGGTGCTCACGGCCGCTGCAAATGTGGCAGCCTCTTTGATGCCACATCCCTGCACGCGCTTGTAGAGGTAGCTCATCACATAGGTGTCGCCACATCCTGTGGCATCAACCACCTCGCGCGGAGCAAAGGCGGGAATGGCAATCGTATCATCGGGAGTGACAACATAACTGCCCAGGCTACCTAGGGTGAGCAGCACCTCCTTGACGCCCCACTCCACCAGCCGGTGTGCTCCGGCAAGCAGGTCGTCCATGCCAGTGAGCGAGCGCACCTCGTGCTCGTTGACCTTGAGGATGTCAATATACTTCAAATATTCCTCCTTGTCTTTCCAGGCACAAGGATACACTTTGTCGCCACGCACCTCGCGCAGATAGCCCTGGGCATCCACAACAAGCGTGCCACGCCCCGACAGTGACTTAACCACGTCGAGCGAGAAGTCGTCGGCAAGCAATGTGCCCAGCACGATATACTTGGCATCAACGCCCGCCAGCGATTCAACGGTGAAGGGGTCGGCTTTAGCCAGCACTCGCTGCGTGCGGTCGTTGACGTTGTCGCCATATTTGTTCTCAAAGAACACCGTGTCACGGCTCGGAACCACCTCAACCTCTATGCCACGGGCGCGCATGTCGGCCACAGCCTGCATGTCGCTCTCGCCCAGCGATGCCACAAGGCGGTAACTGATGCCGTCCTCGCTATTGAGCAAATGGCTCAAACCATGCGAGAAATAATAAGTGACACCACCCGGCAGCTCGGTAGTTGCCTGCGGTGTGATGATGCGGTCATGAGTGACGTGTCCTATGCAGCAGATGTCGTATCGCATTGTTTACTGTTGATTGAAAGTGTATAAAGAAGTACTATCACAAATGCTGCCAGCGGAATATAGAACGGAGCCAAGAAGCCGGCCGAGTCGGCAACGATGCCCACCAGCATGAAGGCACAGCCTCCCACCGGGGTCATCATGAGCATCGACGATGCCGTCTTGGTGAGACCGCCCAAACCCTTGAGCGACTGAGCGAAGATTGTGGGGAACATTATTGACTCAAACGCATAGTTGGCGATGAGTGCATACAGTCCAAACCTTGAGTCACCACATAGCAGAACCGAACTTGTGCAGGCAACGGTACCCACCGCACACACCAGCAGCACACGCTCGGCAGCCACCCGCTGCATTATGAACGAGCACACAAAGCGGCCCACCATGAAGCACATCAATGCCACGGTGAGCACTGTTGATGCCACTTGGGGCTCAAGCCAGTTCATTCCGTGAGTGAACTGTATGAAATAACTGTTGATTGAAATCTCAGCGACCTCATAAGACAGCAATGCCAGCAATCCCAGCATGAACTTGTGGTGCTTGAGCAGGGAAACCATGTTGTTCAAGCCCGACTGCGCCTCGTCGGCATTATCGTCATCATGCTTGATCTCGGGCAGTTTCACGCGTGAGAATACTATTGCCGCTACTACCACGACACATCCCATCACTATATAAGGTACATCTACCGAGCCTCCGGCAAAAAGGAAACCGCCCACCAGTGCGGGAGCGATGCTGCTGCCCAGTCCGTTAAATGCCTGCGACAGGTTCAAGCGGCTTGAGGCCGTGTCGTGCGGACCCAACTCAGTGCTATAAGGATTAGCGCTGGTCTCCAGAAAAACAAGACCGCTGCCTATTACAAACAATGCCACAAGAAAGACACCCAGGCGCCCTATCACGTTAGCCGGGACAAACGCAAATGCGCCGAGGGCAAAGAGCGTGAGCCCCACAACCACACCGCGGCGATAGCCATAACGGTTGATAAACAATCCCGCGGGAATGGCCATTGTGAAGTATGCCAAATAAGTAGTAACCTGTATCCATGTCGACTCGGTGATACTCAAGTCGAGGGTATTCTGGAAATGCTTGTTGAGCACGTCCAGTATCGAGCGGGCAAAGCCCCACATAAAAAACAGAGTGGTAACCAGCACAAACGGCACTGCATACTCTCTGTTAGTAATCTTAGACATATAATCTGTTTATTTTATAATCTTATAAGTTCGGTTTTTGTTAGCACCCTGTTTGGCAACATACCCCATGTTGATGAGCTGCCGCAAATAACGTTTCACCGTAGTGGTCGCAATGCCCACTCCTTGCGAGATAGCACCAGAAGTTGAAACATCTTTATCGGCCAAAAAAACTAAAATATCGGCCATTTTATCGGCCAAAACAGGTTTTACCGACCATTTATCGACCATTTCCTTGACAATAGCCGGTTTATCGACCACTTTAATTCCTATTGAAGTAATATAAGAATTGATATCGCGTACCATGTGGCGACAATGTATTTCGGTCATACAATTAATGAATAACTCAATATTGTCGTCCTCTCGAGCATCAACTAAAGCTTGTATATATTCCGCTTTGTCCTCTTTCATGACTTTAGAAGGAAGCACATCATATTCCATTTGAATAAGATTCATCAGCAAACGAGACATGCGGCCATTCCCATCAGCCCACGGATGAATTGTAGCCAATTCATAATGAGCCCAAAAGCTCAATTCATAAACAGCAGTTATATCATTAACATCTATTGTTTTGCGTCTTTGATTTAATTCGTCGCAAAATTCCTGAAGTTTGGCAGGCACTTTAAGGTAAGACATGTAGGAACGCCCCCCAACTCCTGCCGTCACATTTAGTTTGCGCAAATCACCCCGTGCCGCAGAAAAGTCACCTCCAAAAGTGTGGTACTCATTTCCCGTGTTAGCCATAACCATTGCTGATAGTTTCTTTAGCCAGTCAATAGTAATAGCGCCATGTTCCTTTATCCACTCACGCCCATAATCATAAGCCTTCTTGAGATCCAGGTTCATATGTTGCTCAATAAGTGAACGTTTATTTGATGTGATACCTTCTTCAAAGAGCAATTGCGCCTCAACCTCGGTAACAGTTGAACCCTCTATTGCAGTAGAATGGGTAATAATGGAATACAGATAGAACTTTTCATAGTCTATCTGACCATATATCCCCATCTCACGATGACGCATGAGGATTTCACGCAAGTCGTTTTTTAGATTATCGAGCATAATGATTTAAACAGATATAATCTTTACAGTCCTTTGGCTTTGGCCTGCTTGAGGGCCTGGGCAAGCTGGTCGGGGCAAGAAGTGCTCTTGTAGCCGCAGCGTATGCCCTCGAGTCGAGCGATAACCTCATCCACGGGCATGTCGCGCACAAGGCTGCATATGCCCTGCAAGTTACCGCTGCAACCCCCCATCACGAATGCCTGCTTTACTCGTCCGTTTTCTACTTCAATGTCCATCTGTTGTGAACATGTTCCTTGTGGAAAATATGTGATATGTGCCATGTTTTTTTGTTTTTTAATCTGGATAAAATACGGTTTGAAGTGCCCTCACGTCAAGCACTTTAATGCTACTTGACGTATAGGTGATAATCTCTGAGGCAAGCATCTGGTCAAGGGCAGCCATGAGCGAGTTGCGCTGTGTGCCCAGCAATGCGCACAGGTCCTTTTGTTGGAACTCAAGCACAACATCGGTGCTGCGCGGTGTCGTCAGGTTAGTTATCTCACGCGCCAGTCTCTCTGCAATGTTGCCTTGAGTCATCTGCAATATCGTGTTGTAACGCTGGCAGTTGCTTGACAAGTAATTTAAAATATTGAACAAGAACACCTTGTCAATCATGAGCATCTTCATGTAGTCACTCTTGGTCAACTGCATTATGCCGCAGTCAGTGGCTGCATAAGCCGAGAACGGATAGCTGTTGTCGATGCCAAAGAGACTGTCAGGCCCCAGAACCTCGGGAGCGCTCAATGTTTGCAATAACTTGACGTTAAAGCCTGTGCTTTTCATCACAATGCGCACACTGCCCGACACCACAAAGCGTACACACTCGCACTTGTCACCCGCATTTATTATCGTCTCTCCTTCCTTGAATTTCAAGAAGTGAAACGGCAAACGCTCGATAAGCTCCGAGATGCGCTCCGGGCCCACACCTTGGAACAAAGGCAATGACCGTAGTCGCTCATACATGCTCTCCATATCAGCTATCTGTCTGGTTATTTTTTTAATCCTATTATTCGCTCAGCTTAGAAATCAACTGCTCCACATT
The DNA here is from genome assembly GCA_024400935.1 of Muribaculaceae bacterium. GTDB lineage: Bacteria > Bacteroidota > Bacteroidia > Bacteroidales > Muribaculaceae > Sodaliphilus. The sequence continues at coordinate 2,251 of JAKSLZ010000043.1, read as the reverse complement.
GAGCGACTGCTGCTCGCCGGTAGCCATATCCTTGACAGCGATAGTGCCGTCCTTGAGTTCGTTGTCGCCTATGATTGCCACATAAGGCACCTTGCGGTCGTTGGCATATGCCATCTGCTTCTTCATCTTGCTTGCATCGGGATAAAGCTCGGCGCTGATGCCTGCTGCACGCAGAGCCTTGATGTGCTTGAGCGACTGTGTAGCCTCGGCTTCGCCAAAGTTCACGAACAGTATCTTGGCGCTGGCGGTAGTGTCAGCAGGATACAGGTCGAGGGTGTTGAGCACGTCAAAGATGCGGTCGGCACCGAAGCTGATGCCCACTCCGCTCAGGCCGGGCATGCCAAACACACCGGTGAGGTTGTCATAGCGGCCGCCGCCGGTGATGCTGCCCATCTCCACGTCGAGAGCCTTAACCTCGAGGATGGTGCCGGTGTAGTAGTTCAGTCCGCGGGCGAGCGAAACGTCAAGCTCAATCTTACCCTTGAGACCCAGCTCCTTGACATGGCCGAGCACATAATTCATCTCCTCGATACCCTTCATGCCTGTCTCGCTGCTTGCAAGCAGTGTTGAGAGAGTTCCCGTCTTCTCTTCGTTGGTTCCGGCAAGGGTAAGGAGCGGCTTGAGTGTCTCGATAGCCTCCTCGGTGAGACCTTTCTCGCGCAATTCAGCGTTAACATTGTCGAGGCCTATCTTGTCAATCTTGTCAATTGCCACAGTTATGTCAATGAGTTTGTCGGGTGCACCGATAACCTCAGCAATACCACTCAATATCTTGCGGTTGTTGAGTTTTATAGCGATATTCACGCCGAAGCGAGCAAACACCTCGTCGACCATCGACACGAGCTCGATCTCATTGATGAGCGAGTCGCTGCCCACGATGTCGGCGTCACACTGGTAGAACTCGCGGTAACGGCCGCGCTGGGGACGATCGGCGCGCCACACGGGCTGAATCTGGTAGCGCTTGAACGGCATCTGCAGGTCGTTGCGGTGCTGAACGACGTAGCGGGCAAAAGGAACAGTGAGGTCATAACGCAAACCCTTCTCGCTGATCTTGTTGGTCAGGTGCAGAGAGTCGCGCTGCTCCATCATCTCGGCAGGAGCGTTCTTGAGGTAGTCTCCACTGTTGAGGATCTTGAACAGCAGTTTGTCGCCCTCCTCGCCATACTTGCCCATCAGCGTTGACAGGTTCTCCATGGCAGGAGTCTCGATCTGCTGAAATCCATACAGCAGGAACACATCCTTAATGGTGTTGAAGATATAGTTACGCTTCGCCATCTCGAGCGGCGAAAAATCACGGGTTCCCTTAGGAATTGACGGTTTCTGTGCCATTGTATATAAAGTCTAAATTATTTACTAAGTTATTAATAACTTACAAAGGTACAACATTTTCACGAAGTATGAAAGACGAGACAAAAAAACTGTACCGTTAAGTGTGAGATTTGCGTTATTTAAAAAAAGAAATACAGTAATGCAGGGGATTTTGATATTATGCAGTTACCTATGTTTCCTTGCCAGATATTCTATCGCAAAAACGGGCCAACGTGGTACTTTACGGATGTTTGTCCTCACGGCAGGGATATCACATAGGAGGAATATTGAGGCAAGGAGAAGGGAGAACCAGATGACATAACCATACACCTGCTTTATTGCTACAAGCATCATGGAGTGCAGATAACTGCCGCCCATGAACTCGCCGAAGTCAAAATGTGAGAGATCAAGGTTGGTAAGTGTCAACTGGCGACCAGAGTGCATCATGTCTTCATTAAGAAAATGCGAGAAGATGGTGGTGTAGAAACCATAACCCATGGCACCACCCAGGTACATGTGAACGATATTGAACAAAAACAATCCCATGAAGAACTGTTCAAGACTTGGCACCGATTCGTCCAAAGCCCACATGAGGGTTGGTGCCAGAACGCCATAACCAAAACCACGAAACATGATTGCCAAGCGGTATTGCTCAATGTTTACATCCATGCTTACAGAGGAGTACATGAGCAAGGCGTATGCGCTGATGGATAGGAAGGCGATGCCAATCAGTTTCCATACCTTCCACTTGTGCACCTTCAGCCAGTAGAGGTCGAGCGCAATGCCAAGGGGGGGGCTTACTTTTTAGAAAACGCACCCCGAAGCCAGTCTTTACTGGGCTCCGGGGAGGTATTTTATGCCATTTCGAGTTTTACCGGACAGCAATATTTTCAAATCTACAATATCTGATTGAACGTCCACCCTAAAATCATGATCATAAATG
>JAKSLZ010000042.1 GCA_024400935.1 Muribaculaceae bacterium | reverse complement strand
AAAGCGCACTCTCTGGTCAATATGGGTCACCAGTCCGTCAGGATTCACATAGGCCACAGAGTCAAGCACTTCGTAGTTGAGGTTCTTCTTCATTTTCGTGACATAGCACACGCCTTCCTCGGTAAGGCGCTGGAATTGCGCGATGTCTATGTATGCGCGGTCCATGGCCAGCGTGGAGTCTTTGGGCAGATGCACCTCCTTGAGCAGGTAGTGGTCGTGCTTGGCCGCCGAAGTGAGCTGCACGACCATCGGCACGCCCACATGGTACTTCATCACCGTGTGCACCTTCATCCCTCCCTTCTTCTTGCCTGACTTGGGATGACGGCCCACGCCCTTGAGGATGTTGTCAAAGAGTGTGATGGTGGTGGAATCCATCATGTAGAGCAGCTTTTCCCAGTCCTTAGGCTCGTGGGTCTGGCCTTTATAGCTCTTTGGTGGCCGGCTGTCCGCTAAAAACTTCGCGTACTTCTCCAGCAGGTCCGCATATACCTTGGCGAAGAACTCCTGCGGGCGCCGGATGTTGGCTTCGGCAAGCGTGCTGCGGCGTACGAGATAGTCCAGCCCGAGATGCTGGAGCTTGTGTGCCTCAGCCTTCATCCCTATCTCCAGCTCACGCAGGGAATCGAAGTGTTTCAGTATGCCGAAAAGCATGACGACGAGATGCTGGTAGCCGTCGAAACGCTTCACATAGGCCTCGCTTCCCGCCGTATCGCGGCTAATCTGCATGATTTTTTCACGATCAAGTAATTTTAACACCTGACTATACACCGGCTGTCCGGTAAAATTGCTATCTTTGCCCATAATTGATTATTTAGGTTTTTGTGGTGAAAACAAAGATAATCAAAAGGGCTGATACTTCGCATAAGTACCAGCCCTAATTTTTTCAACTAAAAAAAGTTTTACCGGACAGCAATAATTATTAATAGAACCTACCTATATGGTTATCCTACGGGAGAAATTCTAGAAACGATGGGAGATGCCCACGTTGAGTATGCCCTGCAGACCAAAACCAAGCTCGGCAAAACCGCGCACCTTGTCGTTGCCTACCTCAAACGCCACCGGCGTCAACTGATAATTGACGACACACTCCACCTTCTTGCGGTCGTTATATAAGTCCTGGCGGTTAACAAGCGATGGTCCCACCCCCACACGGCTGTAGAAGTTCCACGTCTTGTGTCGTGCCCATGATGCCTTAGCGGTTGCCATCACGTTGCAGTAGTCATACTTGTCGTGCTTGTTATATAGTCCCACATCGCCTGTCTCAAAGTCAATCGCCATGCATTCCTTTTGTTCGTTCTCATGCACATAAGTTATCGTGGCACCCACCGACCACACAGGGCTGAGACGGCGCATATAACCCAGCGAGACCGAAGGCGAGAACCGGTCATAGTCACTCCCGGTCAATCCCCAGTTCATTACTCCTAACAGAGATCCCGCGCTTAGCGAAACCTCATTCTTCTTCATCTCAACATCATTCTGTGCACCGGCAACTAAAGCAGTGAACAGCACGATAATCAATAGGCTTATCTTATTGTACATTTTCTAATATTTAAACTACAGCACAAAATTAGGCATTTTTTTTAAAACCGATAGTAAAACAACATCCGCATCACTTCAAAATTATGTTTTTTTTAAAAATACACATGCGTGACGTAACTATACAACACTCATTTTTGCATAATCATCGCGCGAATCTCACTCTTACTGACAGAACCGAGCGAAGCAAGTTCTATGGAGTGAGCAGCGGTAAGTGGGCGAAGCCCATGCCGCGACCAGTGAACCTCCATTAAATTAAAAGAAATTTTGTTGCTTGTTTTTTTAGACTATTAGAACATATAAAAGACATAAATTTTAATTATTTCAATTTCTTTCAGTCCTTAATATATATCCTTTTTGATCTTTTAGTCAAAAAATTAATTTTAATTTCTGTCAGTCTTAAACCAGTTTTTGCCCATTGGAACCCATTGGTGTATCGTTACATGCGTAACAATTCTGCTCTATGTGTTCATAGCATGAAACGACTTCCACACAAAAGTGGGGGGAGACGGTTGTGCGGGTCAATTATTTGTGGTAAATTTGCACTGACATTTAAATTTCAAAAAGAGGATATGAACAAAATCGCATTACTGGCGCTGGGCGCTATCGCATGCGCAGCGGTTAGCTGCAATAACCAGGGAAATGAAACATCGGGCGAAGCTCCGGTTCAAACCGAGACCGTCAAAGCTCCCTCTGCCGAGGAACTGGCTAGACGCGACTCCATCTACGAGGCCCAGGCCCTGGAGCAACAGCGCGAAGATCTCAACACCGTTGTCACCAACCTGATGACCGAGACCGTCAGGGCCAACAACAGTGACAACGGAGAGAATGCCGACATTGTAGTCCTTGGATATTGCAGCAAGCATGTTGCCTCAGTATTCTACCGCGACGATAAATTTTACGACCTGAGTTATAACCAGTTTTCCCCTGACTATTATCCTGAACTGTACGATTATGGCATGCTGAGCGATTGCTCTGTAGGCATTAGCAAATACATATTAGCTGGCGACCAGCTAGACGAGAACTATCTGGGTGACAAAATTGAGAACTGGCGCATCCATGACGTCAAGATAGAGGAAAACGGCAAGGGAATAGCTCTGGTGCGCATCAAAGCCGAATATTACAACGCCACTTCCAGGCTTGTATTCAAGCAAGAAGACGGAGCTTGGAAACTTGTAGACTTCTACAAATTCAGAGACCTTGAGAATTATGTGCGCGACTACGAGCAGAAGTTGCGTGCCGCAGGAATCCAGTACTGACCTCACGAGTGTGCAAAGACCACAATCAGGTATAACGCCAATGGGTTCCAACGGGCAGAAACAGACTTAAGACTGACAGAAATTAGAAGAATTTAAAATTTAAATTTCTGTCTTTTTTTCTTCTTCTTGCCCCCCCAAAAAAAACGAAGTAAAAAATTTCTTAATTTAATGGAGGTTCACTGGTCGCGGCACGTGCTTCGCCCACTTACCGCTGCTCACTCCATTAAGCTTGCTTCGCTCGGTTCTGTCAGTTAGAGCAAGATCTGCGCATGGATTATGCCAAAAAGAGTTTTGCAGAATAGTTACGGTATAGTTGTAACTATACACCAATGGGTTCCAATGGGCAAAACCAGGCTTAAAACTTACAGAAATTTAAAGAAATTAAAATTAAAATTCGTGTCTTTTATGTTCTTTTAGTCTGAATAAGAATACGAAGTAAAAAAATTTCTTCAAATTTCTTTTAATTTCTGTCAGTTAGAGCGAGATTTGCACGAGATAGTCCTATTGCTGAATAGTTACGGTATAGTTTTAGCCATGTATAATTATATTAATTTGTGTTAAATAATTATAAATCACACAGAAATCACTGATAATATATATAACGATGGGCAGTGCAAGGTTGCATAATTCCTAGGAAATGAGTAACTTTGCATTGCAATCGAGAGAGGGGGCAGGTGCTTCCTCATTTTTATTATATATTCTCGAAAATATCTTATCACAATAATATGATAGACAAGACAGCACTTACACAAGTCATTAACCAGACTCTTGAGGGAACCGACCTGTTCCTGGTGCAGCTCACCGTGAGTCACGACAACATCATCGACGTGCAGCTCGACAGCATGAGCGACATCAACATAGATGACTGCGTCAAGGTGAACAATGCGGTACTGGATGCCTTTGACCGCGACGTAGAGGACTATGAGCTCACCGTGGGCTCTTATGGACTCACATCGCCGCTGCTGGTTCCGCGCCAGTATGAGAAGAACCTGGGCGAAGAGGTGGAGGTACTCACTGCCGACGGCCGCAAGCTCAAGGGAACGCTCAAGGCCCACGACGACAGCCAGTTCACCATCAGCATCCCCACCAAGATGAAGGTCGAGGGCAAGAAGCGCCCCGAGGTGGTGGACGTGGACACAGTGCTTGCTTATAACGAAATAAAATATACAAAAATCATAATTAAGTTCTAATCAATCTATTATGGCAAAGAAAAGAGAAGAAGCGGTCAACATGCAAGAGCAATTTTCTTTCTTCAACGAGGAGAAGAAGATTGACAAGACCACTCTCATAAGCGTGATGGAAGAATCATTCCGCAGTGTGCTGGCCAAGATGTTTGGCAACGACGACAACTTTGACGTTATCGTTAACCCCGACAAGGGTGACTGCGAGATTTATCAGAACCTTGAAGTTGTTCCCGACGGTGAGGTTGAGAACCCCAACAAGCAGATTGGCTTGACCGAGGCTCAGGCCGACGACGACCCCGACTGCGAAGTGGGCGAGGAACACACCCGCAAGATTGACTTCACTAAGTTTGGACGCCGCGCCATCCTCAACCTGCGCCAGACTCTTGCCAGCAAGATCCTGGACCTGCAGAAGGATGCCATCTACAACAAGTTCAAAGACCTCGAGGGCGAGCTCGTCTCGGGCGAGGTTTACCAGCTGTGGAAACGCGAGGTTCTGCTCATGGACGACGAGAAGAATGAGCTTCTCCTCCCCAAGGACCAGCAGATTCCCACCGACATCTACCGCAAGGGCGATAACGTGAGAGCTGTGATCCACAAGGTGGACAACACTAACAACAACCCCAAGATCATCGTGTCGCGCACCAGTGAGGAGTTCCTGCGCCGCCTCTTTGAACTTGAGGTACCCGAGATCCACGACGGTCTCATCGTGATTCGTGCCGTTGCACGCATCCCAGGCGTACGAGCTAAGATTGCTGTCGAGAGCTATGACGACCGCATCGACCCCGTAGGCGCTTGTGTGGGCGTGAAGGGTGCACGCATCCACGGCATCGTGCGCGAGCTGCGCAACGAGAACATCGACGTGATTCCTTACACCAGCAATGACTCACTGCTCATGCAGCGTGCTCTGAGCCCCGCTAAGATCACCAGCATACGCCTCGACCCCGAAACTAAGCACGCCGAGGTATTTGTACGCCCCGAGGAGATTTCGCTTGCAATCGGTACCCGCGGCCTCAACATCAAGCTGGCTTCACAGCTCACAGGTTATGAAATCGACGTTTACCGCGAGACAGGCGACGACGTTGACGACATCTATCTGGAGGAATTCAAGGACGAGGTTGACGCTTGGATCATCGACGCTATCAAGGCTATTGGCGTTACTCGCGCTAAACAGCTGCTCGATACTCCGCGCGAAGAAATTGTCGAGAAGGCCGACCTTGAGGAAGAGTCTGTAGACGAACTCTACCGCATCGTTCAAGCCGAGTTTGACAACGAGGACTAAGGCTTAATTGCCTCTACAGCAGTCCCGCAACGGGCTGCAAAGCCTGCCGGCGGCTGTTACCATGCAGGCATGTTGCTGCTAAACATTATATTAACAATTACTTAAATTAGATTATGCCAATAAAGATAAGTAAAGTAATAAAAGATTTAAACGTGGGCGCACTCACCATCAGAGAATTCCTCGAGAAAAAGAACATCGAGGTTGACTCTAGCGTGAACGCACGCATCGACGACAGCGTCTATGCGATGCTGATTAAGGAGTTCCGCCCCGACATGGAGCAACGCCTCAAAGCCGACGATGCTTCTAAAGAGCGTCAAAAAGGTAAAGAGAAAGAAAAGAATAAAGTAGAAGATATAAAGACCGAAATCCCTACTACACAGAAGCCCAAGATCTTAGGCAAGATAGACCTCAACAGCGGCAAGGCTGTTAAGACCGAGGCTCCCAAGACCGAGGAAAAGCCCAAGGTTGAAGAACCTAAGGCTGAACCCGTCAAGGCCGTTGAGAAGCCTAAGGCCGAGCCCAAGCCCGAGAAGAAGGAAGAGCCCAAGGCTGAGCCCAAGCCCGAGAAGAAGGAAGAGCCCAAGCCTGCAGCTCCCAAGGTGGAGGAGAAGCCCAAAGCTCAACCCAAGGCCGAGCCCGCTAAGGTAGAGGAGAAACCCGAGCCCAAGCCCGAGAAGAAGGAAGAGTCCAAGCCCGCCGAAACCAAGGCTGAGCCTGAGAAGAAGGAGGAAGAGATCATCTCGCTCAAGCCCACCGCTCCTGCCGCTAAGCTCACCATCGTGGGCAAGATTGACCTGGATGCCATCAACAGCTCCACTCGTCCCAAGCCCAAGACTAAGGAAGAGAAGCGCAAAGAGCGCATCGCTAAGGAGAAGGCCGAAGGCGCTGCACGCAAGAAGCGCAAGCGCATAGGCAAGGAAAAGGTCGACATCGAGCGTAGCGGAGCCATGATTCAGAACCAGCCCAACCAGGGCGGCAAGAAGAATGGCGGCAACAACCAGAACGACCAGGGCGGCAAGCGCAAGGACAAGAAGGCTAAACGCCCCTTCAAGCCCGAAGTGAGCGAGGAAGACGTACAGCGTCAAATCAAAGAGACTCTGGCTCAACTCGCTGCTAAGAAGAACAGCAACAAGAAAGGCGCTAAGTGGCGCAAAGAGAAACGCGAAGCAGTGCGCGAGGAAGAACGCGAGGTGGCAATGCAAGCTGCAGCCGAGCGCAAGATCCTCAAGCTCACCGAGTTTGTTACCGCTAACGACTTGGCTGCTATGATGGATATTCCCGTCATCAAGGTTATTGGCACTTGCATGAGCCTGGGAATCATGGTGTCCATCAACCAGCGTCTTGATGCTGAGACTATCAACATTGTAGCTGAGGAATTTGGTTTCAAGACCGAATATGCCAGCGCCGAGGTTGTCGAGGCCATCCAGGAAGAGGAAGACCGTCCCGAAGACCTCGAGGAACGCGCTCCTGTGGTTACCGTCATGGGACACGTTGACCACGGTAAGACTTCACTGCTCGACCACATCCGCAACACTAACGTGATTGCCGGTGAGGCCGGTGGTATCACACAGCACATCGGTGCTTACATCGTGAAACTGAAGAATGGCCGCCGCATCACATTCCTCGACACTCCCGGTCACGCCGCATTTACCGCTATGCGTGCCCGCGGTGCCAAGGTTACAGATATCGCCATCATCATCGTCGCTGCCGACGATGACGTGATGCCACAGACCGACGAGGCTCTGAGCCACGCATCGGCTGCAGGTGTGCCCATTATCTTTGCAATCAATAAGATCGATAAGCCTGGCGCTGATCCCGAGAAGATCAAGGAGCAGCTGGCACAGCGCAACTACCTCGTGGAGGAATGGGGCGGCAAGTACCAGAGCCAGGACATCAGTGCCAAGAAGGGTACAGGCGTCTTTGAGCTGCTTGAGAAGGTGCTTCTCGAGGCCGACATGCTCGAGCTCAAGGCTAACCCCAACCGCAAGGCTACCGGCTCAGTCATCGAGTCATCGCTCGACAAGGGCCGCGGCTATGTGGCAACAGTGCTCGTCGACAACGGTACACTGCGCGTGGGCGACACCGTGCTCGCAGGTACACACTACGGCAAGGTGAAGGCGATGTTCAACGAGCGCAACCAGCGCATCACCGAGGCAGGCCCCGCTTGCCCCGCCCTCATCCTGGGTCTCAACGGTGCTCCCACCGCCGGTGACAAGTTCAACGTGATGGACACCGACCAGGAGGCACGCCAAATCGCCAACAAGCGCGAGCAGCTGCAGCGCGAGCAGGACACCCGCACAATGAAGCGCATGGGTCTTGACGAGATAGGCCGCCGCATGGCTCTGGGCGAGTTCCACGAGCTCAACATCATCGTCAAGGGTGACGTGGATGGTTCGATCGAGGCACTCAGCGACTCACTCATCAAGCTGTCAACCGAGGAAGTAAAGGTCAACGTGGTGCACAAGGCAGTGGGTGCCATCAGCGAGAGCGATGTCACACTGGCTGCAGCCAGCGATGCTTATATCGTGGGCTTCCAGGTGCGTCCGTCGGCCGATGCCAAGCGTCTGGCTGCCAAGGAAGGCGTCGACATCCGCATCTACTCTATCATCTACGATGCCATCGAGGAGATCAAGGCCGCTATGCAGGGTATGCTCAGCGCCGAGGTCAAGGAAGAAGTGTGCGGTACAGCCGAGGTATTGCAGACCTACCACATCAGCAAGGTGGGTACCATTGCAGGTGCCATCGTGCGTGAGGGTAAGATCAAGCGCTCTTGCAAGGTGCGCGTGATTCGCGACGGTATCGTGCGCTACACCGGCACCCTTGCATCGCTCAAGCGCTTCAAGGACGATGCCAAGGAAGTTGCAACCGGCTTCGACTGCGGTCTGTCACTGCAAAGCTACAACGACATCGTTGTGGGCGACATGATCGAGGCATTCGAGGAAGTAGAAGTACAGCGCACACTGTAAAGAACGGCACTAACGTGCCTATAAGAACGGAGCTGCGCTACTATAAGAACGGCACTAACGTGCCTATAAGAACGGAGCTGCGCTCCTATAAGAACGGCACTAGCGTGCCTATAAGAACGGGCTGGCGCCCTTTAAGAACGCTCACGATGTTCGCTTCAAGAGCTTCTTGAAGGGCGCCACCCACATTAAAAACCGAAAAGCGCAGCGCTCCGAAAAGGGAGCGACAGCGATCGCTCTGAAAAGCGACCAACGGGAGCGCTCTGAAGAGGGAGCGACAGCGACCGCTCTGAAAAGCGACCAACGGGAGCGCTCCGAAGAGGGAGCGACAGCGACCGCTCTGAAAAGCGACCAACGGGAGCGCTCTGAAAAGCGAGCGACAGCGAGCGTTCTTAAAACATGATTTATCATCTCAACATAGGAAGTAACCTGGGCGACCGCGAGGCAAACTTGCGGCGGGCAGTGGACGAGCTCAAGCAACTGGGCTCGCGCTGCATGGTGTCGAGCATCGTCGAGAGCGAGCCGTGGGGATATGAGAGCGACAATGCCTTCCTCAACGTGGGCGTGATGCTCGAGAGCGACCTTGAACCGCTCGACATGCTACACCGTTGCCAGGCAATAGAGCGTCAACTGGGCAGTGCCGCCCATCGCGACGAGCACGGCAACTACGTGGACCGCCTCGTGGACATCGACATCATCCTCGCCGGCGACCTCGTCATCAACACCCCCGAGCTCACCGTGCCCCACCCTCGCATGCACGAGCGCGGCTTCGTGATGACCCCCCTAAAAGAACTCCTAGAAAAACTAGCCATCCTAGAGAGCCTAGAAAGCTTAGAAAGCCTATCCAGCCTAGAAAAAGAAACAACAATGAACTACAAGATAACCTCACCCGCCAGCGTCAGCACCAGTGTTGCACTGCCCACCAGCAAGAGCCTTGCCACACGCATACTCATCATCAACGCATTGAGCCAGTCTCCACGCACACTCACCGTCACCGACACATGCGACGACATCGACGTGATGCGTGCCGCCCTGGCAAGCGACTCCAGCAACATCAACGTGGGTGCCGCAGGCACTGCCATGCGATTTCTCACCGCCTACTTTGCCACACGCGTGGGCCGCACAGTCACCATCGACGGCACCGAGCGCATGCGCCAGCGCCCCATCAGGCATCTTGTAGACGCACTGCGACTGCGCGGTGCTTGCATTGATTATGTGATGAACGAGGGCTTTCCTCCGTTGCGCATAACAGGAAAATCTCTTGACGTTCACGAGGTGGCGATTGACGGCAGCATGAGTTCGCAGTATGTAACTGCCCTGTTGCTCACCGCTCCGGTTACTGGCGGCTGCACATTGCGCCTCACCGGCAACATCTCGTCACGCCCTTACATCGAGATGACACTGGGGCTGATGCGTCGCTGTGGCATCACCGTCGACACCGACGACACACTGCGCACCATCACCGTGCACGAGGGCGCCTACACCCTGCCCCACGACGCCACCATCGAGACCGACTGGAGCGCAGCAAGCTACTGGGTGGCGATGCAAGCGCTTTTGCCCAGTTCCAGCATCACCCTCAAGGGACTCACCCCTTGCAGCCTGCAGGGCGACAGCGCCATCATGGGCATGTGCGATGCCATGGGTGTAGCATGTGAGTGGAACGAAGGCGACTTGCACCTGTCGACCCAAGAAGCTACTCCGGGTGAGGTAGTCCTAGACATGGAGTCGACGCCCGACATCATCCCCACCATTGCCGCCACACTGTGCCTACAGCGCAAACCGTTCACCATCACCGGTGTGCGCACGCTGCGCATCAAGGAGAGCGACCGCATCGCCGCCATGCAGAACGAACTTGCCAAGGTGGGCTACACATTGCTCTCACCCACCGACAACAGCATCACCTACGACGGCAACCACACGCCCGTAGACAGCCCGGCAGAGATCGAGACCTACAAGGACCATCGCATCGCCATGGTCATGGCACTGGCCTCAACCCGCCACACAGGCGTCATCATCAAGGACGCAGCCGTTGTGGCCAAGTCCTACCCCCTCTACTGGCAACACCTGCAGCAAGCAGGCTTCACTGTCACTGAAAACTAGCGACTACAAGCAAGACAACACCTTTAAACAATTTGCATTAACACAAAAAGCAGAAAAATTTTGATTTCTTTTTCTGCGCAATAAAAAAAAATTGCTATCTTTGTGGATTAGAACTTTTTGCTGTAGATAAATGCGAAAGCAAATCTCTTGACAAAATATTAATAAATACATACAATTATGAAGAAATATCTATCACTTTTATTGACGTGTGCTGTGGCAACCACGGCGCATGCGCTGACGTTCTCGTCCGAGACTTTTAATTATGAGACGGTATCGAGCAACGAAGTTAAGATTACCGGCCTCACGACTAAAGGCAAAACGCTCACGTCAATCATGATCTATGCAGGTACAACATACGATGGTACTTATTATCACATTACCGAAATCGCTGACGGTGCCTTCAAGAACAACGATGCGTTCACTACATGTAACATGACTCCTGCCGCCTATCTTACAAGAATCGGAGATGAAGCGTTCATGAATACCAGGGTCAGCACCGTCACTACTCCAGCAAAGGTGATTGGCACTCGTGCATTCTATGGTTCACGTCTCTCAAGCATTGATCTTCAGGATGGCGTGCAGGAGATTGGCTCCTACGCATTTAGTGAATGCTCAAATTTGAAAACTCTCACAATCCCTGCAAGCGTGACATCAATTGCTCATTCAACATTTGTCGACAAGTGTATTTACTTGACAGAGATTGTTGTTGACACCAAGAATACCAAGTATGCCTCATATTTGGGTATGCTGTACAACAAGTCTTTCAGCACTCTTTACATTTGCCCCGCGGCTTATGACGGAATCAACCTCTACCAGACAAGTTTTAAACCCAGTGTAACGGGTTTAGGTAACGGTGCCTTCAAGGACAACCGCACCATCAAGAGCATTCACTTGCCTTATGGCGTGGTAACCGTAGGCAACGAAACGTTTGCCGGATCGGTCGTAGAGGGCGTGTGGATGCCAAGCACCATGTTGAGTTTTGGAAGGGACGTGTTCAGCAACTGTGGATCGCTGAAAGATGTGGGTATCAACGCTTCAACACTTCCTTATCTTCATGATAACATGATGAGGAATGCCCCTGCCAAGGCTACCCTGCACGTGCCTTATAGCGCCATTAACTCTTACAAAGGCACCGGTAAGTTCAGCGGCTGGACCATTACCAACGGTTCTTATGACATCGGTACCGACATCAATCCCAATTCAAACATTCGCAAGCCCCACAGCGGCTACACAGTAGTTAGCACCAAGGCCGAGACCATCGACGGCGTGCAGTATCAGGGCCGCGTGCGCTACGACTCGTGGTATCCCAAGTGGGGTTCAACCGAGCTCAAGATAGCAGCAAGCGTTACTTTTAACAATAAGAAGTATATTGTTACCAGCGTGGGTCAGTATGTCGTTGACAATTACTCGGCCAACGGCGGCGCTGGCAAGTACAAGGTAACCCTGGGCGCAAATGTCGACACCATCAGTACATACGCATTCTATGGCGAGAAGCAGATGAACGCCCTCACCCTTGGTCCTAATGTTACTTATGTGGGCAACTATGCGTTTGCCAACACTGCGCTTGCGAGCGACCTCTATTTCTCTTACGGATTGAAGTATGTGGGTGCTTACGCGTTCAGCGGCACTCCCATCAAGATTGTCTTTATCCCCTCGTCATGCAGGTCACTGCACTACTACTTCATTGCAGGCACACAGAGCCTCGAAAAGCTCTACATCAACTGTGACTACCCCTCAAATTACCAGTGGGGATTCCACAACGTCAACAGTAAGGCCGAGCTGCATATACCCAGAGGTCCTGAGGTTTCCAACCACTTCCGCGATAACACTGCATGCAAAAGCACATTTGCAGCTTTCAGGACTGATGCTTACGACTTCTCTTATCGTGACAAAAAAGACAATACAGCTTATCACATGACCGTTGTAAGTGCTGCGCCCGTCACGGTTGATGGCGTCACATACGCCGGCAAAGCTAAATATGTGTATGCATCAGGTATTAAAGAAAATGCGCTGTATACTTATGAGGGAACAGACTATGAGGAAGACATCACCAATGGCGGCAGCAAGAAATATCTCATGACCGAGACGGGATATGCCTTGTGTAGTGGCGCTCAAAGCATCGAAAATATAAATTTCCCTAAGTATCTTGAGACAATTGATGAGGCCGCATTTTTGCGTACAAACTTAACATCAATCAAATTGCCCAACCATCTTAAGAAGATTGGAGAGGGCGCTTTTCATGGTACAAAATTAACCTCAATTGAATTCCCCGAGAGTGTTGTCGAAATAGGCGATATGGCATTCTGTAAATATGATGATGACATTTTCATCACATCGGTCATCTCACACAATCCCGTACCTCCTACAGCTGGGGAATATCTATTTGATTATGACACCTACACTCGAGGAACTCTCCAGGTACCTGCCGAGAGTGTGGGCAAATACAAGGCAGCCACAGGCTGGAAAAACTTCTACCGCATCATTCCCATTGGCGGTGTTGTTACCGACAAGGGTGACGTTGACGGCAACGGCGTCGTGGACATCAGCGACGTGAACATCCTGCTCAACATCGTCCTGGGCAAGGATAGCGCAAGCAAGTATAATGGCCGTGCCGACGTTGACGGCAATGGCGGCGTAGACATCAGCGACGTGAACAAAGCACTCAACATCGTGCTGGGAAAGTAATCCCGGTAGACCCGAGGACACATTAACACATATATCCAAAAGAGCCTGCGGTCGCATTGATCGCAGGCTCTTTTTTACTCAGCATACTTGGTTGTACACTCGTTCACGCCACAAAACTCACTGTCTCCACACTCGTTTTTTTAGCCATAAACAAAGAATAGGGTCGGCAAAATCAACTTGGTTGGGCGCTATAGTATCAATCAGGTCCTTTTCAATTAGTGATTTTTTAAGACGGGACACATTGGCCGATGTTCCTATGCGATAACGGTTTAGAACGTTTTGTTGGCTAAAGGAAGTATGGATTCCATCGGCAATTGCGTGCAGGAAATTCATCTGAAAATCAGACAACTTTTCAGTTTGGTTGATAAAAAGAGATTCATTTGCATCAAGCAAACGCTTGATGGCTTTATTCAGGCAATCCTCGTTGGCTATATCGTCTGTTTGAATCCAAACGAACCAAGCCAGTTGTTGAACATAGGCCGAATAACAATCAGTTGTGACACAAATTTCTCGCGCCAAATCCTTTGAAATGATTTTGCCAGTGGCTTCAAATCGCTGGCAAATAAATGAAACCCAATCAGTTTTACTGATTTTTTTGAGGTACATTATGTCTCCAAAGCGATAGAACGGATGACTATGACTCAAGAAAATATTTTCCATCATGTGTTTTTTTCTTCCATACAGGCAGTAAGAAACATGACTTTGCAATTGCCACACGCTTCTTAATTTCTTTTGGAATGTCAGCGAGTCGGCAAATTCGCCAATCTGTTGAAATTCGTCTATGCAGATAAGGAGTCGTATTCCTTTTTCTCGGGCAATAATCTCGGGCAATTGCAATATATCCTCGGTCGTGTGATTAGCACGGTTGTACTCAAGCGAAACTGAAAAGTCATTCATTGGGTCAGGGCCAACGCTGATTTTGGGAACGAAACGAGTAAGGAAGGTTTTTGCATTTTCCATCCATTCCTCCCACTTATTAGATGTGGCCTTCATGACGGCTGTAGCGAGTGCGTCAACAAAATCTTGTTCGCACCTGCAACCGAAAGCATCAAATTTTGCAATCTTTATATCACAATCTTCAATTAGATTAATTGTTCGCTCCACAAGCGAGGTTTTACCCATTCGACGTGGCGAGATTATTATTGTGTTTACTCCATGAGTAAAGTTTTGCAACAATGCTTTGGTTTCTTCTTTTCTATCGGTAAATCTTTCCCCATCTGCTTTGGTGCCAAATACAAAGGGAATAACATATTCTGTGTTCATGATTTTATACTTTTGTGTGGCAAAGATATAATTTTTTTTGAATTAAACAAGGTTGTTTGTAACAATGTTGTTTGTAACAATGTTGTTACATTGCTACTTTGTTGTTTTTCAACAGCAAACGAGGCCGCCTAGACTTGTGTCGGGCAGCCTCGTTTATAGTGTAGTTGGTTGTTTTTACTTTACTTCCCAGGTGTCGCCGGTGAGGATGACGTCGCGCAGGCATGAGAAGCCGTGCTTGGCCTGCTACACCAAATGCAGCCGGCAGAGGATCTCGAATGAAATGTACTAGATCGCTCTAATCATTCTGCTCCACGCAGTTCCATCATGAACTCATCGTAGATGTAGGTGTCACTCATTGTTTGAAGTCCATAACGAGGATCAACTAACATTTCATATACATTGCTGTTGTAGAAGAGGTCAAGTGCTCGTTCGCTACTGATGTGCAAACCTTCAGCAATCATGATGATTATTCTGGCAATCTTTCGCCATAGTACGTTATCTCTCATAGCGCTATTATCTTATATGTTTACAATTTCAGAATTAATGAAGTGCAGGTACTTATCAATAACCTCCTGATTACGGAAACAGATTTGATTGTTAGGTTTCTTGTATTTTAGCTGATCCAGTGCTTGTTCTGCCGTGATGCGTCCGGTTTCATAATCCTCTACGGTATCAATCACTTGGTCGTTAGCCACACCTCCTTCTACAATGTCATAGTTTGTGTTGTCCTTACCCTTACGACATGCAACAACAAACTCCAGCCATTCCATATCATATTCAGGGAAGTTCTTATACACATACCCTGCTCCTATCAACTCATCTTCGTTATATTCAAAAATGCTTACAATGCACTGTGGATTCTTTTTCTTGCGGCTTGCCACAAGGGTGGCCCATTTTTGTGCTTGACTCTTGAGACGAGTAGTATAAAATCCTTTACCGAAGTCAAGGTTCCTTCGTCCGGCAAATGCCAATGGTTGAGCCACTGCTATGTTTGATCCGTGATATAGTTCCATTTTCGTTTTTTTATTCTTCGCTTTCCCAGTTAATGAGTGTCTCTGCGATATCAGCAGCTACATATTCGAGGCTCTGCGTGTGCAGCAGCTCATAGTGACCAATCAGACGGCGGTGAATAAGGTCTTGCTTTTGTAAGCGTTGTTCCATTTCCCGACCACTGATATTAAGCTTCTTGGCTCCGCTTTCAATCGCCATTACTGCAAAATGTATTTTGCGATATGTTTCATCTATTGTCATGTCGTTTCTTCTTATTTGTTTTGCCTTCCAAAATCTTAATCTCATCTAGCATGACCTTTATGCGATTTAAATTTCGCTTTGCCATAGACTTATAATTATGTATGCAAAGATAATAAAATTAATCTAAAACAAGGCAGGCAATCATCAAAATCATAATATTTAGTTCAAAACAATGGTTTTGTTTTTCATTAATTCAAAATTAAACAGCCCTATTATCTTGTTGTGTTTCAAATACAAACGAGGCCACCCAGACTTGTGTCGGGCAGCCTCGTTTATTGTGTGGTTGTATGTTTTTTACTTTACTTCCCAGGTGTCGCCGGTGAGGATGACGTCGCGCAGGCATGAGAAGCCGTGCTTGGCCTTTGCTTCCTCGACTTGCTGTGCAACGCAGGTCTCATAGCTGGGAGCCTCCACGTCGCGTATCACGCCCAGTGCCACGGGCAGATCGGTGCCGTTCATCATGGCGAGCTGCTGGTGCAGGAAGTTGTTCTCGCAATGGGCGTCGTGCACGAGCACATCGTCCATTGTGTAACCGTCCTCACCTATGGTCACTGCCTTGAGGCCGAAACCGTCTTGCACGATACCCTTGTTCATCTCCTTGCCGAAGACCATCTTCTCGCCATGGACGAGGTGGATGGTGCGGTCGGCACGGTGCTCCTTGTCGGTGATGAACTTGTGGATGCCGTCATTGAAGATCATGCAGTTCTGCAGAATCTCGCACACTGACATACCCTTGTGCTTAACGGCTGCCACCATGATCTCCTGGCTTATCTTGAGCTCCATGTCGATGCTGCGGGCAAAGAAGGTGCCGCGTGCGCCAAAGACGAGTTCAGCGGGCACAAAGGGGTCCTCTACAGTGCCGTAGGGCGATGACTTAGACACGAAGCCACGATCGCTGGTGGGCGAATACTGTCCCTTAGTGAGGCCATAGATCTTGTTGTTGAGCAGCAACAGGTTGAGGTCCATGTTGCGGCGCACCTCGTGGATGAAGTGGTTGCCACCTATGGCAAGGCAGTCGCCATCGCCGCTCACCTGCCACACGGTCATCTCGGGATTGGCGGTCTTGAAGCCGCTGGCAACGGCGCCACCGCGTCCGTGGATAGTGTGGAAGGCGTATGTGCTCATGTAGTAAGGCAGACGTGAGCTGCATCCAATACCTGAAATGACAGCAGTCATGTGGGGAGGTATGCCCAGCTCGGCCATAGAGCGATGTAACACGTTGAGGATGGCATGGTTGCCACATCCGGGGCACCAGCGCACTGTCTGGTCATTCTTATAGTCACGCTGCACAAAGTGCTGTGCAGGTTCTTGTTGTTGAATATTCTTCTCGTCCATGTTATTCGTCCTCCATTACTTTGTTTATCTCGCTCACAATCTCCTGCACCATGAAGGGCTGGCCCTGTGTCTTGTTGATGTGGCAGATGTTGAGCGAGGGAATCTTTGACTGCAGGTAAGATGCAAACTGGCCGTTGTTGAGTTCGGCCACGTTCACTGTCTTGAAGCGGTTGAGCACGTCGGCAGTGTTCTTGGGCAGCGGGTTGATGTAGCGGAACTGTGCCATGGCCAGTTTCTTGCCCTGGGCACGCACCTCACGCACTGCGTCGAGGATGTGTCCGTATGTGCCGCCCCAGCCCACGATGATGGTGTCAGCGTCACGGTCGCCGCGCAGCTGCAGCTCAGGGATGTCGAGCGCCACGTTGTCCACCTTGTGCTGGCGTGTCTCCACCATCTGTGCATGGTTGATGGGATCGTTGCTGATGATGCCGCTGTTATAGTCCTTCTCGAGGCCACCCACCAGGTGTTCGAGGCCCTCGGTGCCGGGGATAGCCCAGTAGCGCACGTCGCGGGCGTTGCGCATGTAGGGTTTCCACACTGCCTTGAGTGCGTCAGGAACATAATTGGGCTTGATCTCGGGGAACTCGTCCTCCTCGGGGATGCGCCATGCGCTTGAGCCGTTAGCGATGAAAGCGTCGGTGAGCAGCACCACGGGAGTCATGTGCTCGATGGCGATGCGTGCTGCCTCAAACGCCATGTTGAAGCAATCAGTGGGACTGAGTGCCGCCAGCACTACGAGGGGACACTCGCCGCTACGACCATAGAGGGCTTGCAGCAGGTCGGTCTGCTCGGTCTTGGTGGGAAGTCCGGTTGAGGGACCGCCGCGCTGCACGTCGATGAGTACGAGGGGAAGCTCGGCCATCACTGCCAGACCCAGAGCCTCGCTCTTGAGCGACAGGCCGGGGCCCGATGTGCTGGTTACTGCAAGGTTACCGGCAAACGAAGCGCCTATAGCAGCACAGATGCCGCCTATCTCGTCCTCCATCTGCACAGCCTTCACACCCAGGTCGCGGCGCTTGGCCAGCTCGTGCAGGATGTCGGTGGCGGGGGTGATGGGATATGAACCCAGGAACAAGGGACGTCCGCTCTTCTCTGATGCCATGATGAGTCCCCATGCAGTGGCCTTGTTGCCGTTGACGTCGGTGTAGATGCCGGGACGGGGCTCGTCGGTCTCGATGCGATAAGTCGACACGCTGGCGTGGATGTTGTGACCATAGTCATAACCGCCGCGTATCACCTTCTCGTTGGCCTGAGCGATGGCGGGCTTAGCCGCAAACTTGTTGTTGATGAACTTGATGGGTGACTCCATGGGGATGTTGAAGAGCCAGCACACGAGACCCAGCGCAAACATGTTGCGGCACTTCATCTGTGCCTTGAAGTCCATGCCGCTGTCCTCGAGGGCAGCCTTCACCAGCGATGTCATGGGCACCTCGACTACCTGTCCGCGCAGGTTGATCTCGGTGTAGGGATCATCGGTTGTAAACATCGCCTTGTCGAGACCACTCTTGTTGAAAGTGTCGATGTCGACGATGCATGCACCGCCCTTGCGCAGATACTTGGCATTCTGTTTGAGAGCTGCGGGGTTCATGGCCACGAGAACGTCGCATTCGTCACCAGGAGTGTGCACGCCGTGACCCATGTGTACTTGGAAACCCGACACGCCATTGAGGCTGCCCTGCGGTGCACGCACCTCGGCGGGATAGTCGGGGAATGTAGAGATTTGGTCGCCCAATCCGGCACTCACATTACTAAAAATAGTGCCTGCAAGCTGCATACCGTCGCCGCTATCGCCTGCAAATCGCACTACAATGCTCTGCCTGAACTGGACCTTAGCTTTTTCGTCCATTATTCTATTACGTATAATTTTTAAACTTCCCTATAAAATAGTTTCAACAGCGGCGCTTAATGCCGCATTTGGGTGCAAAGTTACAACTTTTTGCCGAAAGACGAAAAACTATACCCCAAAACTTTGCCCCGTAAGGGTCAACTCGAGAGTCAAAAATACAGCCCCATCTCTCTCCATTTGCGACTTCCCCCACAGAGGCACGGAGGATACAGAGTTTTTTTCCTTTTTCCCTTTTGTCCTTATGCCTAAACAAACCACAGATTTCTCAGATTTTTTAGGGAATTGTTGACGAGATTAAGCAGATTGTGGTTAATACCAATCTCCCCAAAGGTAACATAAACAATCAGTTTTATCTGAAATATAATTCCCTTACCTCTGTTTAATCTGTGGTTTGTTTCAAGTGCACAGCACGGCTTAAGCCGGATTTTCGCACTTCGTTTTTGAATGTGGGGGCAACTCGAGAGTCTGAAGGGCGCAAAGTGCAATCTGCCTGAATTGACGGCCTGATTTTTGACTGGCACAACTTTTCCAGTGCACATTAATTTGGAGGCAATGGTAGTTATTGTCAATAATTATTTGTAACTTTGCTCTGTATTTAAAAGAATCGCGTAATGAAACAAGGATTGATATTACTGGCCGGTCTGTTGACGATGGTTACATTGCAGGCGACGGCCGAGACT
Source organism: Muribaculaceae bacterium (assembly GCA_024400935.1). GTDB lineage: Bacteria > Bacteroidota > Bacteroidia > Bacteroidales > Muribaculaceae > Sodaliphilus. The sequence goes on along the minus strand of JAKSLZ010000042.1, from coordinate 3,930 downwards.
CGTGAGCAGATCGCCCAGATTGGACAAAACGTGGGTGCGAAGGGCAACTTCAAGTACTGGAGCAAGGGCAGCGTGCCTCTGGCAACTCTCAAGGCCTTTGTCAAAAAAGTGACCACTCCCGGCAGCAAGGATTTCGTACCCCAGCAAGACCGCGTGGCAGTGTTTGACCTCGACGGCACCCTCGTGTGCGAGACTGCGCCGTCTTACTTTGAGTGGATGATGTATCTGTATCGTGTCTTTGACGACCCCACCTTCCAGGCCACTCCCGAGCAACTCGCCACTGCCCAGGTCATCAAGGATGCCGTGTATGCCCGCTCAGTGCCCGGCGACATGATGTGGACCGAGGCCATCGCCCAGAACGAGGTGTTTGCCGGCATGACACCCGAGCAATACCGCGACTACACCCTCAACTTCATGAAAGCACCCGTCGAGGGCATGAACAACCTTCAGTGGGGCGAGGCCATCTACCTGCCCATGGCCGAGGTGGTGGGCTATCTCGCAGCCAACGGTTTCACCACCTATGTCATCTCGGGCAGCGAGCGCCAGGTCACCCGCACCTATGTGGACGGTGCGCTGGCATTTGGCCGCAACCACATCATCGGCTCTGACATCTACACCTATGCCACCACCCAGGGCGACAAGGAGGGCTGGGACTACACCTTCAAGCCCACCGACGAGGTAGTGCGCGGACTGATGTATGTCAAGAATCTCAAGATGAACAAGATAAGCGCCATCGTGCGCGAGATAGGCATCAAGCCCATCCTGGCATTTGGCAACTCGAGCGGCGACTTCAGCATGTTTGAATACTCGGTTACCGGCAACACCTATCCCAGCTTGGCATTCTGTGTGCTGGCCGACGACACCGTGCGTGAGCATGGCAATCCCGCCAAGGCCGAGAAGATGAAGGCTTCGTGCGACGCCAAGCAGTGGGTAACCATCTCGATGCGCGACGACTTCAAGACCATCTACGGCAACAAAGTCACCAAGCAATAACTGGCTGAAGGTTAACCGCCAGGATAACCACACAATTGCGGCACAGAGACCCGGGGCATCTCCCCGCAAGCTTCTGTGCCGCAATGTTGTGTATGAACTGTATCCGCTTTTTCAAAGTCAGCGGTTGAAACACAGGCCCAGAGGGGCTTGCAGCAGTGTCAAGGCAAAGACTGCCCAGGCAAACGGGTTGTGGGGCATGAAGCATACCGCCATAATGCCATCGGCCGCCATAGCCACCTGTAACAACGCAAATGGTTTGCGCAGGAAATCATACTCCCCCACTCGGTCTGACAACATATATGACACCACGCCACACACCATGAGCAGAGCTCCGCACATGAGGCTGAAATAAGTGTTTGCCTTAAAGGCCGACTCGCTGAGCGCGGCAAATTTGCCGGCCATCATTGGGGTGAACGTGGCTATCTCATGTATAACACCCATTGCCGCTATCAGTATTGACAGCGTTTTCATTGCTTTTAGTTTCTTGTCTTTCATCACTTCTTGTTTTTATTGTTGTTTAGCCTGATTTTTTCACTATTAGATCTAACCTATGGTGCCACAGGTATTACCGCTATGGCACAGGGCATGCGCCCCTCAACGAGGTGATATTGCACATTCTTGTAGCCTAACTGTGCGAAGAATTGCCTGTAACCGTCGTAGTCAAACTCGCGTTTAAACCTCAAACCCAGTTTCTCTACAAACCACGCACCGAAGTTGAGCCCTCCGTCACGCTTGATGTTGACATAGCAGGGGATGACGAGCTGTCCGCCGGGACGGCACACGCGCTGCAGTTCATGCAGTGCGGCTGCGGGGTCGTCAAGCAGGTGTATCACATTGCCTGCCACCACCTTGTCAAAGGCATCGTCGTCATAGGGCAGCCGGGAGATGTCGGCTCTCTCGAACGTAACATTAGACAAGTGGCTGCACTTGGCGCGGGCCTGCTTGAGCATGCCTTCAGAGTAGTCGGTAGCGACCACGTGGCGGCACTGCCTGGCCACAGCCACAGTTATAGCGCCTGTGCCGCAAGCACACTCCAGCATAGTGTCATTGTGAGCGACAAACTCGGCCACCTTCACACCTATTCCCTTGTAAACTTTCCTGTTATACACATTCTCAAACAGGTCATATAACGATGCTATCTTGTCCCAAAACATAATCATTCAAATTCACAAGCATGCTATTAACACGCACGCCATAGCAACTACAATTAGTATAAGATCTCTCATTTTTTACAAAAAATAGTTTTAGCCTAAATTATCACGCTGCAAAATTACTGTCATTGCAATTCTTGTACTTGTAAAAAAAAGACATTGCATGTCGATGCTTATACATTTTACTAATATTCTGAAAAAAGATAATTGCTCCATTTGATTTTTTTGCAGCCGCAGTTTCTTTTTTTGGAAGATAATGGGTAACTTTGTCGTGATTTTTACATAGAGAGCTAATTTATAATAACCATAGAAAAAGACATAATCTGTTATGGAAATCTTATTACTTTTTATCGGGCTGGCAGTGGGAGCAGCAGTGGGGTATCTCATTGCACGCAGCCGCATTGCAGCCCTCGAGACACGTGTGGCAATGCTGGGCGAACGACATCAGGAGGCGCTGGCCGAACAAGAACGTCGATTCAACGAAACGATGGGTCGCATGAACGAACAGATGAAGAACGCAACTAACGAGATGCTCAAGCAACGGCAGGAGGAGTTTGCCGCGGCCAGCAACCGCGACCTGGGGCTCATTGTGACTCCGCTGCGCGAGACCATCGAGAACATGAAGAAGGCCATCGACGACAATACGCTCAAGCACACGTCGCTCACCGCCGAGATGAAGACCAGCGTGGAGAGCATGATGCGCCACACCCAGGCCGCTAAAGACAGCACCGACGAGCTGGCACGCATTCTCAAACACGGAGGCAAGCTGCAAGGCGACTGGGGAGAGACGGTGCTCGACGAACTGCTGCAGGCACAGGGACTCACACAAGGCATACACTATGACACCCAGGCTACCATGCGTGACGCACACGGCAACGCCATCAAAGCCGACGGCGGTGAGCGCATGCGACCCGACGTGATATTGCACCTGGACCAGACGCGAGACGTCATCATCGACTCAAAGGTGTCGCTCAGCGCTTTCATCGACTATGTCAACGCTGAGGACACAGCCATGCGCGACGCTTTCCTCAAGGCCCACATCGAGAGCATCAACCGCCACGTCAAGGAACTATCGCGCAAGAACTACTCGGCCTACGTGCAGCCGCCCAAGGTCAAGATGGACTATGTGATCATGTTTGTGCCCCACACTGGAGCACTGTGGACTGCCCTCAACGCGCAGCCCGACCTGTGGCGACGCGCCATGGAGCAAAACGTGTTCATTGCCGACGAGCAGACGCTATATGCTGCCCTGCGCATCGTCTCGCTCACATGGACACAGATAACACAGACGCAAAACCATGAGCGCGTGTATGCCCTGGCCGACGAGATGCTCAAGCGCGTGGGGCAGTTCTGGAAACACTATGAGGCCGTGGGACGCAACCTCAAGCAGGCTACCTACGCCTATGAGGATGCTCGCAAGAAAATCACCGACGGAGGCCAGAGCATCAACACCACAGCCCGCAAACTGCAACAACTGGGTGCCAAGGCTAACGACAGCACACCATTGCCGGGTTAAGAACGCTTTGCTTTTCAGAGCGGTCGTCCTTGGGGGACTCCCTTTTAAGAACGCTTCGCTGCGCTCGCTTTTCAGAGCGGTCGCTGGCGCTCCCTTTTAAGAACGCTCCCGGTGGTCGCTCTTCGGAACGGTCGCTGGCGCTCCCTCTTCAGAAGGACAAAGTTATGACCGTACAGCAAAGCGCTCTGAGAAGGGAGCACAGCGACCGCTCCGAGAAGCGAAGCGCTCTGAGAAGGGAGCGACAGCGACCGCTCTGAAAAGCGAAGCGCT
>JAKSLZ010000041.1 GCA_024400935.1 Muribaculaceae bacterium | reverse complement strand
CAAACTGTTAAATAAATATTAAATTACCAAATTTGTTTGGTTTTCAACATAGAAGGAACCGTCCCTTTGATGGTGTTTGTTGTTGGTTTGGTAGGTTGCTCTACGGCTGGGGAAATCTGATAATGGGCTATTTCTTTTTGCCGGTGAGTTGTTTTATGAGCTTCACTTCTTCGGGGTCGAAGGGGGTGCCGTCCTGACGCAGGATGTCGTGGAACCATACGGGGGGCTCTTCTACTTCGGGCATCTTTTTCTCCCAAGAGAAGATGGTGTTGGTCTTGCCGGCTACGAAGCCCCAGTTGATGGCCACAACTTTGTTCTTTTTGAGCAGGGGCATGATGTTCTGGAACTTGCTGCCGTGGGTGCGTGCCATGTACTCGGTGCACACGAGGGGTCGTCCGTAGACCTTGAGCGAGTCGATGACCTGGGTGTGGGTGTTGAGGTCGCCGTAGCAGTGGTAGCTAATGACGTCGCTAAGCTCGAGCTGCACCTTGTTGAAGTCGTGCATCGATGACCACACGCCGCAGGTGAGGGGCTGTGAGGGATAAATCTCACGTGCCCAGCCAAACACTTTCTTGACGAGGTCGAGCGAGATGTTGTGCTTGGTGCCGTTGCCGGGCTCGTTGAAGAGGTCCCACATCAAGACGCGCTTGTCGTCCTTGAAGCGACCAATCACGTCCTTGACATAGGCGCGGAGCACGGGGTAGACGGCGCAGGTGTCGCCACGCAGCGATGCGGCGGGATCCTTGACCCAGCCTGAGTTGTGCACGCCACGCTTGGGTGCGGGCTGGATGCCGTAGCTTGACTCCTCGTTCCAGCAGTCGTCAAAGAAGACAAAGATGGGGCGTATGCCGCGCTGGCTGCAACGCGCCAGGAAGTCGTCCATGCGGTCCTTCATGCCGATGGGGTCGTTTTTCCATACCACGCTGCTCAGATACACGCGCAGGGTGGTGAATCCCAGGTCTTGTGCCCAGTTGAGTTCTTTCTCTATGGTAGCGCGGTCATAGGTGGCCTCGCTCCACATTTCGATTTGGTTGATGGCAGTGGCGGGGATGTAGTCGCTGCCCGCCATCCATGGCAGTTGTGCATACCAGGCGTTGGCTTTCTCGGCAGTCCAGCGCTCTTGTGCATTGATGGTGTTGCATGCCATGAGCATGGCTAAGATAATAAGTACTTTTTTCATTTTCTGTAAAATAAACTGATTAGACTACAAAGATAGGAAAAAAATGCGAGAAACTGAAGCAAAACCCTCGCTTGTTGAATCAGGACTTAAAAAATGAGAAAGCGAGAAGCTGTGGAGCCTCTCGCTTTGTTTATCAATAGCTGTAGGTATAGCTTGATTATTTGATCATCTGGCCTGCTACGTTGTAGCGAACGCCGTCCTTCTCGATAACAACCTGGCCATCGATGATGTACTTGACAGCCTTAGCAGCCTTGCCGACGGTGATGTCGTCGATGCCGATGGGCTCGCCTTGATACGGGGGAAGATAGATGACTTCGCCCAGTGAGGGGTCGTCATGCTTGTGGAAGACGAGGTCTTCGATTTCGTCTTCCTGGTCAACATTCCAGATGTTGCCCTGTGCATACACGGTAGAGGTGCCGTTGTTGTAAATCTCATAGAGCTGGCCACCATTGCCGTTGTTCTTAAATACGTTCATGCCGGGGTTATAGTTGGCTTCGTCTTCGTAGCCCTCGATCCATCCTGCGTTAACGTTGGGCTGGCCGATAACTGTGATACCCCACAGGTTGTTCTCGATGTGGTTGCCCTTGATGAATACCTTGCCCTTGCCGGCAGAGTCATAGAGGCTGAGGCCGCTACCGCCGTTCATTGCGTTGGTCTCATAGATGTTGTCAATGATCAAGTTGTCCTCGATAAACATGTTTACGGGACCTGTCATGGTGATGCCATAGCGGTTTTCCTTAACGATGTTGCCCTTAACGGTAACCTTGTTAGAGTAGCCGTAGCCCATCATGTTGCTCACAGCGATACCACCCACCTTAGTGAAGTGACCGCCAATGATGACGTTGTCAAGGATCTCAACATCCTCAGTGCCGTAGCTGGTGAGGTTGATCTGGGGACGGTTGCTGTTCTTGGTGTTGTTAGCCAGGAAGGTGCTGTTCTTGATGACGATGCCGATGGGGGTGTTAGCGCCGTTGCCTATGGCTGCTGTACCGCCGTTGACAAATGTACAGCCGTCAATCACGTTCTTGCCAGTGCTGGAAGCGCTGAAGTTGAGGCATGCGCCGCTGGCGTTAGATGTGTTGTAGTCAGCAAATGTGCAGTTCTCAGCCACGATGGCACCGTTGGCCGAGCCAAATGTGATACCTACCTGCTCCATGCGGGTGTTCTTGAGCACTGCGTTGGCATTGTCGGCATACATGCGGAAGCCCTTGGGGGTTGTGCCCTCTACGCCTGTGATGAGTGCAGTGTCGGCAGGGGTGCAGTCGAGTGTACCGGCTACGTTGATCTGGATCTTGTCGTTGAACTTAATAATCTCGTTGTTCTGGATCTTGAGCACGTCGCCAGCGCTGATAGTGAAGGCTGCGTTGAGTTGCCATGCACCGTCTGCCTTAGAAACCTGACAGTCAGCGATCTTAGAGAGATCCTCCATTGTGTAGGTTGTGCCGTTGCCGGGAGAAACAAATTCGTCGGCAAATGCTGTCGCAGCGATTGCGATTGCAAAGACTGAAGTAAAGACTTTTTTCATAAGCTTGTTGTTTTATAAAATTAGTATAATTATTAATTTCCCGTTGCAAAGGTAAGAAAAAAAACGGGTAATTGACTAATGGATTGCCTTTTTTTTGAAAAAGGGGGCGGACGGGTCGAAGCGGCGAAACCGCTTCGCACAGGGGCTCAACGCGGGTGGGGGCTCACGCAGGAGCAGGAAGCACCTGCGTGAGGGTGGTGCGAGGCATGGGTGCCGCCTGCGTGAGGGATGGCACTGCATGGGCGGCGCTGCATGGGGATGCTGGGGCGGTTACTCTACGCGGGGCCAGATGGCTTTGACGAAGGCTTCGGCCCATTTGCACTGGAACTCGAGGCCGCGCATGGCTTCCATCGTGTCGTGATATTTCTTGACGTTGCCGTCGGTGCCTTGGCTCACGTGCACCAGGTAGGCATCGAGCTTGCCCTGGCGGGTGCTGGTGATGTCGACGTAGTGGGTGGGGTTGAAGTTGGTGGTCTGCAGTCCGGTCATTACCTCGGTGTAGAAGAGGTCAAACTTGTGGCCGGTGAATCGCCAGGCGTCATAGGTGAGCAGTGCGGCTGCACGGTGGTCGCGGTGTGAGTCGATGGGCCAGTGGGTGATGACCAGGTCAGGGTTCTCCTGCTCGATGAGGGCTTTCATCTCGGCATAGCGTTGCTTGTTGACCTCGGTGCTGCCGTCAATTTGGTTGAGGAAGATGTGGCGTATGCCGGTCATCTGTGTCACCTTCTCGCACTCGGCGGTGCGTATTGCGGCTGCCTCGTCGTGGGTCTTGCCCTCGATGCCGGCCTCGCCGCGGGTGAGATACACGGTCACTACCTCGCATCCCATCTGCTTGAGGCGCAGTGCTGTGCCATAGGCCATCGACTCGGGGTCGTCGGGGTGTGCGCCTATGATGAGCGCTTTCTTGTAATTGCCTGCAAGCAGGTCTTGTGCTGTGGCTGCGGTGCATGCAATAATGCACATGGCGATGAGTAATAAGAATTTCTTCATGATTTATGGGTTGTTTAGGTTAGTTATTTGCCTCGGTTGATGATGTAGATGCCGGTGGCAGCCAGTGTGCCGGCGATGACATATTTCCAGTAGAACGGCTCGCCTAGACACAGGCACGATGTGACTGCTCCCACCACGGGGATGAGCGAATTGTAGATAGCCACCTTGCCCACGGGGTTGCAACTGATGAGCTTGTTGTAGAGGGCAAATCCTGTGGTGGAGATGCCTATGAGGATGAGCAGGATGGAAATGCCCCACCATGTCACCACAGGCAGCGTGCCGCCCATGGCCAAGCCGGGAATGATGAGCAATGCTCCGCCCAGCGACAGGCTGTAGCCGGTGCCCACGGTGACGTCGACATATCGGCCCAGGCGGCGCACCAAGAGTGTTGCCACTGCCGAGCACAGTGCGTTGAGCGCTATCATGCCGTCGCCCAGCCAGGTGAAGCTGCCGCTGTCGCCACCGCCCATGTTGAGCGTGAGGATGCCGGCAAAACCGATTACGCAGCCCGCCAGCTTGCCCAGGGTCATCTTGTCGCTCTTAAAACACAAGCAGGCTAGTATCACCACAACAAATGTGCCCAGCGAGTTGAGGATAGCGGCACGCGAACCGGCGCTGTGCGAGAGCCCGAAGTAGAAAAAGGCATAGTGCAGCGTGGTGTTGAGCAATGAGAAAAGCAAGATGAACCACCAGCACGACGGGCGCTGCACCTTGAACGACTTGGCCTGTCCGTGCATCATGGCCAGGATGATGAAGCCCGAAACCATGAAGCGGATGCCCGCAAAGAGCATCTTGCTGCCGGTCATGTCGCTGGTGATGCCAAACTCGGTCATGCCCATCTTGATAAACGGATAGGCCCAGCCCCACACCACAGCCGCTGTGAGTGCAAAGATTGCTACCCACAGTGGCTGCTGAAATATGCCTCTTTTGTCAGTCATTGCTATGTGACATCACACTTGTTTAAGGAACTCACCTTAAGGAATCCAGCGGCGGGTGATCTTAGTGATTTGTCCTTTCTCAACGCTAACAATGGTGTTGAGCGGGCTGAACTCGCGACGGTCGTCCTTGAGATTTTCAATGTAAAGCTTTTGGTTAGTCTTGATAGTGTCGCTGGGATCGTCAGGATTAATGCCGCAGTCCACAATCGCAAAGTTGTCGGCGAGCGCCACTTGTACCTTGCCCAGCTCAGTGTAGATTGAGTGATAGTTGAATGTGATCGCACGATAAGTGCCTCCCTCATGAGCCTTGAATGATGCACTGCCCTCGTCAAGACCGCCATTGACGTCGATGCAATCATTGTTTTCTTTGACTGACTTAACCACGATGGGTTTCCCGTCATACACCACGGTGTCGCCCTCGTGCAGGGTGGTGATGTCTACTGCATCATAGATGTCGGCATTAGATACCGTCATCGTGAGGTTGCCTCCCATCCAGTCAAAGTCATCGGCCGTGAATGCTGCGGGCACGTCACCGTCGGTCAGGCTGTCGGGGTTCAGGCCTGCGGGCATTGGTGCTACACACTTGGACGATTGCCCGTCGTTTTGTGCTTGTTGGTCACTCTGCTGACCTGTACAACTGAAAAGTACAAGTGCTAATGCTGAAAAAACTAATTTGCTTGCTTTCATAATAATAAGTCTTAGAATTTAGTATCGTTTGGATATGTGACGCCCCACTGGTGTCGCAGGGTGTCCATTATTTTCATCAGGTGCAGTGTGGTGGCATGTGGCATGAGCGGATGCTCAATCCATCCGTGTTCAAGGGCCTCCTGGGCGGCAAGGAACTCATACTCGTAGCCGCTCACCTGGTCCTCGGGCAGACCGATTTCCTCGATGAGCGTCCCGGTGTGGTCATATACCTTGACCCAGTGGGGCCAGTTCACGGCATCCACCTCGATGCGTCCACGCTCGCAGGCTATGATGCCCCGCTTGTCATAGCAGCATGCCGAGCACTGCAGGTTGGCAATCTTGCCGTCATTATAAAGAATGGAAATGGTGCTGGTCCAGTCCACGTCCTCGCCACCCTTCACCACATTGCTTGTGATGTGCTTGATGTCGCGGCCCATGAACATGTCGGCAAATGTGAGGCAATAGATGCCCAGGTCTAGCAAGGCGCCACCGCACAGGTCGGCACGGCAGATGCGCGGCACATGGGTCATGGTCCAGCACAGGCTCGCCGTGAGCAGGCGCGGACGGCCCACGATGCCGCTGTCGAGCACTTCCTTGAGGCGGTGCATGATGGGCATGAAGCGGGTCCACATGGCCTCCATGAGGAATAGACCACGCTCGCGTGCCAGCTCGATGAGCTCCCGTGCCTCGCGGGCATTGGCTGTGAAGGCTTTCTCGCATATCACAGCCTTGCCGTGCTCAAGCGCCAGCCGTGCGTGCTCGTAGTGGTGAGAGTGGGGCGTTGCCACATACACGATGTCGACCATAGGGTCGCACACCATCTCCTCGTAGCTGCCATAGGCCCTGACAAAACCGTTGCGCTGTGCAAACGCCTGGGCCTTCGACATCTCGCGCGAAGCGACTGCATAGAGCATCTCGCTCCATCGCTCGCGCAACGTCTGCGATATCTTCTCGGCAATGACGCCAGCTCCTATAATTCCTATTCTCATGAGTGGGTCCATTAGTTGTCGTGCAAAGATAGACATAAAAACTGATAAAAGAGATTTTTTTTGCTAAAGATTTTGTAGTTAGGTGTAGATGCTGTAATTTTGCGGTGTAAATATTACACATGATACAGATATGGAACTAGAACATAACGGAGTAAAAGGATACTGGTACAGGTATGAGCATGCGGCCATCACCACTGACTGCGTGATATTTGGATATGACGTGAAGGACAGCTCGCTCAAGGTGCTGCTGGTGGAGCGCGGCATCGAGCCTTTTAAGGGCCGCTGGGCGCTGCCTGGAGGATTTATCAGGATGGACGAGAGCGCCGATGATGCCGCAAGGCGTGAGCTCAGGGAAGAGACTAGTCTGTCAATCAACTATATGGAACAGTTCTACACCTTCAGCGAGCCGGGGCGCGATCCTCGTGAGCGTGTCATCACCATAGCCTACTATGCACTCACACAGATACATGACGTGGAGGGCGGTGACGATGCCCGCGTGGCCCGCTGGTTTGACTTGGACGACATGCCACCACTGGCATTTGACCACGACCACATCTTGCGCAAGGCCCAGCAGTGCCTGCGTGAGCGCATCCACTTTGAGCCCATAGGCTTTGAGCTGCTGCCCGAGAAGTTCACCATGAGACAGCTGCAGTCGCTTTATGAGGCCATCCTGAGCGTGAAGTTTGACCGCCGCAACTTTGCCAAGAAGATGCTCCACTTCGGCATGCTCACCCAGCTGGACGAAACCACGACGGCGCAGATGTCGTCGCGCAGCGGTACCTATCTGTACAGCTTCAACAAGCTCAACTACGAGGAACTCAAGCGCAACGGTTTCCGCCTGGAGTTCTAACCAGAAGCAAGGATCGAAGAATAAGCAAGAGGGCTGCGTCGATGTGATGCAGCCCTCTTTGTGTTTTTTAGGGGGGTAAATGTTATTGCTGTTGTCCTTGCTGGCCGCCCTGTGCAGCACCTGCCTGGCTCGAGCCGCCCACCACGTCGTTGTTCTCGATGGTGGTGTTGGTTTTCTTGACGCGAGCCTTGAGCGAACCGAAGCGGTAGCTCACATTGAGCGACACGTTGCGGCCCACCCACTTGCTTGTGGTGTCGCCGGTATAGTCACCCTGTGTGGTGTGGCTGCGCATGGTGGTGTACTTGCCGCTGAACACATTCTGGGCCTGCAGTTGCACGGTGAGGCGGTCTTCCTTGAGGAACGAACGCTGCAATGACAGGTTGTAGAATGCGCTGCCGCTGTTATAGCCGTAGAGCCCCTGTGCACCGCCCATCCAGAAACCACCGCCTGCGCCCAGGCGAAGTTTCCACGGCAGCTGCTGGGTGAACTGGGCGAATGTGAATGCGCGCCAGCGGTTGTTGTCCAGGTCTAGCTTCTTGCTGTGGTTGATGTCATAGCCGGCATTGCCGTTGAACATCAGGCTGCTCTTGGGACCGATGGTCCACTGTGCAAAGGCGTTGAGGCCTGCATAGCAGTGGCGCAGGGTGTTCTCATAGGTCGATACCTGCTTGCCGTCCTCAAGGTATTGCACACCCACAATCTGGTTGCTGCTGAACGACAAGGTGGGGCTCACGTTGAAGGTGAGCTTGGCGCCCAGTCGCATGTAGGTGAAGCTGATGTTGTATTCACGGGCGCTCTCCAGATGAGAGTTACCGAACGTCCTGGTCGTGGGATCTTCTTTCACCGCAGGATTGAGATAGGTGATGCCGGGACGCTGGATATTGGTTGAGAAACTGAGCTTGTAGCTGTTGAACCAGTCGGGCTTGTACTCGATGGCAGCGTTGGGCACCCAGTCGCCCAGGTTGCGGTGGTAGCCTGCCTGTGCGCCGTCGGGGTACTTGGCCTCGAGGTGGCTGAACTCATATCGCAGGCCGGCGCGTGCGCTCCACTTGTCGCGGGCATAGTTGTAGCTGACATAGGCCGCACCCACCTGGGTGAGGTGGTTGAAGAGGCGGTGAGAGTTCATCTCGCTGAATCCCTCATAGGTGTTAGTGTTCTCGCTCTTGTTAGTGCGGTTGATATACTTGAGGCCGGTCTCTACCTTGTGGAAACGTGCAAAGGGGCGGGTCCAGTCAAACTGGAAGGTGTGCTCGGCAAACCTTTCCTTGGCAGTCGTGAACATCGCGGTGTAAGGCATGGGTGAGCCCTCGATGTCAAAGTAGTGCGAGTTCATGTCCTGATGGTTGCGGCTGGTGCTCACCATGTAGCTGAGGGTGAGGGTTTCGTCCTTGACGCGGGTTTTGTGCTGGAAATCGGCACGGCCGTGCAGGTCATAGAAACTGCTACCCGGGGTGTCGCCGTTGATCTTGTAGCTGAACACAGGCGCTCCTGTAGAGGTTGTCATCTTTGCAATGTTAAGGCCCGTGCCGGCATAGTCATAGTAGTAACCGCCCGCACTTGCGCTGAGCAGGTTGAGCGTGTCGGGCTCCCAGCTGGCGCTCACGTCGCCGTAGTGCACGTTGACCGTTGCCTTTGAGTCGTTAAAAGTGGTGAACTCATTGCCGGTGTCGTTGTAGTGTGTGGTACTCTCCTGCAGGTTGTGTGAGTGGTGCGTGCTGTTGCGGTGATAGCCATAGTTGACGTTAGTGACCACCTTGCCCAGTTGTGCGGTGACATTGGCACTGCCGTTGACGTCGCCATACATGCTGGCGCCCATGCCTATGGTGCCGGTGGCGCCGTTGACCTGGCTGTTGTCGACCATCACGATGTTGAGGATGGCGCTGGTGCCCTCGGCGTCATACTTTGCACCGGGGTCGGTGATGACCTCGATGCGCTTGATCATGCTTGCCGGCACGGCCTTGAGTATCGCCTTGGGATTAGTGCCCAGTGCGGGGTCGGGGTGACCGTTGCGGTAAATCTTGAACGATGTAGAGCCCTTCACTCTGATCTCGTCCTGTCCGTCAACCGATACCAGAGGCACCTTCTTGAGCATCTCCAGCACATTGTTTGTCTTGCTGTCGGCGTCGGCCTGCATGTCGTATGCCACGCGGTCGATCTCGGTCTTCACCAGCTGGCGCTGTGCTGTGACCTCGATGCCCTTGAGCAAGTTTCCGGTGCTGCCCATTACGAGCGTTCCCAGGTTGGCATCAGGCTTGCCGTCGCTCACCTCAAATGCCTGCTGAGCGGCATCCATGCCCACAAAGGTGGCCTTGAGGCGATATTTGCCGGCCTGTTTTATTGCCTGGCTGAAGCGGCCGTTATCGTCGGTAATGCCGGTAGAAACCACGTTCACGGTGTCATTTGCATGATAGATGTAAACTGTAGCATAGGGTACGGTCTCGCCGTTGTTGTCATGCAGTGTGAACGACACTTTCATCTGTGCCAAGGCAGTCATGCTGCACAAAACACACATCAAAGTGATGAATAAAGCTTTGCGAATGTGTATCATATAGTCTGTTTTTAATTAAGACAAAATATCAGGTGCCCTGCATCATTGAGCACCGCTGTCACTAATATAGACGCAAAGATAGTGCTAAAAGTTTCAGTATTTGAGTTAAAAAATGCAAATGCAGCTATTTTGTGTATTTTAGCCTGCGGTAGGGAGTCGTCATGGTAATAATATATATTGTCTCCAAATAGACAAGTGTGACATTGGGAGAGGACACGTGGTACAAAGTGAAACCGCCCGATGGCATCATCGCCACCAGACGGTCACACTTGGATTTAAACTAAACTATATACGTTGTTATTTAATAACCTTAGTTGTTGATGTTGTGCCATCATCATAGGTCACCTTCATGATGTTGATGCCGTGGAAGGGGTAAACGCTTTCCTGGCCGGCAACGTTGTAGTACTTCACGTCGATGACTTGCTTAGCAGTGTTTTCTACCTTAACATCCTCAATGCCGGTAACGATGGTGTTGTTGTTAATGATGAATGTGGGGTAGTTGATGTTGAAGTAGAATGTGCCGGGCACGCTGTTCACTGCCATGGGGCTGATGCCGAGGCGGCCGGGAGCACCTGCGGGAGCAGTTGCCATGCACTCATAGTCGTAGCAAATGCTTGCGGGCAGGTCAATAACGTCGCTTTGGTTGCCCACACCGGCCTTGAGGATGATGATGGTGCCCTTGACGTTCTTGTTTACACCGTTCAGGAACTCGGCGGGAACTGCGCTCTCGTTCTGGATGGTAACATTGCCGTTTTCCTCAGTGATCATGCACAGGCCAGCGCCCTTGGTGTGGTTGCGCACACCCTTAGTGTTGAGGTTGTCGACCTCAGTAGCGAGATATGCGCCAGTTACCTTGCCTGCGTTGAAGCCATCTTCGCTCAGAGGAGTGTCGATTACCACTTTCTTGCGGCTGCCGCGTCCTTTTTCGCCACCTTGGCCTGTATCATTGAGGTAGTTGCTGTCATAAGAGAAAATCTCGTAGTTTGTCTTCTCCTTAAGGCCTATCTGGTTGTAAGCCTCGGGGTCGGTGCTGCTGCCGTTATAGTCAAGGCGTAGGTAGTACATCCAGTACTTAGTGCCATTTGATGTCCACATAGCCACGTCGGCATCGATGTTGCGGTAGTTGTTGCTCACTTCGATATAGTGGGGGCTTACTGCCTTGTCGTAGTTGTCAGCGCCACGACGGGGCATGTAACCGGTTACACCGCTCACCTCGCGGCACACGTGCCAAGTGGGGTAGTTCAGGTCGGTAGTGTTGTCGGCAGCGAGAGCCTGACCAATGAAGGGCGAAGTGATGTTGAGCGACGAGAGGTGCATGTTCTGCACGTGAACGTCGCGCAGCTTCTTGTTGTTGCTCAGGTCGAGAGTGTGCAGCCAGTTGCCTTTAGCCATGAGGCGGCCGGTAACGGGTATATCCTGAGCCACGAGTGACCACTTCTGTGCAATATGGCCGCTTGCGTTCCACAATTTTACATTAGTGCCGTTGTCAAAGACTGCGTTATCAATATCAAGTGCAAGGCCGGGACTCTTTTTGTTTGTAATCTGGTATGAACCGTCGGTATTCTTGTTGAACTTCCAGCGAGAGTTGTCGTTGTCTGAGTTACCGCGCGTCCACAATGTCACATTAGCGCCCGCTGAGGGTGTGTAGCCATTGCCGTTGATGTTGAAGTTCTCGTTGTTGGCAAACTTGAGTTCGTAGTAGTCGCCATCCTTAGCAAACCTGAAGGTTGAGTTGCCGTTGGGCTCTCCGTCGGGGTACATGTCCCATAGCTGGATGTTAGCGCCGTCCTCTTGTTTGCCTGCTTCAACATCGAGTCCATAGTTGGGGTTGCGCGCTGCCACAATCTTGTAGAGGCCGCCATCCTTGATAGCTTCTTCATTGGCACCCCATTCGCTCTTGTGCAGCCACAATGACTGGAGCTCGGTGTGCTGGCTCAGGTCAAGTTCATAGGTCATTGTAGAGAATGCGTGCAGGAACACGAGGTTCTTGTAGTTGTCGATGAGCTTCTGCAAGCTATAGCTGTCATCCCAGCCATACATTGTGTCGAAGATTGCGAGTTCCTTGAGGTTGTTGTTTGGACTTGCCTCAATCTTAGTAAGGTTCCAGTTGTGGCTCGCCTCAAAGCGCTGGAGTTTGTTGTAAGGACGCAGATCAAACTCGGGGAGCTGGTTGTTACACAGCTTGAGATACTTTAGGTTCACGAGTTCATGTATGTGCGAAGCCCTAATCTGGTCCATGCTTGAGAACTTGGCATAGTTGAGGTCGAGGGTCTCGAGCTCAGTGTTGTACTGGAGATTGAGACCATTGTGAGTGATATGGGTGTATCCCTGAGTGTATTTTTTCTGGTTATCACCCTGGATGTGGCGGCTCAGCTCGAGGGTTTTGAGGTGGGGGAAGTATTCGATACCCTTGAAGTTGCTGGCACCCCACATCTGGGTAGCAGTAGAGTCGCCATACTCACCCAGGTCGGTGAAGTTGCGGTCAGTATCATAATATTCGGGCATGATGACGATACACTCGGTGTGATTTCTTATACCGTCGCCACCATTGTCATTGTAAGTGTTGTTCTCGCAAGTGGGGTATTCGCCACGGTGCATAAATGATTTCTCGGTGGCATGGCGAACAATCTTGTGGGTCACCATGTTGTAGATGTAACCGTATTTGCTCACTAGGTAGTTAGCAAAATAAGGATCGGTCACAGCTTTGCCTTCGAATACCGCACCATTAAATACGGGACGGAGTTTCCACTTCTCGTCGCGGTTATTGTTCTTGGTCCAGGTCTGAATCTGCTGGCCATCACGATAGGTAGGCCATTTGTCGTAGTCGTAATTTGGCTTTGATCTATCGCCAACCCACTGCACATCGAGTGTGCGCTCGCCGTGCTTGCAGATGATGTAGAACGAGCCGTCGTTCTGGCGCTCAAATCGCCACAGCTGGGCAGCAACGCCTGCTTCATATGTCCACAGGTGTACATTGAAGCCGTCCTCATTGTTGTTTTTACTAACTTGCTCTTGATATTCGCTTGCGCCGTCAAGGCAGTATTTCTCGTCCTTTGCAGCATGGATAGAGTAATAGCCATTACCGCGATACCTGAGCACAAACTGCTGGTTGATATTGGTGTTGTTTGAAGTCCAGATATGGATTTTGGTGTCATTGGCCATGTTTCCACCTGACACGTCAACACTGAAGTTGGGATGAACGAAGTGGGTGATGGTGAATGTCATGCCGTCAACGGGGTCAGCATAGTCGGGGTCGGTAAGCTCCATCATGCGCTTGCCCTTGTCGGGTCCGTAAGCCACGGTGCGGTAGAAACGGCCGGCATAGTCGGGGGCAATGTATTTGTCCATCTGTGTACCGTTTTCGTCCACGGGGATGAACTTCCACTTCTGGGCATTAGAGTTGTTTTTGGAATAGATTGTAATGCTTTTCCCCTCTGAGCAGGTTCCGCTGGGAAGGTCAAGCGCGAAGCCTTCGTTGCACTTGGTGAGAAGCTGGCACACGCCGTTGCCCTCGTCCACAATCTTCCACTTCACAGCATTGGTGTTATCATTGTTCCAGAGTTGGACATTTTTGCTGTTTTCTGCAGTTCCTCCGTTTACATTAAGGTATCTGCTGGTGTGGATGTCGCGGATGCGATAGTAGCCTTCGCCTGCGTCTTCAACCTGCATGATGTGGCCGCTGTTTCGTGAGATCACGACATCGCTGCCATCACGGTCGAGGTCACCGGTACCTAATTTGGTGCCATTGTACACACCATTTGATTCACAGTAAGTAGCGTAATTCTCTTTGCCCATGAGAGCATAGCTCTCGTCGGCTACGGAGACGATTTTGTAGTAGCCTGTCGCAATAGCCCAGGCCGAGGGGGTGACGGCAAGGCACATAGCAAGGGCCGTCAATAGTTTTGTGATTGTATTCATAATAATGTAGTAGAGTAATGTTTTTTTTGTAATGTCTGTCTCTTAGAGGGAGTATAGGGATAATGTGTAGTAAAGCACTTAAACTTAAAGTATAGTGCTGTTTGTCTATATTCGCCTATTTTCAAAATCGGATGCAAAATTATAAAATAAGTACATAATTATGAAAGATGATAACATAAATTAATATTCTTTTAATAATTTTTAGGATTTTACCGCAACGTTCACATGTTTAATAGATTAAGCATGCTTGAATTTAGACATGATGATAAAAGCTGGGCCATGAATTTTTTTGAGGTAAAAAGGGGTGCATGAAATAAAAAAGCTGTAACTTTGTGGTCATGGGCAAGGATTCTAAGTTCACTCAATGGATAAAGTGGTGGTGGCTCAAGGTGGCTTGGGTGGCGGCAATGGTTGTGGTTGTCGCCCTGCTGGTGTGGCGCTGTAACCGTGCCCCGGCAGTGCCTCGTGTGTCAGAGTCGTTGGCCGACAGCCTCCAGCTCATTGACCAGGGCCGCATGCAGCGGGTGGACTATAAGGGCTTCAGGGTGTACTATAACAGCTCATGGCACTTGCCGGCATGCGTGACTTATGAACTCACGCAAGCCGAGTCGCAAGGCTCGCTGCCGCGCAGCAACAAATGGATGAGCGACGACTCGGTGGCCGGATGTGCCGCTAGCGATGACCTGAAGGGAAGCGGATATGACCGCGGACACATGGCTCCGGCAGGCGACATGAAGTGGGATGCCGTTGCCATGCAGCAGTCTTTCATGATGACAAACGTGTGCCCGCAGGACCACGCTCTCAACGAGGGCGACTGGAACAAGCTGGAGGAGAAGGTGCGCGAGTGGGTGCAGCGCGACAGTGCGCTCATCGTGATCACGGGTCCCATACTCACTGCTGCCGACAAGAGGATGCTGGGACTCACGCGCGTGCGCGTACCGGGCGCATTCTATAAAATAGTACTGGCTCACCGTGCCCACCCCATGCGGGTGGCGGCATTCATCTACCCCAACGAAGCCTGCGACGACCGCCTGCTGGACCATGCAGTCACAGTGCGCGACATAGAGCGCCGCACAGGCATCGACTTCTTCAAGGCTTTGCCGCGCAACGAGCAGGACCGCCTGGAAACCACGGAAAACCTCAACTATTGGCTAAACTAGAACTCCTGGAAGTTCTTTTTCTATAAAATCTTTTCGATTGATTGCATCACGGCGTCGATGTCAAATTGCTGCCCCCGTTCTTGTGAGGCCTGGGCACACCGGCTGCGCAAGTCGCTGTCCTCGGCCAACGTCTGCACGGCATCGGCAATAGCCTCATCGCTGGGCTCGCACACCATGCCGGCTCCGTTGTCAAGCAATTCGGCCACTCCGGCCACTGCTGTAGACACCACAGGCTTCCCCAGGCACAAAGCCTCGCACACCACGGTGGGATAGCCCTCGGCGTCAGATGTGAGCAAGAAGGCATCGGCATGGGCAATATAAGGGTAGGGATTCTCCTTGAACCCCAGCAGTTGTACACGGTCGGCCACATCGCATCGGGCGATGAGGTCTTCCAGTTGCCCGCGGTTGCGGCCCTCGCCCACAATCCAGAAGTCGGCCTCCACGCCACGGTCGCGCAGCAATGCCGCCACGCGCACGATGCGGTCCTGGCGCTTTTCGTCGGCCAGTCGGCCCACATTGCACACGGTGAAGCGTCGTTTTTCTACTGACCTTTCACGTGATTTTTCAAGAATAGCCTTGCGGTCAATGGGGTTGTGCAGCATCAGGTGCGGCACATCGTTGTCAATCACCGCCTCAAATCCCTCAATGGCCCCCTGCGACACCAGCACCACCTCGTCCATCATGCCATAGCGCTCTTGCTCGCGCAAGGCATTGCCGTGGAATGGCAGCGTCCACCTGTTGCGTTGCATGTCGGTGTGAACCCATGTGACGTTGCGCGCAGCCCGTGATGTGACAAACGAATGATAGACCATGGCAGGGCCCTCCATAAACGACACGATAGTGTCATAGCGCTCATCGCCCAGCACACGGTTGATGTCGCGGCGCTGCCAGCGGTCGAGCAGCGGCTTGCAGCGAAACAGCACCCTCTCCATCCAGTGCTTCTTGTCGCGGTTGATGCACAGCAGCTTCACCTGTCCGGGGAGCTGGTCAAGATACACCCCCGTAGCCCACACCAGCAGCAGCGTCACATCATAGCGGCTGTAGTCCATATGGCGCAGCAAGTCGAGCAGTACCCTCTCGGCACCGCCGCCGTTCATAGTCTCGTGAATGAACAGAACCTTGCGTCTTGACATAGCAAATAGTGCGATTATTTAGCGCAAAAGTAAGAAAAAAACACGAAAAATGAAAAAAAAATGCCCTTTGCTATTGAACATTAAGGATAAATTATTAACTTTGCACCGCTTAATGCGACGCATGTCTACGCGTCACCAAGCGCTCGGATGGTGGAATCGGTAGACACGAGGGACTTAAAATCCC
Organism: Muribaculaceae bacterium; assembly: GCA_024400935.1. Classification (GTDB taxonomy): domain Bacteria; phylum Bacteroidota; class Bacteroidia; order Bacteroidales; family Muribaculaceae; genus Sodaliphilus. The sequence continues at coordinate 7,600 of JAKSLZ010000041.1, read as the reverse complement.
TTGGCCGTTGAGGCTGTGTGGGTTCAAGTCCCACTCCGAGTACCCCAAGTGGTTGATAACCGATGTGTTATCAACCACTTAACTTTTTTATAATACCTTCTATGTCCAAAATTGGTCATGATTTGGTCATAGGGAGTGTTCTGGTTGGCGCTTTTGTGTTGTGTAGATGGTGGGGGAGGGTGTTGCAAAAAGCCTAAAGCAACGTTTTGCCCGATAACGGGCAAAGGGCATTTTGCGACACCCTCTCCTCGTCATGAGGTTCTATTGCTTTTGTAAAATTTCCACCAAGGAGACGGCTATAATCCCCTGCTTTTTGGGCTGATCCATGAAAAGGCTTCGGGGGGGGGTGACAATTGATTGCCGGATTTTTGGGATTGGAATGATTTTTTTGCTATTTTTGCAGGCGGAAAAAATAATGAAATTGATTTAAGTTATGAAACATTTGTTTATTAGTGCCGCATTGGTTCTCTCGCTGGCGGCTTGTAATTCGGGAGAGTCAGAGAATAAGGAATCTAGCCTTGACCAGCAATGGGAATCGGCTTTGAATGAGAAAACCCAAGGTGATGTTGTGGACAGTGCCGTGGCTGTTGTGGACAGTGCCATGGCTGAGCCCGCCGGTCCGACTGAGGAGGAGCTGGAAGCTCAGAGGGCTCAGGAGAAAGAGGATGCCTATAACGCCTTAGCGTCAAAGTTGCGCTCGATGAGTGGTGGATATTTTGCACACGATATCAGCGGCGACGGCATCCCCGAGCTGTTTGTTATTGACGGTGATATGTCTGCGATTAAGGATGTGCGCATCTACACATGGTATAATGGTAATCTCAAGGAGATTTATAATGAGACGCAATATGAGAGTTCTTATTATCGTGGCCGCAATTGCGTACTCAGTATGTCGGCCCATATGGAGTCTTATGGCATCTCGAAGTTGACATGTCGTAATGGCAAACTAAGGGATACAATGATTGATGGTGGGGAAATTGATAGTGAGGCAGGCGAAGACTATCCGCATCCCAGTGAGCCCGAATTTGATTTAACTCCCACGTCTTCTCCCTCGGCGCTGAAGAGTGCTTTCAATAGGTAAAATTTGTATTAGTAATGTGGGTGTGTCAAAATGGGCACATCCTTTTTTTTGCTAGAGGTTGAAACTGGAACAGTGGATATTTGCCGGTATGCAGCTGAAATAATGGAAATAAAAAAGTGGTCCAAATTACGGTAGGTTTACCAGTGTTTTAGACTAGTTGATAATGTTAAATATTTGTATTACAGAGAAGTAGTAAAATAAGTATTAAAAAGTTCTATTGTTAAAATAGGTAAAAACACGAACTAACGATGTAACCTTTTAATCCTGGCGCAGTCCAAATGACAAACAAACGAGAAACATTAACTTTTTAAAAATTTTGCGTTATGAGAACTTTTACTACTTCATTAGCACTTATGTTCGCAGTATTCATGGCAAACGTTTCGGCATTTGCAATGTCAGTAGAACAATCGAGAAACGAAGCATGGTTCCTGACCGACAAAATGGCTCACGAACTTAACCTCTCCAACTATCAGTGGGACGACGTTTACGAAGTAAACTATGACTTCTTCCGTGCATTGGGAACAGTTACAAGCAGCACCGCCAGCATCGAGCGTATGCGTGAGCAGAAGTTGATGTACATCCTCACCGTTGCACAATGGAATGAGTTCAGCCGCACAAGCTACTTCACTACACCTTGCGTGGCAATCAACGGTCACTGGTCGTTCACAATCTACACTCGCTATGACCGCAACAAGTTCTTTGATCGTAACCGCAACGTTGTTTTCTCTTACAGTGGCAACCGCAGCAACGATTCAAACTACTACTGGAACCGTCACACTAGCAGTGCAGGACGTGGCAATAACAACAGCAGCTGGAACAATGGCCTGGGTAACAACAACAAGAACAACAACGGCTACAACTACAGCAGCAATGGCAACAACAAGAACGGTAACAACAACGGCCACAGCAACAATGGCGGTGGCAACGGCAACAACAAGGGAAACAACGGCAACGTTAACAACGGCCACAGCGGTAACAATGGCAGCAATGGCAACAACAGCACCAACGGCCGCAAGGTAGTAGGACAGAGCCGCACTCCCAACACCAAGAACGCTAACCAGGCAAGCACTAGCGGCGCAAACAGCTCTAGCAGCACCAGCCGAGTAGCACAGTCAAGCCGTCACTGAGATGACGTGCCGACCACATAAATAGGTAGAAAAGATTAATAGAAAGTAGTTTAAGAAAGTGTGAGACTGGCGACCTAAGGACCCGCCAGCCTCACCATTTTTTTTTGTGTATGGTGCTATTGGTTAGGTGATTGTGCTGTTGTGTGTATAGGTGTTTTTATTATCAGCGTGTTGTCTGGGGTATAATGTAGGAAAAATCTGGTGTCTGCCAGCATCAACGTTTTGTCCGGTCACGGGCAGCAGGTACGCCCCCCCTGTGTCGTCCGTATGTTCGGAACGAACATGATTCATTATCGATGTTTGGTGGTGTTGCGGTCGCTGACTGGTAAAACAGCGCCCTACGGTCGCTACGGACGACACGGGGGTGTCGTCCCTACATTATTGCCCGTTGCCGGGCAGGGGATGATAGTGCGTGTTGGCTAATCGTTCTTGTTGAAACAGTCAGATTCCCAGCCCTTTATGTTATTGTCGATATAATTGCTGATTTTTAGATAATCGTCCATGTTGCGAATAATGTGATCGTGATATCTCTCCTGCCAATTGAACTCATGGCCTGAGACGTGCACTTTTCTGGAAATAAAGGACTTCAAATGGCCGATAACAACCGATAGCCAACTTACGCATTTTGTCGCTTTGTTCTCTTGGTTGGATGCTCCGTTGACTACATCAAGATTGCGTTTCTCATGTGGTAAAAGTTTTTCATCGATGAAAATTACCAAATGTATATGGTTTGGCATCACAACATGGTTTAGCAGTTTACAATAGGGATAAAGATTTTCGATTTCCAAGACCGCAGCTTTGGCAATTTGCCCCGAAGGATAAAGATGCATTACCCCGTTTGAAATTTTGCCAAAGAAATGACGTCTGTCACGGGTAACAATAGTGACGAAAAACAAACCGCCAGCATATTTGCTCCACTTAGCGCGCGGAGAAATACGCTTTACCATGAAATTGTCGTTATTGTCATCCATAATTATATAATCAATTTGTTGTCAACATGTTGTAAAAGGGTGCTTAATGCGAGAACAAATAGTATGCCTGTCATCGACAACCGTCATGCCCGGTCACGGGCAGGGTGTAGGGACGACACCCCTGTGTCGTCCGTAGCGCCCACAGGGCGCTGCAACACAATGGGTTATCCCTGGACGCTGCGGGGTTGCCATTCCCACATTCGTAGGCTACGTTCCAAAAACGCATTATGACACGCCCTTCGTCGGTATCGTTATCCGGTGCATCAGCGCCCTACGGTCGCTACGGACGACACGGGGGTGTCGTCCCTACCTGCTGCCCGTACCGGGCAAGGGGTGATGGTGCGTCTCTGCCCGTTACCGGGCAGGGGGTGGCATCTGCCTGACGGTTTATTGCTGGGCTTCCTGGATGTTGACGAATTCTCTCCAGTAGGGGCGGGTTTTGTAGTATTTTGCTGAGCCGGCTGGCACTATCAATGTGGCATTCTCGCGCACATACTTCGGGAAGGTCAGGTCATTTGCTTCGTTATTATTGCTTGAATAACTTCCTAACATGGGCGGGTAAGGATTGAGGACCTTGATGGTTTTGAGCGCAAAGCAGTAGTCAAAGGCACCAACGCCAATGGTTTCAACGTTCTTGGGGATGGTCACCGAGGTGAGAGCAGTACACCTGCTGAATGCTTCCTGCCCAATCTCTGTCACCGAGTTGGGGATGGTCACCGAGGTGAGAGCAGTACACCTGCTGAATGTTCCCTGCTCAATCTTTGTCACTGAGTTGGGGATGGTCACCGAGGTGAGAGATTTGCACTTGCTGAATGCTTCCTGCCTAATCTCTGTCACTGAGTTGGGGATGGTCACCGAGGTAAGCTTGCTGCAACCGCTGAAACCTCCAATCTCTGTCACTTTATAATTTTTACCATCAATTGTGACTGAAGAAGGAATATTTGCCGTTGTGATGTCTTTGTTGGCGTAAGTGACACTGGCGTAATCATCACTATTAAAATTATAATAAGTAATTCCATGCCTGGTTACTGTTCCCGCTTGAGCATTGGAGGTTGCGGTAATAAGGAGAATGATGAGGAGGAGGGATTTTAGGTGTTTCATAATTATTTTTTTGTGAATAAGTTATTTTGGGGGATATGGGGGCATGGCGCCGGGCTGGGTGCAGACGTAGGCCGAGATTTTCACTGCTGTGATGTGGGCCTGCTGAACGGTGTCGCCGCGCAGCAGTGATGCAACAAAGGCGCCTGTAAACGAGTCGCCGGCTCCCACGGTGTCGGCCACTTGAACCTGCGGGGTGGGCATGATGGAAACGCCGTCGCTATGGTATACGCATGAGCCATGGATCCCCATAGTGAGTATCACGGTGTGGATGCCATATTGCGACATGAGTTCACGGCATGGGTCGTCGCCCAGCGAGAACATCTCTACCAGCACGGGCAGTTCCTCGTCGTTGAGTTTGAGGATGTTGCAGCGCTGTAGTGACTGCTCGATTATCTCACGGCTGTACCACTGCTGGCGCAGGTTGATGTCAAATACACGCAGCGTTCCCTCGTCACTGGGCATGGCGTCGAGGAAGCGCATGATGGTGTCGCGGCTCACCGCATTGCGCTGGGCAAGGGTGCCCCAGCACACGGCCACGGTGTCGCGTGCTATGGCCTCGATGGCAGGTGTCCACGGCAGGTTGTCGTAGGCTACACCCTGGCAGATGTCATATTGCGGCACTCCGGCGGCGTCAAGCGTCACCTGCACGGTGCCGGTGGGATAGTCCACGGTCTCGAGATGATGCTTGAGCGACGGCACGCCTTCAAGCACCTGCCTTATCTCGTCGCCCAGGGCGTCACGGCCTATTGCCGAGACTGCGATGCCGATGAGGCCGGCCTGCGAGGCATGGTAGGCAAAGTTGGCGGGTGCTCCGCCCAGCTTCTTGCCCTCGGGGAGGCAGTCCCACAGGATCTCTCCCAGTCCTACTACGTGTTTCATTGATTGAGCATTGAGATGAGTTCGTCGAGGGTGGTCGCGATGCCGTCAAAGAGGCGGTACATCAGTTCGGGCTCCTCGCGCTGGGGGATATAGGCAATCACACGCGCTCCTGTGCCGGCAAACCAGCCAGCCTCGGTGTGCGCCGAGCGTCCACAGGGCAGCACCAGCACGCAGGTGTCGCATGAGCGCATCGCCTCGATGTCGTTGTGGAACTGCTTCACCGCCAGCGGGTGCTGCAACTTGTCGCGATACTGCACCGGAGTCCACTCCAGCCAGTCCTCGCCCACGTTGCTCCACTTGAATGCCGGGTCTCCGCTGGGCGGGTTGCGGAAGTCATACACCTCGTGGCCCGCTGCGCGCAGTCGTTCCACCACTTCGGGGTAGTGCACGTTGCGCCACGATGACGCCACATATATCTTCTTCATCACTTCTTCTTGGCCTTTTTAGCGGCCTTGTGGCCCTTGTCGTTGTTCTTGTGCATGTCCTTGTTTTTCTCCACGGCGTTGCTGTTGCGGCGTGTCGAGCGTGCCACGGCAGCAGTGTCACCCTTGACCTTGAGCACAGGGACAGAAGTAGCCTTAGTCAAATCCTGGCTGGGACCCATAGGCTTGACCTCCTTGTTGATCTTGACGGGGCGATTGCCCTTTACACGTTTCTCCATGCCGTCGGCGTGGCGTTGTGCCTGTTGTGCCGTTTTATTAGCCGGGGCCTGTGCCCTTGTGGTTGCGCTGCTTTGTGCCTGTATTCCCGCTACACCGGCAGCGGCAAGGACAAGCGATAAGATGAGATGTTTCATAGTCATGTGATATATATCTGTTGTGATGCAAAGATAATATAAATTATCGAATAAGTTATTATTTCACCGTTACTAAAATCCAGGGTTTGCTGGCTTTGTGGCCATGCAGGGGGCTGAGCCGTTAAACTTTATCGCATCATCGTGAGTCTAAAATATAAAAAGGAAAGACTATGAGAAAGATTGTTACAATGTTATTACTAGGCGTGATGCTGGCGACTGCCGGCACGGCGCAGGCACAGTTTTATCGTCCCCAGGCTCGCCCTGGCAATTACACCCACCACAGCCCCTTTGACCAGCCGGCTCGCGGCCGCGGATATGGAAACATTAATTTCATGAACCGTGATGATGTGTACTTGGGCTTGCGGTTAGGCTTCAACGCATCGGCAGTGCGTAGCGAGGCACCGGCGCTCAACGGCACCGGCGTGACATCGGGCCTCAATGCAGGTTTGGCAGTGGGGTTCTATTTGTCACCGTTCCATCCCGTGAGTCTCGAGACGGGACTGTATTACACCGAGAAAGGCGGCAAGAGTACGCAAAGCGGCAACAAGTTTACCTACGATCTCAACTACCTGGAGCTGCCCGTTGTGCTCAAGTATAAGATATTCACCAGCCCCGATGTTGCCATTGAGCCCTTTGCAGGTGCTTATGCGGCGATAGGCGTGGCCGGCAAGATTAAAGACTATGACAACCGCGAGGCATTCTCGAGCTATGACAACGGCTTCTTCAAGCGAGGGGATGCTGGCCTGAAGTTTGGCTGCGGCGTGAGTTACCAGATGGTGAGCCTTGAGGCAAGCTACGACCTGGGGTTGGCCAATATAGGTCAGGATGACTTTGCCGACACCCACAACGGCTGCTTCACCCTTACGGCCGGCATCACCTTCTAACGTCAAGGTGTTTACATCAATGGGGATTATCTCGCGCAGAACTCGCGGAACTCGCGGATTTTTTTGACTAAAAGAACACAATGTTCCATATTTTTTTGTGTTCTTTTAGATGACAATACATAAGTGGGGATTGTCTCGCGCAGAACTCGCGGAACTTTTTTGACTTAAAAGAAAGTGTTGCTGAAAAGTTACTGTGTATAGTAGCCTCAAAACATCTCTCAAAACCGCCTGGACATAATTAATGACCCCCACCTATATAATTGTTGTGTCTTGGGAAAAATGAACAGACCTGTGAGAAAACTGTTGAAAAAGGTGGGCGTATCAGAGTTTTTTTGTAACTTTGCTATGTCTTTCAGGATTTTGCTTGTTTTCAAAATCGCAACACCGGGATGGGCGAAATGTGTGAAATGATAAAATGTGTTTTTAGAGGTGTTGCGCAACTTTACATTATGAAGAAAATTATTGCAGTTTTATGTATGGTGATGATCGCTGTGTGCGGTGTAGGCCTCGCAGCATCAGCAGCCAATGGCTCAAAAGCCAAGAAGTCATCAAAATCTAGAAGGTGTGAATGCACATCGTGCCATAATGGAGATCCTAATCACATGCATAGATGCTATAACACAAAGACAAAAAGATACTATGATACAGATTGTAATGAATACAGGTATCTGTGTAGTGTATGTAGTGAAGACTTTTATTGCGATGGAGCATGTCACTGTACAGCTAAGAGACATAATTGATATTAGTTAAACTTAAATATA
>JAKSLZ010000040.1 GCA_024400935.1 Muribaculaceae bacterium | reverse complement strand
AAAAGCTGGCGCGTGCGTTGAAATCAGGTTTGTTACGGGGCATCTACGTGAGGCCAAAGGAGAACATCGACGACCGTTCGGTTATCCGCATACGCAAGACCATACAGAAGCAACTCGGAGGCTGCAAGTCACGCGTCAAGCACCTTCTCCACAACCATGGGGTCGAGTTCCCCGAGAGATTCGAGAAGCCCGGAACACATTGGTCACGTGCGTTCATAAAGTGGCTGAAGGATGATGTCGTGCTGCTGTCCTCCACACGCCTGTCCCTGGACCTGCTTATAGTGCAGGTGGAATCAATGCGACAGAACCTGCTTACGGTAACGCGCGAGATGAGGAGACTCAGTCTTGCGGACCGTTACAGCAAGGACTTCCGGTTGCTGATGAGCATACCGGGCATCGGAGAGAACACGGCGATGTGCCTCCTCACGGAGATATGCGACATCAGCCGTTTCCGCAACGAAAAGCAGTTTGCGTCATATCTCGGTCTCGTTCCTACCTGCCGCAGCAGTGGCGAGAAAGTTGCGCATGGGAAGAAAACCTTTCGCGGCAACAAGAAGATCGGCCCGATGCTGGTAGAATCCTGCTGGATTGCGATAACCAGGGACCACGGGCTCGGATGCGCGTATTCCGCATACAAGCAGCGAATGACGGGACAGGAGGCCATAATACGCGTGGCGCGCAAGATGTCAAACATCATATTCTCGGTTCTCAAAACAGGCAATGCATATGTCCCTTACCAATGGAATGAATGAACAACGACAGACATACAACACTATTAGACAACTTCTAACAAGACGACTCCTGCTTAATTTCTGATGTGCCTCACTGGTATCATCTTCTAAAAGATTGTTGCGTCTTACCTGTATATTCTGAAGAAGTAAATTGATGTACAGACAGTCTGTATTATCTAATAGAAGTTTGTCTGATAGGTCTGCTCGTAGCGTTGTTTTGCCGGCATTCTTGTGTCGACAAGCTGATTAGTGTTCCCCAAGAAAATCAAACCGAATTTTGCAAACAAAGTTAAAATATTGATGCACAATAGTTAAACAATTGCAAAATAACATCCAATTATTTGGAAAGCAACATAGAAGAAATTAGAAGGAATTATTACTTTGTCTTCTTTTTCTGACTAAAAGAACATAAAAGACACGAATTTAATTTTAATTTCTGTCAGTTTTAAGCCTGTTTTTGTCCATTGACCCCATTGCTGAATAGTTACTGTACAAGTGCATCAATTCTCCAATAGGGAGTATCTCGCGCAGAACTCACAGACAACGCAGATTTTTAGCTGAAATAAGAAAATACAACTTTCGCAAGTAGATAATTTATTGAGTTGCAGTAATTTCCCTAACAAAAACCGAAACAAACCGTTTTGCGAGCAATGTGTCTCTACGAGCCACTGATGCTTGTTGCGTGATTACTTGCTCTCAAAACAAAAAAACATCGCTTCTAAAAACAAATCTTGTTGTTACCGGTATGGGTAAACACTGTATCATCAGTTGTGTTTTTTCTGTTTATTGGCTGTGTAAGAAAAGTTAAGCCCGTCAGGGTGATGGCAAGTGGTTGGGATTTTGCTGGGAGCAAAGCTCACAAGTGAAATCTCAAACGCTTGACAGCAATGGCGATAGCCATCTTTTCTAACACAGCGGTTTATTTTGGTTTTTGTTTTGTGCTATACACATGCGAAAGTTGAGTAAAATAATAAACAACAGATTAATCTGATTAAACTGAAAAAGAAAATTATATTAATATCTGAAAATCACGAGAAATCAGTGTAATCTGTGAGATCCGCGCGAGATAATCCCCCCATTGTGTATAGTTACCTGTGCAAGTTGAAGTTTCTGACACGACCCTCACTCATGCAAAAAAAGCAGCCGCACCCTGTTGGAGAGTGCAGCTGCCTCATTTATTGTGTCAAAACTTGTTTAGAGCAATATCGAGAGGATTGAGTTGATGTCGGTTACATCAATAGTTCCGTCACCGTTTACGTCGGCACGGCTGCGGTACTCCTCAATGCCGTTACCCATCACAAACTGCAGCACAGCGTTGATGTCGGTAACATCGACTGAGCCGTCGCCGTTAACGTCACCCACAGCAAACTCGGGCTCTACAGGAGGTGCACACACCGTGAAGGCCACAAATGAACCCCATGCCTGATAGCTTGACGCATAGGCAGGATTGGGGTTGCGCAGGCACAGGTAGTAGGTAGTGCCCACATTGCCGGGGAACTCGGCCTTGAAGTTTACTGTAGCGGTTTGATTCTTGGCTACAGTAACGATGTCGCTGTCAATGATGTCGATGATGGTGTTGTCGCTGCGCAGCAGGAACATCTGGATGGGACCTGAGAATGTGCCGCCAGTGTTCTTGATCACAGCAGTGGCTCTCACGTCGTTAGCAGGCATCTGCGATGCGGCGGGAGTGACATTAGTCACAAGCGAGAGGTTGATGGTGCCTCCGCCGTCAGCAACCGTGACGGGAGTCTGGCCTATAACATCCTTGGATGAGTTGAGCACTGCCAGATTGTAGTTACCCGCTGCAACACTGGCGGTGAGCACAGCATCGAGAGTGCGTGAACCGTTTGCACCGATACCCATCAGGAAGGCATCACTGGTGTAGACCGCTGTGCCGTTCTGCATGAGAGCGAAATACAGGTTGCCATAATACTCGCTGTCGCCGTTATTCTTGACCTGCACCTTAGCAGTGTAAGTCTGGTCTTTGTAGACAGGGTTACTGCTCAGCACAAAGTCGGTAGCAGTGAGATTGCAGGGTTCGGCGTGCTGCGTAAAGTAGGCTTTGCCTCCCTTAACCTCCATGTCAATGACATAGTTGGATGGCACAGCACCCGTGAACAGACCTAATTGACTTCCGTCTATAAGGTATACAGCGCGTACATAATACTTGCCCTCGGCAAGCGATGTAGACGGCGTGAATGTCGCTGACGACACCATATAACCGTTGCCGGTCACGACGCTCGATGCATCAACAATCCAACTCTCGTCGTAATACTGGGTAGGCTCAAGTTGGGCGTCGGTAACGGCAAAACCCCAATACAGCTGATTCCAGTTCTTGGTTCCCGACATGCACACACTGTTCATCGGGACACTTACACTCGAGCCCAGAGCACACGATGTTGCCGTGGTCGAAATCTTGATAGAGCCCGTCAGCGGCATGACTACAGGCTCACCACCCTCGTCGGGCTTTATATTGATGATAATACCCTGATTGGAGTTATATCCGCCTTCAAATGAGCCGATGCCCTGTTCGCCGGGGTTGAGCATAGAGAGGATGAAGTAGCCGTTAGACATGCCACCCCAACCCCAGTTGAAATGGAAGTAGCCGTCGGTATTGTAACCGTCGCACACAAATGCGTGTCCGCCTTCCGAAGCCTGTCCCTTGTAGTAAACAGGTCGCTTAGCTGCCAGCTCACTGCGGATGATTTGCTCCCACTCGTCCACGCCATAAGAATCGCGTGACAAGAAAATAGCGCTCTTGTCATACTTGAAATAGGTGGTCAACGCGTTCACCACATCAGGGCTGAAAGCACCACTCGATGCTCCATAATCCATATCCACCGAGATGCCCACGTCGCTCATGAGCTTAGCCACGGCTGCATTCTGGGCCGAGGTGCTATTGCTGTCATAGTTGTCGACCATGTTGGCCCAGTCATAGCGAGAGTCAGCAAAGTTGGCGCTGAGAGTAGTGGCACGTGACGAGCCGTTCACATTGCAGGAATATGAATGCGAACCAGTTCCCTGGTCGGGCCACTTGTGGTAGTACATGATCTGTGCAGTTGCCGTTGCCACACAGCCAGTCACGGCACGCTTAGTGCTGCTGCCGCTGGTATAAGTGGGGCAATCGTTATTGTAAGGTGCACTCTGGTTCCAGTTGCATGTGAGCAGAGGCTTCACGCTGGTAGCCTGAGCCTGGGCAGGTCGTGCCAGCTCGGGGTGCTGCTTGAGGTATTCGATCTGGCGCTGGCACTCGTCGAGCCAGTACTGCAGACCATCAGGCACATTGGCAGGGTCAAAGTTAGTGTCGCCATAACCTAAGATGGGAGTCACAACATCGTCACCTGCCACGAGGATGTATCCGGCATCCTGGGCGCGGTTAAACACATAATAGTCAACATTGCCGGCCTTGTCCATAGCAGTGTGGGCCAGCGACAACTGCGTTGCGGCAGTGCCATGAGCAACGACGCGGCGGGCTGAGTTCTGGTTGAGGAAATCCTTAGCCGCAGCCAATGCCTGCGACTGGGTCACTGTAGCAGCATGAGCCACAGCACCACTCATTAGTAAAGCTAATAGTAAAAGTTTTTTCATAATCAATCCTCTAAAATTGAAGTTAATACGGTATCACAATCGCAAAGTTACAAATAATAAACAAAACAAGCAAGAAAAATCCATATTATTATTCTACATTAAAGTTCTATTTCATGACGCTATTCCATAACGTGAAATTGTTTTTAGCACTACAGTGGCTATGTCATAAAAAATTATTATATTTGCAATCGCAACTTAACATCACAACGACATGAACATCAAGAAAATTACACTATCCATTATAGCCGCCATCGCCTTCATCACGGCCAGTGCACAAGGATTCACTAACCCCATTATCCCCGGATTCCATCCCGACCCAAGCGTGTGCCGCGTGGGCGACGATTACTATCTGGTAAACAGCTCGTTCCAGTTCTTCCCCGGTGTACCCATCTTCCACAGCAAGGACCTGGTCAACTGGGAGCAGATAGGCCACTGTCTCACACGCCGTTCACAACTAGAACTGCGCGAAGCCGAGAACTGGGGCGGCATATGGGCTCCTACCATAAGGCACCACAACGGCAAGTTCTACATGATTGTCACCAACCAGGCCAACGGCGGCAACTTCTTTGTCACCGCCGACCGTCCCGAGGGTCCCTGGAGCGACCCCATCTGGGTTGATCAGGACGGCATCGACCCCACCCTGTTCTGGGACACCGACCCCAAGACAGGCAAGGAGAAATGCTATTATGTGGGCAACGCATGGGGCGGCATCCTGCTCACCGAGATTGACATCAACACCGGCAAGCGCATAGGCGAGCGCAAGGTGGTGTGGCAAGGCACCGGAGGCCGCTATCCCGAGGGACCGCACATCTACAAGCGCGACGGCTACTACTACCTGCTCATCGCCGAGGGTGGCACCGAGTTCTCGCACAAAGTGACCATGGCCCGCAGCAAGAACATATGGGGTCCCTATGAAGGTCATCCCGGCAACCCCGTCATGACCCACCTCACCCAGAAAGGACAGGACAGCAACATACAGGGCGTGGGGCATGCCGACATCGTGCAGGCTACTGACGGCAGCTACTGGGCCGTAGCCCTGGCATTCCGCTGGCAGACAGGCACACACCACCTGCTAGGACGCGAAACCTTCCTCATGCCCGTAGAGTGGAAAAAAGGCAAATGGCCAGTGTTTAACAATGGCGAGATACTCAAGACCCGCATGGAGTGCCCCACCCTGCCACAACACCCGTTTGCACAGCCTGAGAAGACCATCACCTTCAGCAATGACAAAGAGCTGGACCTAAGGCTCAACTACCTGTGCAACCCAGTGGAAGATAACTACTCACAGAGTGAGCGTCCCGGCTACATGCGCATGCGAGCCGGCAACAAGACAATCAACGATGCGGGCTCTCCCACATTCCTGGGAGTGCGCCAAACTGCCATCGACCAGACGTGCACCATCACCGTCAACGCCAGTACCCTGCGCGACGGAGCCCGCTCGGGACTCACCGTCTACATGGGCAAGGAATACCACTATGACATCGACTTGGCAAAGAAGGACGGCAAGACTGTGGCGCAAGTAGTGTACCGCCTGGGCAAACTCACCCACGTGGCACAGGAAATCGCCCTTGACACCGACGAGGCAACGCTGGCGATACGAGGCACAGCCCACGACTACCACTTCCTGCTCAACGGCAAGGAGATAGCAGTGATGGACACTAAGTTCATTAGCACCGAGACTGCAGGCGGTTTCACCGGCATCTACTTCGGAGCCTTCGTGGAGGGTCCGCGTGGCTCATACATTGACCTCCCCAGCATCACCATCGACTGACGCAAACGCAAAATATCAAAGATAGTCAACCATTCAAAAACAGACCAAATAGGGACTTCCTCGTTTGGTCTTTTTTTGTTTCATATGCATATTGGCCGGGAAGTAACTATAAACCAATGGGGTATTTTTTCTGACTAGAAAAACATTAAAAAAACTTTTTTTGAGACTTTATGTTCTTATTAGCCAGAAAAAAATCATTTTAATTTCTTCAATAATTCCGCGAGTTCTGCGGGATCTGCGCGAGATAATCCCCATTGCTGTATGCTTACAGCAAGAGTGGGCAAATCTTAAATTTTCAAAACATACTGCGCGAATTCTCTCATATTCGCGCTTTTTCATTATCTTTGTAGGTTGTATATTAAACTTAGAACAATTATGAAAGTCAAGATAGTTAACAAGGGGCCGCACGCACTGCCCCAATACAGCACTCCACAAAGCGCGGGCATGGACCTGCGAGCATGGCTCGAAGAGCCACTCACACTGCAACCGCTGGAGCGCGCGCTGGTGCACACTGGCATCTACATGCAACTGCCCGAGGGATATGAATGCCAGGTGCGTCCTCGCAGCGGACTGGCGCTGAAACGAGGACTCACAGTGCTCAACTCGCCAGGCACCATCGATGCCGACTACCGCGGAGAGGTGTGCGTTATCCTTGCCAACCTGGGCAACGAACCGCAGACCATCGAAAACGGTGAGCGCATTTGCCAGCTGGTGGTTGCACGCCACGAGACCGTGCAGTGGATGCCCGTAGAGACTCTGGACGACAGTGAACGCGGAGAAGGTGGCTTTGGCCATACCGGAACAAAATGACAACACATCACACCACCCATTTAACGACAATGAAAAAATTCATCCGTAATATTTTACCCCTTGCAGTCATGGTGGTCATGGCGGCTCCCATGATGATGTCGAGCGACAAGGATACTCCCACCGTCACCGACGCCGACCGTCGCAAGGCCGAGTATTATTTCCTTGAAGCCCAGAACGAGAAGTCGCGAGAGCAGGAGGATGCCTACTATGACCTTATCGAGAGGGCACACCAGCTCAACCCCACTAATTCCACTTACTCGTTCTACCTGGGATTTGCCATACTGTCGATGCCCAACATCACACGCACCCAGGCCAACAGGGCGCTGGAGCTGATGAAGGAGCACTATGAGGCGTGCCCCAACGACATGTATGAGACAACATTCTACAGCGACGCCTGCATGATGCTGGGCAATCCCGGCGACGGACTCAAGGCCATCAAGACCCTGAGCGACCGCAACCCCTACCGCATTGAGTTGCAGTCGCGACTGGCCGATGCTTATGCACGCGTGGGCGACTTTGCATCGTCTACAGCCGTGTATGACTCCATCGAGGCCATCCATGGCAAGAACCTGCCCATCACCTCCAAGAAGCTCTCAAACTATGTGGCACTCAAGGACACCTTAGGAGCCATCAACGAGATGCGTGCTCTGCTGGCTACCGCACCGCGCAATGCCGAGTATAACATCACCATGGGCAGCATCATGCAACAGTTTGGCATGCCCGACAGCGCCATCCACTACCTTGACCTGGCACAGCAGGCCGAGCCCGACAACGGCTACACCTATCTGGCCAAGGCCCAGTACTACATGCTCAACGGCGACTCGGCACAGTATGAGCGGCAGCTGCACCAGGCACTCATCAACGAGAACCTGGATATAGAGGACAAGATGCAGCTGCTGGTGAGCTCAGTCAAAGACATGATACAGAGCCGCGACTCAAGCGGTCGTGCCGACACGCTGTTCACCGTACTCATCAGGCAGCACCCGCACGAAGCCGGTGTGCACGAGATGTACAGCGAATACCTCATGTACAAGCAAGACTACAAGCAGGCTGCCGAGCAGCTGCAATATATGCTCGACCTCAACCCCACCGATGCCGACGGATGGCGCCAGCTCATGGTTGTGCAGATGATGAACGAAGACTTCCAGTCAGCCATCAAGACCGCGGACAAGGCTCTCGAGTACAACCCCGACAGCCAGGCCCTGTACCTGTACATCGCGTCGAGCTACTACCAGATGAAGCAGTATGACAAGGCCCTGGAGACCTACAACACCGCTCTCGCCAAGGCCGACAGCACCGAGGTGATGACGCTGAGCGACATCAAGGGCGGCATGGGCGATGTGTACCATGAGCTAGGGCAGAACGAGATGGCCTACAAATATTACGAGGAATCAATTGAGCTCAACCCCAGCAACGTGGGCATCATGAACAACTATGCCTACTTCCTCTCGCTCGACGGCAAAGATCTGGACAAGGCCGAGCGCATGGCTGGACTCGCAGTGAAGTCCTCGCCCAACAGCGCTACCTATCTCGATACCTACGCCTGGATTTACTTCAAGAAGAAAGACTACACCATGGCGTTGCTCTACATCAGGAGGGCCATCGACAACGATGACACCCACAGCGGCGAGGTGTATGAACACTATGGCGACATCCTGTTTATGAGCGGCGAGGTGGAGCAAGCCATCGAGCAGTGGAAAATTGCACTTGAAAAAGACCCGGACAACAAACTCCTGGAGAAGAAAATAAACCAAAAAACATACTTAGAGGAATGAAACACTACAACATCATGGCAATAGCAGTGGCACTGATTGCTCTCACTGCATGCGGCACCACCAAGAAGGTGGCCGACGGCAACAACACCCCAGGCACTACCATCGCCGCAGGTAACACTGCGGCAGCTCCCGCCAGCAGCAAGGACGCACAGAAGGCCATCACATCCACATTCCAGAACTGGACCACGATGCAAACCGGAGGCACGTTCCACATGGGAGGCAGCAAGATGTTTTCAAGCAGCGTCAATGTGCGCATGGAGCGCGACAAGCTCATCTGCATCTCGCTGCGACCTGTACTGGGCATCGAGGTGGGCAAGCTCATCTTCACCGGCGACTCTGTATATGTGATCGACAAGGTTCACCGCCAGTACATCGCCGAGAATGTGTCGATGTTCACTAACGGGCTCCCCGCAACAGTGAGCACCCTGCAGGATATCTTCCTGGGTCGTGCGTTCATCCTGGGCGAGGGCACTTATGACAAATCGCACATCGCCATGGCAAACGTCACCACCAAGGACGGCAAGTACAACATGACTCCGCTCAAGCAGCCCAAGGGATTCGCTTATGAGTTTACCTTTGACCAGGACAGCCACATTCTCGCGCTCACCGTGGTGCCCGAAGGCGCCCAGAGCACAACTTACAGCGTCAACTACAGCGACGTGAAGTCTACCGCTGCAGGCAACGTGGCTCACTCGTTCACCATCGCCGGCACCATCAAGGGCAAGGACATGAGCATACAGCTCGACTACAACAACATCACATGGAACAAGGACATCAAGGCCGACGTGTCATTGCCAACTAACTACAAGCAGGTGGACGCACGCAGCCTCTTCTCAGCCCTTGGCACTGACTAACCCGCTACACCGTGAACTGTCTCATCAAGATATTTGTAGCACTGGCAACCATAGCGGCATTGCAAGCACAGGCCGCAACCGGCGGGGCTCCCGGGCCGTCGCTGGAGGAGGCTACGCGCAATCTTGACGAGATAACGTCATTGATACAGGAACAGGAGCACAACGTGGTGCACCTTGAGGCTCAGCTCGACAACATCAACAAGCAGCAGCGCATCATCAGCGACTCCATCAACCGCCACCAGTGGCAGCTGGCTCAGCTGCGTGGACAATATGCCCAGGTGGTGCGCAACCTCAATGCGCACTCCAGCGCCTATGACCGCCTGGCCTACATCTTCTCGGCCGCATCGTTGTCGCAGGCTTGGCAACGTGCCAGCTATCTGCGCCAACTGGCACGCTGGCGCGAGGAACGCAGCAACACTCTGGCTGCAACAGTGCACAAGTACAAGGACCAGCAGCAACGGCTCAAGAAGCTTGGCACAATCAAGCAGGCCAGCCTGGACCACTGCAATGCCACCCGCATAGCGTTGCAAACGCGACTCGACCAGGAGGAGCAGTACATAGCGTCACTGGGCACACAGGCTACACAGCTCACAGCCGTGGTCAACGAGAAACGTGCACAGGCCGACAAGCTGGCAATGCAGCTCGACAACATCACTGCCGCCACACGCAACCCGCAGGACATCGTGCCCGACAATGCCAAGAACCTGCTAGACGGCAAGCTGCCCAACCCTGTGAACGGCCACTACACCGTCACCGGGCACTACGGCAGGCAGCACCACCCCACCCTGGCGCATGTGTGGACCAGCAACAACGGCATAGACCTGGCCTGCAGCGCTGGTTCGTGCGCTCAGAGCGTGGCCGACGGCACTGTGACTGGTGTCTACAACACCGACATGAAGTCATGCGTGGTGATGGTGCGGCACGGCGACTACATAACCGTGTATGGCGGTCTCTCCACACTCTCGGTCAAGGAAGGGCAGCAAGTGGTTGCCGGCCAGGCCCTAGGCGAAGTGGCCACCCATCCGCTCACACGTGTTCCCACCCTGCACTTCGAACTGCGTCAGGGACACAATACGCTCGACCCCGAGCCACACATCACCCCCTAGACAAGGGAACTCTCAAACATGATTGCATTTTAACTTAATACATCACAACTATGATTAAGAAACTTATCTTTTCAGCAACAATGTTGCTCACTTCGGTAGCCGCAATGGCACAGCAGGCTACTCCACTGGTCTACTTCACCCGCGACATCTCTCCCGAGGGACTCGTGCGCGTCTACAAGGCGCTGGGCGTTGAGGCTACAGGCCGCGTGGCAGTAAAGATCAGCACCGGCGAGGGCGGTAACAACCACTATCTCAAACCCACCCTCATCAAGGACCTGGTTGAAGAGGTCAACGGCACCATCGTGGAGTGCAACACAGCCTATGGCGGCACACGCCAGGACGTCAAGAAACACTGGCAGACCATCCATGAGCACGGCTTTGACAGCATTGCCGCAGTCGACATCATGGACGAGTATGGCCAGATGCGCATCCCCATGCAGGACAAGACTCACCTCAAATATGACATCGTGGGCGACCACCTCGCCAACTATGACTTCATGATCAACCTGGCACACTTCAAGGGTCACGCCATGGGCGGATTTGGCGGTGTGCTCAAGAACGCTTCCATAGGCGTGGCATCAAGCCAGGGCAAGGCCTATATCCACACTGCCGGCAAGACCGACGACCTGTCGCTGGCATGGAGCAAGGAGTATCTTGCAGCCGGTCCCACCCAGGACCTCTTCCTCGAGAGCATGGCAGCTGCAGCTCAGGCTGTGCACAACTACATGAAGGGACACGTGCTCTACATCAGCGTGCTCAATAACATGAGCGTGGACTGCGACTGCGACGGCACACCTGAGGAGCCCAAGCTCAAGGACATGGGCATCATGGCCAGCCTCGACCCCGTGGCTCTGGACCAGGCTTGCCTCGACATGGTGTTCAACTACAAGGGCAGCAAGGGCGACGACAACAAGCCCCTCATCAACCGCATCAACCGCCAGCACGGCACCTATATCACTGACTATGCCGAGAAGATAGGCCTAGGCAGCAAGACATATATCGTAGTAAACCTCGACTTGAGATAAATACAGCCTGATGGCACTGTACGACATATCATCTACCGCTTTTTTGCCTGACGGCAACTGCGTTGCAGGAACCACAGTGGTCGAACTCAGCGACAAGCACATCGCTATGCTGGAGTCGGCCATTGAGGCCTGCGGCACCATCGACGTGGCCGAGCTAGACCTGGAGCACGAGATGCCACACATCTATGACATCCTGTACAATGCTTGCCAGCAGGCAACAACTGTGGCCGTAGAGGCCCACTATCTGCGCACCTTCTACTATGAGGACCGCCTGGGCTACAACATAGATGACGCGATGCAACGCTGCTGGGATGCAGGGCTGTTCCAGTTTGACGCAGGACTCAACAACGACCTCTATGACGATGACCCTGACATGGCGCTGATGATGCGCCAGGAAGACAACCGCGTCTACTTTGAAGATTGGCTCTCTGACTATATCGACTCGCTTGACGACATTGAACTCATAGACTTCATGGCCAACTTCTTGGACAGTTTCATGACCGAGCTGGGCAACTGGGAGTTTACCATCGAGGTGCCCGACTGCTTCAAGCAATAACCCGCAAGTGGAAGACGGCCAATTGAGCGCCCTCGCTTGCACGAGAGGCTGTATAATAACGTCTTGCAAGTATTTTTAACTTGTGTGATAGAGAAAGATGATGTAAATTTGCACTCTGTTTCAAAAACTACGGCATCAATTTTAATATTGCGCAACAAAACACTAACAAACAATAGTTCACATGAAGAAATTATTATTATCGATCTTTATTATCACGTCATGCCTGACATGGGCACAAGATAATATCGAAGTCGTCAACGTCATGAATCCCGGGCTCAAAGCCTACATGGAAGACAACACATATGACACCAAGACCGATTTCAGCGTCAGCATCATAGACAAATACCTGAAATATGGCAACAACCTCGACTGGCCTGCCGGCAAGACCGTGAGCTGGACACTCACCGTGCCTGCCAGCCAGGTCAAGCAGATATGCATCGCTGTGAGCGAATATAACGACTACAGCGACGCCTATACTTTCTATCCCAGCGTGAAGGACAACAGCTACATCATACGCAACTCCACACCCGGCCACACCTATTATTATAAGGTGGACCAAATAAACACCGACAACACCACGACCACCCTCACCCAGGGCAAGTTCAAGGCCGTGGGACAGGTGCGCATGATTCAGGCCCGCGGTGCACGCAACATGCGCGACATGGGCGGATGGCCATCGCTATGGGGAGGCAGCATCAAGTATGGCATCCTATACCGCAGCGGCAACCTGGACCGCCTCACCGATGCCGGACGACATGACCTGGTGGACAACCTCAACATTGACGCCGAGCTCGACCTGCGCGGCGAGTCTAAGCTCAAATTCTCAGCCCTGGGCAAGCAAGCGGCATTCCGCCAGTGCAGCCACAGCGGCTACAACGTCTTGATAAAGCAACAAAAGGACAAACTCAAGGACGACCTGATGTGGATACTTGAACTCCTGCGCAACGAGGGCGACAGCCCCCAGGGTATCGACTGGCACTGCGCCATAGGCTGTGACCGCTGCGGCACGGTGAGCTTCCTCATAGGCGGACTGCTGGGCATGAACGAGACCGACCTGGGACGTGACTATGAGCTGTCGTGTTTCTCGGGCCACGACCGCAAGCGCGTCAAGATCAAGAGCCTCATCAGCTACATCAAGACCTGCGGTGACCCCGGCGATGACCTGGCACACTGCTTCTACAAGTATTGGGAAAAACAAGTGGGCATTTCACGCGACGACCTGGACTACTTCATCATGCGCATAATAGACTTTGATGCCGAAGAGGCCCAAGACTACGAAGAATAGCCCCTATTATTAATACTAATTTTCATATAATCAAATATTTAACTTCACAAAACCTAAAATTATGATAAAAAAATTATTGTTTGTAGCTCTAATAATGCTACCGTTGATGGCGTTTGCACAAAGTACAAAGGGTACAATTGTTGACAAACCAAACAATAAGACTACAAAGCTGGACAAGTATCTGGGTAATTTGCCTAGAGGATGTAAAGTGATTGACAAGGATGCTACACTTGGCCGCATTTTCTTCCTTACAGTTGACGGGGTTTCTAATCAAGTCCTCGCAGTATATGACACAAATACAGGCAACACAACAATTATTGGCGAATATGGATGGCAGTCGGTAAAACATTTCGTCGTGTGTCCTGACGGCAAGTCGATACTGCTGTTTGTCAATCTAGGCGGAGCACATCAAGCTGATGGTCTGATAAAGGTTAACAAGTCGTCGTTGTCGTGGACTGATTATAGATACTGGACACATAGAGAGCCTCGCTTCTTAAAAAACGAGTTTATTTTTTATGATGTTGTAACTGAGCCTAAAATTAATTCAAGAAAAAACCGCTGGGAATACAAACTTCGGGTTATTCATCACAACTATAATGGCGATAAAACCAAAACAGAGCGTAAATTAATAAATAACTTTTCATAAGTTGATTTAACAACCAGAAGAAAACGAGTATGAAGCAAACACTAGTCGTGTGTATTTACCGCTGAGCCATTTCAACCAAACAAAACGACCTGTAAAGCTCAACACCTACGAGCTGTCGTGTTTCTCGGGCCACGACCGCAAGCGCGTCAAGATCAAGAGCCTCATCAGCTACATCAAGACCTGCGGAGACCCCGGTGATGACCTGGCACACTGCTTCTACAAGTATTGGGAAAAACAAGTGGGCATATCACGCGACGACCTGGACTACTTCATCATGCGCATGATAGACTTTGATGCCGAAGAGGCCCAAGACTACGACAACCAATAATCTCCAGTAACTCATGAGACAATTATTCCTCACATTAGCCTTGACCCTATGGGCCGCCATAGCCGTGGCCCAAAATGTCACTGGTGTATCATCAAAACGAGAAAGTAGCTATAATACCGTCATCACCTACACACTGGCCCAGCGAAGCACGATTTCGCTGCATGTGAGCATCGATGGCGGCAAGACTTACTCTCAAGCACTGCGATATGTCACAGGCGATGTAGGAAACATTGTATCACCAGGCAATAAAACCATCACATGGAACCATAGAGCCGAGGGATATGCCACACTCCCCCCGGTAATCTACTTCAAAGTAAGTGCCCGCGCTATTCCAGACTTCAGAGGCAATGGAGGACTCGTTAACATTGAAAATGAAGCAGTCCAGGCATTCCTCGACGACCGCACCTATGACACTAACAATGATTACACCATGTCAGTGGTCAATAAATATGCCGACCAGAGCAAGTGGGACTTCAACATATCACAACCTGCCGGCATGAAAGTGTCATGGACTCCCACCAGTGCAGGCAGCAAGATTGTCATCACAGTGAGCAACTATGAGGACTACAGAGACGCCAGCACATTCTTCCCCAAGGGAAAAACCAACACTTATACAATCAGCAACAACTTGCCCGGTCTGGATTACTATTATAAGATTCAGGAAATCACTGCAAGTGGTGAAACCAAGCTCCTCACCAGCGGCAATTACAAGACCACCGGTCAGGTGCGTATGATACGTGTTGACGGCGTGCGCAACGTGCGCGACATGGGTGGCTGGAGCTCATCGCTGGGCGAGGGCTTCTACCTGAGATATGGCGTGATGTACCGCAGCGAGAGCTGTGAAAACGTGACCAAGGAAGGCATCCACGATTTCAAGGACAACCTCCACATTGGTGCCCAGCTCGACCTGCGCGGCGAAAGCACTATTACATCTTCCCCTCTAAGCCAAAAAGTTGCATTCCAAAAGATTGCTAGCAGCAGCTACATTAGTACTCTGGCCGACAACAAGTACCGTCAGGCATATGTTGACGACCTGCGTTGGCTCATCGGCCAACTCAAGCAAAATAAGGTGGTAAACTGGTATTGTGACAATGGCTGCGACCGTTGCGGTACACTCAGCTTCCTCATTGGCGGTCTGCTGGGTATGAACGGTCCCGACCTGTGCCGTGACTATGAGCTGTCATGCTTTGCCGGCTTTAATCGTCCCCGCAGCCACACGGGCTTCTACAAGATGATCCCCTTCATGCTCAAGCAGGGTGACGCAGGCGACGACCTCACCACATGCTTTGAGAAGTACTGGAAGGCTAGTGGCATCACCGACGAGGAAATCGAATACCTGCGCGAGGTTATGGTAGTAGGCTATGTTGAAGAACCACCCGTTGTAGTTCCCCCTGTAGAGACTGGCGGTGGTAATGGTGGCACAACAATTGAGACTCCCAAAGAGGGCAACGAAAACACCAATGTAACAACTAAACCTGTTACATATAATCCCTCAAAACCCATCAACACCCCCGTTTCAGGCAAGGTTTGGGGCGACAACAAGGTTGACAACAAAGCTACTCACAGGAGTGATAAATACAATTCACGCATCCGCAAGACAATCAATTGTCCCGAGCAGGTGCTCAACGATAGCAAGTTGTTCAACAAGGAACTCAAGACCGATGTTGAGGTAATCGTAAACAGCGAAGGTCAAATCTCCAGCGCCAAGGTAACAGGCAAGTCAAAGAGCAAAGAATTTGACCAGATAGCACTGGAAGAAGTGCAGAACTTGACAGGCTGGACACCTGCCTACAAGAATGGCGCCCCCGTAGCATCTAAGTTCAAGATTGCTGTGAAGTGTGTTCCCGCTGAGGCCAAGAAGGCTATCGAGGAGGCTGAAGCTAAAGCTAAAGCAGAGGCTGAAGCTAAGAGAATAGCTGCCGAAAAGGCTCAGAAGGAAGCTGAAGCTAGGGCTAAGGCCGAGGCCGAAGCTAAGGCTAGAGCTAAGGCTGAAGCTGAAGCCAAGGCTAAGGCTGAAGCAGAGAGAAAACAGCGCGAGGCTCAGTTAGCTCAGGAAGAGGCTTACAGACAGCAGCTCGCTAAGGAAGAGACCGCTCGCAAGAAGGCTGAAGCCGAAAGGAGAGCTGCAGAAAGGAAGGCTAAAGAAGAGGCTAAGAAAAAGGGTGAGCAAAACAAGTAGCATGCTACTAGAACTCGCGGCAGCAACCAACCCTAAACTAAAATACCCTAGATACAGGTAACAGTAACACAAACAAATTACATAACAAACTATGTAATAGTATATTACAACAATTCAATGTGTTACTTTTTGTTTTTGACCTAAACCATACAGGGAGCATCTCATTGATGTGCTTTTACAAGTGACAGTAACACCCAAAAGTTACATATCACCTTATGCCATAGCGTGTTGTAACCGTTTATAGTGTTACTGTTACCGTGTTACCAGCATTAGTGGTTATATACTTAGGAGTAGGCGTTTGCCTGGTTAATGTATCGGTTAGGGTTCAAATGTAGTAATTTTGCAGTACATTCTTTAAGACACCGTACTCCAGGGTATATATACATATATATATAACATTGGAGAGCATAACTACATTATAACATAAGCTACGCTTATGATTATAACTTTATACAGTATCTGCAAAAAAAATAATCTGCAAGAAATTTACAGTGCTGATGGAGAGTCTGCAAGAAGTTTCCTTGTAGTGGTGGAGAATCTGCAAGAAGTTCTGGTGCTGAAGGAGTGTTTGCTAGAAGTTCCAGTGCTGATGTAGGCAGTTGCTGCTTGCCCGGTTACGGGCAGCAGGTAGTGTGCCGTGTCACAATGCAAACGTCCTCGGCGCGCTGTAAGCGCAGTGGAGCAACTAGCCCAGGGCAACGCCCTGGGTAACGAGCGACAACCCAATGCGCCCTGTAAGGGCAAAAGCTTTGTTATACCACACATACAATTTGCAACGCCCAACGTCCATATCACAAAGGGACAACACCCGCTAACATCTTGCAAATCTATAAGTTACTACCCGCCAACAGAGGTAACAGTAACACTCTATACCACCACAATACATTGGTTTACAATATATTGCAACATTTTATGGTGTTACTGTTACTGCGTTACCGAGGTGGAATCATCCCGGCAAGAGGGTGTCACAAAATGCGTTTTTGCTAGATAACAATGCTTTTGCCCTTACAGGGCGCATTGACGCTACCTTTTGTCACCCAGGGCGTTGCCCTGGGTAACGAGCGACAACCCAATGCGCCCTGTAAGGGCAAAAGCATTATTATCCCACACA
Organism: Muribaculaceae bacterium; assembly: GCA_024400935.1. GTDB lineage: Bacteria > Bacteroidota > Bacteroidia > Bacteroidales > Muribaculaceae > Sodaliphilus. Next base: position 6,124 of record JAKSLZ010000040.1, on the reverse strand, counting down.
TACAATTTGCAACACCCAACATCCCTATCACAAAGGGACAACACCCACTAACATCTTGCAAATCTATAAGTTACTACCCACCAACAGAGGTAACAGTAACACCCTAAACCACTACAACATATTGATTTACAATGTATTATAATATTTTACAGTGTTACTGTTACCATGTTACCAGGGTGGAATCATCCCGGCAAGAGGGTGTCACAAATGCGTTTTTGCTAGATAACAATGCTTTTGCCCTTACAGGGCGCATTGACGCTACCTTTTGTCACCCAGGGCGTTGCCCTGGGCTAGTTGCAACATTGCGCTTACAGCGCGCCGCAGACACTGATAATATATTCTTAATCAAGGCTGCAGTAGAGTGGTGTACATAAAGGGTAGTGACACTCTGAGAGGTCGCAAAAAAAAGCTAAAGCAACGTTTTGCCCGGTTACGGGCAGCAGGTAGGGACGACACCCCTGTGTCGTCCGTAGCGACCGCAGGGCGCTGTAACACAGTAGCTTGCCCCAAACCATGCTCGTTCCGACCATACGGACGACACGGGGGTATCGTCACTACATTATTGCCCGTGACCGGGCAAAGGGCTGATGCACATTTTGATAACATGAGGATACAAAAAGCAACACCTTAAAGCTTTATAATACACTAGATATTAGTCTATTATAACACTTTAAGGTGTTACTGTTACTGCGTTACCACTGGTGGGATGTTTTTATGGCTTTTGCCAAATTCCCACTTTGTGGTGACAAGCAATTCTGTATTTTTACGACTGCCGGCAGGTAGCTTGCCTGTTCTGGCGGGGTTACTTGAAGTACTTTTGGCGCTCGGCCTCGGTGACATTCATTTCCCGGATGAGTTCCTCCTGCAGCTTGGCAGGACGTTCTTTAATCTTGGCACGGAACTTCTCGATGTTGTCTTCCCAGTGCTTGTAGGTCATCTGTGGCCACTGCTCGCAGTTGCGCTGCATCTCGGGCTTGATGCGGTTGATCATCCTGTCAAACACCTTGAGGGCATTGTCGGGCGAGATAGTGTTCTTGTAATGATAAGCCCAGCGCTCAAAGAAGAGCTGGCGGAACTGTGGATTGTGCAGCAGCTTGCCCACAAACAGGTTGTAGGGCTTGATGGGACCGCTGGCACGTGTGGCGTTCTCGCTGAGGTAGAAGTGTGGCGGTGTGTAGTAGTAGAATGCCCAGTCGAGGTCATAGAAGAGCCAGTGCCACTTGTTGTTGCAGCTGGGGTCGCTCGACTTGAAGTAGCGTATGTTGCCCACGTCGCAGTTACCGCTGTAGTACTCGCCTATCTTATAGTCGATGAGACTGTTAAAGTCAATTTGCGAAGCCATGTACTTATAAGCCTCGGGGTCGCGCATGTCGTGTGAGCTTGCATATTGCTCAAGCTTGCGATATTCCTCGTTGCTGCCATACTCGACCGCGCCGGTGGCTACAAGCAGTGTCACACTCTTGTCGGGCACGTTGAGATGGTTAGCCACAAACTCCTCGTTGATCTTCTCACGGATGTAGTAAACGCCAAAGAACTTACCGTTGAGATACATCACCACGGCACGGTGAGCCTGCACGTGCAGTGTGGGGCTGTGCTCGGCCATGAGTGTGGTGAAGAACTCGTCACGCACCATCACGCCCTTGTCGTCCTGCGAGCCCGAACGTAGCACAAATGACTTGACGTGGTCAGTCTTGCCGCGGTCATAGAGGTCATAGTCGAGAGAGGCGTTGTCATAGCGGTCGCGGAACTTGATTTGGAATGACTTCTTGGGACGTGCACGGCTATAGGCACCGAAGATCTTGATGCCGCAGTCATGCGAGAATCCTTCCTTGCCGTCAAAGAACTCCACATGGGCACGTTTCTCCCATGGCATCCAGAAGTTGGCACCGCGATAGGGTTTCTCGGCCGCAGCACCGTGGCCCATGGCATAGATGCCGGTGTTCTCGTCATAGAGGTCCTTCTCGTCCATAGTCACGCTCACCACCGGCAACGTGTGTTTCTCGTTGATGAGATAGGTGGCTGTGGCCATGGGGCTCACCAGGCGTGCGCTGTCGGTAGTGATAGCCTTGATCACTGTGGTAGCAGTGAGCTTGATGCTGTCCTTATAAACGGGCGATGCCGTTGTGGGCAGGCTGCCGTCGAGGGTGTAGTGCACAGTCTTGCCATGGGTGTCGATAGAGACATATATTTCTTTTTCCTTGTAGATGCCGGGCTTGGTCTCAAACTCTGGCTTCTTGTTTATCTTCTCATAGCCGGTCGAGGTGTTCTCGGCACCGGGTGTGGGTGTACCGAAGAACAAGAAACGGTTGCCACCCTGCTTGCGTCCTATAGACACACCGCAATAGGTCTCGCCGCCGCACACGCCGTCAAGAAACTTCTTGCCGTCGGTGAGCACTACGCTCTGTCCCTTGAGTTTCTTCTCCTTGTCGACCACCACGGTGACCTGTCCGGGAGCGAGTCGCTGGGCGGGCAATGCCAGCTTGGCAGGCTCGTCCATGTCATTGGTGAGACTATAAGAAGCGAGGTCAACAGGCTGGTTAGACACATTCTTGATTTCCACCCAGTGGTAAGGCTTGCCCTCGACCTTGAGCAGATCGTGGTTCTTGCTCATATACTCCCAAATGCGCAGCGGACCGCTCACCTGTTTCTCGAGCATGCCCAGATACAGTTCATACTCGTCGTCGTCATTCTTCATGCCCGGAGTCACCTTGTAGGTCTTCTTATAATTGCCGCCGTCAGTGCGCTTGAGCGACTGGTCGTCCTTGAGTTTGTTATAGACCGCTGTGCTCAGCACTGAGCCATAAGGGCTCACCAGCTGTACCGAGTCGCCCTTAGCCGAGAGCTTGAAGTCGCAATGCAGCTGGTCCTTGAGGTTGTCTTTAGTGGCATATACCAGCAAATAACCGTCGGCCTCGATCTTGACGTCAGGAAACTCCCAGCTCACCTTGCCCGAGTCTTTCTCAAGCTTATATCCCTTGAGGCCTATGGAGTGAGCCGTGTTGTTGTGGATTTCAATCCAGTCGTGCTGCTTACCGTCGGCAGCCAGCAGTCCTGTCTTGTTTGAAGCCATCACTTCATTGATTACAATGTCATCATCTCCGGTGCACATGTTGAACACAACTGCCGCCACAGTGCACACCAAGGCTATCATCAAGCCAATGCCAACTCGTTTCATTAATCGATATTTTTGTTTTTCTTTAACCCTGAGAGGGGGATATTTATTACAGCAATCAACATGATACAACGATATCGTTAAGCAAGACATCATTGGGCACACATTGTCACTTATAAAGGCAGGCTACTGAAAACATAACCCGCTCAATGTCTTTTATTGCCACAAAATTAGTCATTTTTGCCCACTTATCAAAACCTAATCTAAAAAAACACTAATATCGCTCGTGCACGCACGACTCAAGTTTCAAAATGAAGATGACGACAAGTCCATCTCCCACAGAGTTCAAAAAAAATAACTAAAAGACAAAGTCATCTCAGTGTCCTGTATGAATAAAACAACAGATTGCACAGATAATTTGTTTCATTAGGGAATTTTTGACGAGATTAAACAGATTGTGGCACTAACAGATTGTGGCACTAATGCAAATCCACCCAAAGGTAACAAAAGCAATCTGTTTAATCTGAAATATAATTCCCTAACCTCTGTTTAATCTGTGGTTAGTTTAATTGCACACCTCTGTGTCCTCCTGTATGAATAAAACAACAGATTGCACAGATAAATTATTTCATTAGGGAATTCTTGACGAGATTAAACAGATTGTGGCACTAATGCAAATCTACCCAAAAAGCAACAAAAGCAATCTGTTTAATCTGAAATATAATTCCCTAACCTCTGTTTAATCTGTGGTTTTATGTGTCAATAGCCCCCAGCACAGATCATACCAGATTTTCGCACTTCGTTTTTGAATGTGGGCCACGCACGACCCGGCTGGCACGGAATTTGCACTTAAAAAAACAGAATGAAACAGTTTAATTACATATTCCTGCTCATGACCATTGCCCTGACCACCCAGGCGGTGCAGGCGCAAAACGACTCGGTCACGGTCAAGCTGGTAACCTTCTACCCTGGTAGTGAGGTATTTTCCATCTACGGTCACAGCGAGATAAGGGTCACATGGGATGGTAATGACTGGTACTTCAACTATGGCGTTTTTGACTTTGACGAGCCCGGATTCACTTACCGCTTTGTGAAGGGCAATGCCGACTACATGTGCGTGGCAGTGCCACCGGCCTATGCCACAATGGGCATGCAGGGCCGGCGCATGATAGAGCAGGAGCTCAACCTCACACCCAGCCAGGCTGTCAAAGTGCGTGACTTCCTCCTCAACAACGCCCGTCCCGAGAACCGCAAATATCAATATAAATATCTGGGAGACAACTGTTCCACTCGCCCGCGCGACATCATAGAGATGGCAACGGCAGGTGTGCTGCACTATCCGGCATCTACACAAAATGTCACCTATCGTGACATGATGTCACACTACACGCGCAACTACCCGTGGGAGCAGTTTGGCATCGACCTTGTCCTGGGCTCAGACCTCGACAAGCCGTTAGACCTGCGCCAGCAGATGTTCATCCCCATGGTGCTCATGAACGCTCTCGACAGCACCACAGTAGACCGCGACGGCCACCGTGTGCCGCTGGTCAAGAGGCGTGACGTGGTGGTCGACGGCAGCGAAGAAGGCACCGTCATGCCCCCCACTCCCTGGTATATGCATCCCCTCACTGCGGCCATCGCCTTGCTGGCGCTGACCGTGGGCATTACCCTGCGCGACCTGCGACGCCACACCGTGACACGCTGGCTCGACTTCGGTATATGCACAGTCTACTCCATGGCAGGAGCAATCATCTTCTTCCTCATGTTTGTGTCAGTGAGAGAAGCCACTAGCCCCAACTTCAACGCATTGTGGGTCAACCCCTTCTACCTCATCCCCCTGGCACTCATGTGGAGTGAGCGCACTCGCAAGGCGCTCAAGATCTACCACACAACCAATGCGGCGGTGATAGCTTGCACATTGATCGCGTGGCCAATGCTGCCACAGGTGGCAAACGTAGCGTTTTTCCCGCTCATGCTCATCCCCGTGTTGCGTGCATTACCCCACTTGCGAGACAATCAAAAATAACAAAGTGGTTGATTTTATTTAAACCGCTTTTGAGTCAGTTTTGGCTCGTTTATATTGGCATCCAGCCAGGGCGCGGAGCTCGCTTCACCCTCTTTATATGCCAAAAATCCACCCAAAACATCTCTCAAAACTGCCTCAACTTAATTAATAGAAGCAACCAGGTGCAAAAATCCACTGCCACACACTGCATTTCTCAGGAAAAATGCGTAACTTTGTGGATTATTGTACAGCAAATAAAAAAAATAAAAATACATAGCATATGGGACTAAGTGACCTAATCAAGAAATTATTTGGTAACAAGTCGGACCGCGACTTGAAAAAACTCCTGCCCATCGTAGACAAAATCAAGGCTGCATATCCCGAGATTGAAGCCATGACCAACGATGAACTGCGCCAGCGCACCACTGACATTCGCCAGCGACTGCAAGACGCCGTGAAGGAAAAACGTGAAGAAATCGCTGCCATCAAGGCCGAGATCGAGACTCTCGACTACGAGAAGCGCGAGCCTCTGTGGGAACGCATCGACAAGATCGAGAAAGAAATCCTCGACATCCTCGAGGACGAGCTCAACGACGTGCTGCCCCAGGTATTCTCAATCATGAAGGTAACAGCCAAGCGCTTTGCCGAGAACGAGACAGTAGAGGTTACAGCTACACAGATGGACCGCGACCTGTGTGCACAGGGACGCGACTTCGTGACCATCGAGGGCGACAAGGCCATCTACACTAACCACTGGATTGCCGGCGGCAACGAGACAGTGTGGAACATGGTGCACTACGACGTACAGCTCATTGGCGGTACAGTGCTCCACCAGGGCAAGATTGCCGAGATGGCTACCGGTGAAGGTAAGACCCTCGTGGCTACTCTCCCCGTGTTCCTCAACGCACTCACAGGCAACGGCGTTCACGTTGTCACTGTCAACGACTATCTGGCTAAGCGTGACTCGGAGTGGATGGGACCGCTCTACATGTTCCACGGCCTCACCG